>NZ_CP055263.1:308750-617500 GCF_014217835.1 Metabacillus sp. KUDC1714
TGCTCAACTGCTTGACCAATCATAATATTGGGTGGATCTCCAATCAATGTTGCAGTCCCACCAATATTAGATGCAATAATAATCGAAATCAAATAGGGTATTGCAGGAATATTAAGCATTCTAACAATTGTTAATATAATTGGTACGAGTAACAAAACCATTGTTACATTTGCCAAAAAAGCTGAACCAATAGCTGTTAGGGTTGAAATAACAATCAACAAGGGAATTGGTCTACCGCCAACAACCTTTGCCATCATAATCGCAACATATTCAAACACACCTGTTTGACTTGTTATGATGACAATAATCATCATAGCAAATAACAATGCAATCGTATTCCAATCAATATAGGTGACAAACGCTTTGTTGACATCATAGATTCCAACGATAAGCATTGCAACGCCACCGATACCAGCAGCCAACGCACGATCAATTTTTTCTGTCATAATTACGATATAGGTTAATAAAAAAATGATGACAGTCAATATTGTTAGCATCATCTAACCCCTTCCACATGAAAAGCTTAAGTGACTTGTTCGACCTCAGGAAAAAACCGAGCATGAATATAAGAAATATTTCCTTTCTATCATGAGTGCAGTAGAGCCACGGGGTTAGTCACTGTAGCTAGTCACTAAAAAGATATCTCAAGCAATATACTTCCTCATACCATCATATGATGCAAGTCCATAAAAATATTTGTATTCTATTTTTTTCTTCTATGAATATTCTGTACTAAGACGAGCAGAAACAAGCTTGAACTTAGTAGGAAAGGTGGAAGTCTAAGTGGAAACAAAAAAATGGGGAAAAGCAATTCTCTATGGTCTTATCACAATCTTTGTTATCGCATTAGCTACTAGCTTAATATTCTCTTTGCTTTTAAAATTCACAAGCCTAACGGAATCTTCCATAACATGGTTACTATTAGGTCTTTCAGTTTTAGCAATGTTCATAGGTGGATTTGTCGCTGGAGGAAATGGAAAGGAAAAGGGATGGCTAATTGGTGGAGTGACTGCTATTCTCTACTCTTTAATTATTTTTCTTTTTCAATTTTTAGGCTATGGTCATATCTTTACAATGGAACAAACAATGTATCACGGAGGTTTTTTAGTTGTAGCAATGGTCGGGGGAGTATTTGGAGTCAATATGACATCTTCTAGAGCTAGTAAATAAAAACAGGGTCCAAATGAACCCTGTTTTTTTGTCCACCTATGTACTATTTAGTCTTTAACAACTTCACGAATTGATTTACGATCAAACGTTAAACGAGTGCCGTCACCAACCTTAACAATAATCTTATTTTCGTCGATTGAGTCTAAAATACCATGAAGTCCACCAATCGTTACAATTTTATCGCCCTTTTGTAAGCTGTTTTGCATTTCACGTACCGCTTTTTGTTGCTTTTGCTGCGGACGTATCAACAAGAAATAAAAAATAGCAAACATAAGTACTAAAGGTAATACTGTTCCTAACATTTCCATTATTTTCACCCCTTTCAAGCATGTCCTAGAAGTTTTTAGCATTCGGTTTATTAAAACCGTATTTTTCAAAAAATTCATCGCGGAAATCGCCTAAACGATCTTCTCGAATAGCTTCTCTTACTTTCTCCATTAAGTTTACCAGAAAATATAGATTATGGTAAGATGTTAATCTTAATCCGAACGTTTCATCACATTTTATTAAATGGCGAATATATGCGCGTGAATAATTACGACATGTATAACAATCACAATTTTCATCAAGCGGTCCGAAATCTTTTGCAAATTTTGCATTTTTCACAACCAATCGACCTTCACTTGTCATTAATGTTCCATTTCGAGCAATACGAGTTGGTAGAACACAGTCAAACATATCGATTCCACGAATCGCTCCATCAATTAATGAATCCGGTGAGCCTACCCCCATTAAATATCGCGGCTTGTTTGCTGGCATGAGTGGAGTTGTAAAGTCAAGAACACGATTCATGACATCTTTCGGTTCCCCTACTGATAATCCACCAACTGCATAACCTGGAAAATCTAATGATACTAAATCTCTTGCACTTTGTTTACGTAATTCCTCATATTCTCCACCTTGAATAATCCCAAATAATCCTTGTTCATTTGGTCTGTTATGAGCTTCTAAACATCGTTCAGCCCAACGGCTTGTCCGTTCAACTGATTTTTTCATATACTCATATTCAGCAGGATATGGCGGGCATTCATCAAAAGCCATCATAATGTCAGAACCTAAATCATTCTGAATATGCATTGCTTTTTCTGGAGATAGGAAAAGTTTGTCTCCATTTAAATGATTTCTAAAATGAACTCCCTCTTCTTCTATTCTTCGCATATCACTTAAGCTAAAAACTTGGAATCCCCCAGAATCTGTTAAAATTGCACGGTCCCAGTTCATAAACTTATGTAATCCACCGGCTTCTTTCACAATCTCATGCCCTGGACGAAGCCATAAATGATAGGTATTGCTTAAAATAATTCCTGCTCCCATTTGTTTTAAATCTTCAGGAGACATTGTTTTTACTGTTGCAAGCGTGCCTACTGGCATAAATACAGGTGTTTCAAAGCTACCATGTGGTGTATGTACCATTCCAAGCCTCGCACCTGTTTGTTTACAAGTTTTAATTAGTTCGTAACGAATTGGTGAAGTTGACACCTTTTTTCCTCCTTATAAGAAAAGCGTATGTGCCCTAGATAATAAGCATCGCATCTCCAAAGCTAAAAAATCGATACTTTTCCTTAACAGCTGCTGTGTAGGCGTTCATCACATATTCCCTTGATGCTAGAGCACTAACAAGCATAATTAAAGAAGATTTAGGCAGATGGAAGTTTGTGATCATACCATCAATTCCCTTAAATTCATAACCAGGATAAATAAAAATATTGGTCCAGCCGCTTTCTGCTACATATTGCCCTTCATTCTTGGACGCAATCGTCTCAAGTGTTCTAGTCGAGGTTGTCCCTACTGAGATAATGCGACCACCTCTTGAACGCACTTCATTCAAAAGAGAAGCCGTCCCCTCACTTACTTGATAAAATTCTGCATGCATATCATGTTCTTCTACTGTCTCAGCACTAACTGGCCGAAATGTACCTAATCCTACATGAAGAGTAATAAAGCCGATATGAACCCCTTTTTCTTTAAGTTGATCAAGAATTTCTTCTGTAAAGTGTAATCCTGCAGTTGGGGCGGCAGCAGATCCAATTTCACGAGAAAAAACAGTTTGGTATCTTTCTCGATCATCTAATTGTTCTTTTATATATGGTGGTAATGGCATTTCTCCAAGTGAATCAAGAACTTCATAAAAGATTCCATCATAATCAAATTGTAGTAATCGACCACCATGCTCACTTGTTCCTACACAAGTAGCCTTTAGTATACCGGAACCAAATGTGATCACTGTACCTTCTTTTACCCGTTTGGCAGGTTTAACCAAAGTTTCCCATACATCAGCTTCTTGTTGTTTTAATAATAAGATCTCAATACTTGCACCAGTATCTTCCTTCATACCAAAAAGCCTCGCTGGCATAACTCTTGTATTATTTAATACGAGACAATCACCAGAGTGGAAATAATCAATAACTGACTTAAATGACTTATGCTGTAGCTCACCTGTCTCCTTGTGAAGAACCATTAGTCTAGATGCATCCCTTTCCTTTAAAGGAACTTGTGCAATCAGTTCTTCCGGAAGGTGAAAATCAAATAATTCTACCTTCAAAACGTTCACCTTTTTTCTGTAATCACTTAACTTACTTTACCTTACTTAAATCGACCAAAAAACGAAAATACTAGAGATAGAACAATACTAATGACGATACATGTAACAATGGGGAAAAATATAGTTGTATTCCCTTTTTTAAACACAATATCTCCAGGTAGTTTCCCAATAAATTGCATAAAAATCCCAATGATTAAAAGCACACCACCGATTATCATTAAAACTTTAGGAAACTCAGTCAATGTTTGGAACCTCCATTTGAAAATGTCGATATACCAGATCTGTTACAATTCTTCCTCTTGGAGTTCGTTGTAGAAATCCAATTTGCAATAGATATGGCTCATATACATCTTCAATTGTATGTGACTCTTCACCTATTGTAGCCGAAATTGTATCGATTCCAACCGGTCCTCCTCGGAATTTTTCAATAATTCCAAGGAGAAGCTTATGATCAATATGATCTAATCCTAATTTATCTACTTGAAGCCTCTCTAATGCGTCAACAGCTAATTCAGTTGTGATTGTCTCTACTCCCATTACTTGAGCAAAATCTCTTACTCTCCTTAGCAAGCGATTTGCAATTCTTGGTGTACCACGAGATCTTCTAGCCATTTCGACGGCACCATCATATTCAATACCAACTTCTAATATTTCTGCTGTACGTTCAATAATATGTGCTAGCTGTTTTTCATTATAATATTCTAATCTGCTCAAGACTCCAAAACGGTCACGAAGCGGAGCTGTTAATAATCCAACTCTTGTTGTTGCTCCGATTAGCGTGAATGGCGGGAGATCTAAACGAACGGATCTTGCTGTAGAGCCTTTACCTATGACAATATCAAGGCAAAAATCCTCCATAGCGGGATACAAAACTTCCTCTATTGAACGATGCAAACGATGTATTTCATCGATAAACAGTACATCACCAGGCTCTAGTGCTGTTAAAACTGCTGCTAGATCACCAGGTCTTTCAATGGCAGGTCCAGAAGTTGTACGAATATTCACACCCATTTCATTTGCAATAATCGTTGCTAATGTTGTTTTTCCTAGGCCTGGAGGACCATACAAAAGAACATGATCCAATGTTTCGCTTCGCATTTTTGCTGCTTCAATAAACACCTTTAAATTTTCTTTTACTTTATCCTGTCCTATGTATTGTCCTAAGTTCTGAGGTCTTAAGCTTTGCTCAATATACGATTCCTGTGAATCTGCTTCATTTGATACAAGGCGTTCATCCATGTTTATCACCTTACTTCAATAGCTTTTGCAATGCTTTTTTTACATATTGATCTGTAGTTAAACTTTCTTCTGCAAGAGAAGGAGCAACTTTTTTAATTTCACGTTCGGCATAACCTAGTACTTTCAGTGCCTCAATTGCCTCATTCAAGGCATGATTTGCAGTATGCTTTTTTGAAATTTCTTCATGTGTAAATAAATCTGGCGCATACAAAGCAGCAACATCGCCTAATTTACCTTTTAAATCTAAGATAATTTGCCGTGCTGTCTTTTTACCTACACCTGGAAACTTTACGAGGAATGTATCATTTTCATTTTCAATTGCCTCAATCACCTGTGAGGGATTACCCGAAGCAAGTATAGCTAATGCCCCCTTAGGCCCTATGCCAGTTACATTGAGCAATTTCATAAATAATGCTTTTTCTTCTCTCGATTTAAAGCCGTATAAAGCTAATATATCTTCACGTACATGCTGATATGTATAGATAATGATTTCTTCTTGTTGGCTTTTCTTATAACTAAACGGATTTGGTGTATGGATTTGATATCCTAAACCACGATGATCAATGACAATATACTCTGGCGTCACATCGTCCACATACCCTTTAATAAATTCTATCAACGATATTCACCTCTTTTACGACTGTACCCCATTGTATCAAAAAAAGCGGTTAATCAGAAGGGATTTTGACTACAATGCATCTAAATACGTACAATTGTTCTTACAACCTATTTTACCATTAAAATTTCGCCTTAGGTATTTTTCTGATAATAATAATTTCTTATTAAGAAAAGCTCAGGGTGTACTTATTCTTATCTCGTCAAAAAAGCTAACTCAAAAGATTTTCACCTTTTAAGTTAGCTTTTTTATTTTTTCTCTGACTTTGGATATGTTTCAAGAGTTTTTAAAACCTCTAGATATTGGTCTCTCGATTGTATTCTAATTCCTTGAATTAATTCATCATGCTTTCTACTTTCCAACTTTTTCACATCAATTTGAAAGAAGGATTGAATTACTTCATTCGTCTCTGGTTTTCCATTAAAGATCGATAACGTACCATCATCATCAATTCCGAAATAGCCGTTTGTTTTTAATAGAGGTGAAATATCATCTATACTTCTTTGAAAAACAACTCTCTCTTCATTTTGATCAATTAACTGCCAGCCATCATAGGCAGCCCAGAAATCTTCCATCGAAAGAATTGTTTCATTTGTTACCTCTTCACTTAACTCTCCATCAAGATATACTCTCTGTAAAACTACTTTTACAGTTAAAGGACCTTGAACCATATTTTCTTCTGCTTTAATACTATCTTGATTACCGTTTGCTATTGTTATACTTATGATTACTGCAATAAGACAACAAACGGTAACGATGCGACTTGGATGAAATTTTCTCATCGATCTCACCTCGTTTATTTAAATTCGTACAATCATCACATTGAACGTCAACTAATTTAGGATTAAAAAAATTAGTTAATAGCCTAGCTTATTTTATCTATTAGAGTTGTTTATTATTTCAACACATCTTAACAATTACTGTTTCGATAATATTGTGACCAATTATAGAAGTTTTAACCATAGAATATTCCTACTAAAAAATATTTTTAAAACAATTATTACCTATTTGCTATTCGAGGGATACTCTGTTAATATTAAGGAGAATTATTTTTGTTCGGTCTGTAAGGAAAGAATAAGTGTTTAAACTTTTCGCCTTTGATAATTGAGCAAGGATAGTAATAAATCGTGGAATATCCACACGGGAGGCAACAAACATGCAACAAGGTACAGTAAAATGGTTTAATGCAGAAAAAGGCTTCGGATTCATCGAAATCGAAGGTGGAGACGACGTATTCGTACATTTCTCAGCTATCCAAGGCGAAGGATTTAAAACTTTAGAAGAAGGTCAAAAAGTGACTTTCGAAACTGAGCAAGGTCAACGTGGACTTCAAGCAGTTAACGTTAACAAAGCTTAATTAGCTTTTATGTACAAAAAAGGACTTCTAACGAAGTCCTTTTTTTGTGTATAAATTTTCAACAAAAATAATCAATATATTCCATATTATGCTATAATTGTCATTATTTCATATTTAATATGTTCAATAAAACGAAGTGAATAAAAACTTCTTAGTTGAAAATAAGATTAAGGTGTGAGCAATGTGGACCTTTTTAATGCAGAATTGCGTAGAATTAGAATTACCCTCATTTTTTTAACGATTATTATCGCATTTTCTTCTGGTGATCACACTGTAACGGTGGAGGATGACTCTTATAGTAGTAGTCAAGATGTGTATCCACAATTGGATTACTCCCATATGGTAGATTTAGGTAATGGACACTTTGGTTTACTTACCGCTCATTCAGCAGATTCATCTTTGCAAATTTTAAAAATAATGTATTATGATGAGGCAAAAAATGAATTAGTAGTCAAGAAAGAAGTTCCAGTTGATCAGATTAAATCGCTGGTAAATGATTGAACTAAATTCAAAGGAAATCTTCACTTGAATTATTTCTTTTCTAAAATAATATTTTTTCGCTATAGGCTACTTCATTAAACTTACATTCCTTTTAGGACATATATTGTAGTAAAAGGAGGGGTTACAATGAATAGCTGGATTTTCTTATTTTTAGCTGCTATTTTATCAGGCTTTGCTTTAATTGAAGTTCCTTTAGCTGGTACATTTTTAGCAAGTTTAGCACCATTTACAACAGTGGTGGGTGTACTAACAGTTTTAGTTTTCTCATTAGTCCTCATTTATAAAGGCGTAAAATATTTATTTAATAAATAGTTTCATACTATTCAAAGTCACTCAGTTATCTTATTTCCCTTTACCTGAGTGACTTTTTTTGGATTATTGAGTCGTTTTCAAATACTTTTCTTCATTCCACATTCACTACATTCTCTAAGAAAGATGAAATCCTTAACAGAACTCTTAAATAATGTGTTTCCGCAATTATCACATCGACCACTAATTTCGTCTGGGTATTGTTTAAAATCATAAACTACAGTGGTATCGATACCTTTTGTTTCTCGTTTCGGTTTGTTGTCTTCCATACATATCACCTACAACTACTATTTTCTTTATCATATCACATTTCTTAATTATGCTTGGTCCAAGTTTAATTTACAAAATAAAAAGCAAGGGGAACACCCCTAGCTTCTTTAGTCACGATCACCATTAAATGGACGTTGAATTGCATCTCCGAGATCATCCATCAAATTATTGATGTCGGCGTCAATTGTTTTTCGGTCAACACCATTTTGGATATCATTGTCAATGTTACGAACACGTGTAAATGTTCCTTCATCAGTTACTACTTGGACATTTCTACCATTAGACATTTTACGTACGTTATTAGAAATTTTTTCTTTTAAGGAAGCATTATTGTTGTCAGCTGTATCAACTGCAACTAAAATATTGTCCTCTGTTACCAATACACGAGCATTGTCGACGTTGTCCATTTTCTCAACTGATGTTCTAACTTTTCGAGATATCTCGTTATCATCACGGTTATTATTGTTTGTGATATTCATTTTATTATTATTATTATTATTATTGTTACCTACATTTTGTAAGTGTCCATGATAATTTGCATCACTACGGCTAAAACGATTATCTCTAACTAAGCCATCATCACGATCCCCAAGTGGTACTGTAGGATTACTCATATTTTGATTATTGTTTTTATTATTAACTTTACGGAAATAATTATCTTCATTGTTCATTCCGTCCATCATTTCTGTAACAGGACCTTCATTATCTGCGTTTGTATTTTCATTTGAATAGTAACCCATAGGTTGTGCGTTATCATTATTTCTTGTATCTAATGCACCTTCATCCCCATTACAAGCTGTCAAACCTGTTGTTAAAAGCGCAATAGCTGTAAACGCTGAAGCTTTTTTACCTTTATTCAATACAAAACCCCCCCAGTAGGTACTTTCAAAAAGAGCAATAACTTTTGCTCATTAAGTAGCTTGCACCATAGGGAGGAATAACAAACTGTTAGTTAACGGTAACACCTTTAATTTTTGGTCAATATCTTTTAAAGGTTTTTTCGTAAATTACATAAATATGAGAGCTTATAACAAAATAAAGCAGAGGGTATGTCACCTCTGCTTTGTTGTGATTATTAATCCTGGTCATCTTCTCGTTCATCATAATTAGGCATATCAAACATTTGACCACCTGGTGCCATTTGCATCTGTCCGGGTTGCATCTGTCCAGGATTGAAACCATTAGGATTATAGTCTTGCGGGGCCATAAATGGCTGTTGTGTTGGATAACCGCCAAATTGTTGTTGCATCGGATAACCACCAAATTGTTGTTGCATTGGATAACCACCAAATTGTTGTTGCATTGGATAACCACCAAATTGTTGTTGCATTGGATAGCCACCAAATTGTTGTTGCATTGGATAGCCATAATTAACACCATGTTGATATGGATAACCTTGATAAGGATTTATATAAGGTGTTGCTCCTCCACAACCACAATCATTCTGTGTATAGGCTGGTGCAACTGCCTGTGGATATGGCATATTTGGTGAATGTTCATAATCAAAATCATCATCATCATCATCTGGTGCTTCACCATATGCACCTAAAACTTGATTTGGATTAAATCCGTATCCAGGTAATACTGGTGACACTGGAACACCTGCATATGGATTAACTGGGAATCCTGGTCCGTAATGTGCTGGAGCAACTGCATGTGGGTACGGCATATTTGGTGAATGTGCACCTTGATCATCATCATCGTCATCATATTCAGCAGGGCTTACTGCTGCAGGGTATGGCTGATTTGGCATTGCTGGCCCATGTCCATACCCATATGGCATTGCCATCGGCTGATAAGGCATCGGTGGGCAGAAACCATACCCAGGTAATACAGGTGAAACAGGTACCATGTGTTGTGGAGCTAAATATTGCGGTTGATGCATCGCTGGTGATGTATATGCAGGCATTTGCATATTCGGCATATTTGGTACATTTGGCATATTTGCCATATCTTTTGAAGCCTCCTCTTGTTGTTCTGGTAATTCGTAATGTGGCTGTTCTTTAGCAGGTACCTTATACATATCCTCTACATCTTTTGTAATGTCTGGCAATACATTTTCTGGTTTTGGCGGTAGTTGTGGGTTCGCCATTTGTGGCATCATCGCCATATTCACCGTATAATAATTATTCATATCCACCCCAGTGTATACCGGATGCTGAACATTAGGTACAGGTGGTATATAAGGTTTTGAAGGTTTTTCTGAAATTGGTTCCTTCGGTGCTGTATCTTCTACTCCTAAAACCTCTTTTGGTTTTTCTTTTGCAAATGGGTGTTCAGCTTTTGGCATTTCTTTCTTTATTGGAGCTTCTTTTTTGACCGCAACATTTCCAGAAGGTACTTTAATTTTCATTCCTGGCATAATTAAATCTGGATTGCTTAATTGTGTGTTCATCCCTTTTAATTGTTCGAAATCAACCCCATATTTCTTAGCAATCTTCCAAAGAGTATCGCCCTTTTGAACAATATGAATTTTCAATGATTTCCCTCCTAAGCTTAAAAATAGATCTACCATCAGAAAACGTTTCATAACTGATGGGTTACTGAACATAATCGATTCATCTATGTGAAAGATTATGTTTCCCCTGTTATAAACGATGAGCATGATGTCATTATTCTTCATCACAATTTATGAAGAAAAAATCAAAATTATGATTAAACTCGTATTAAAAATTGGATAAACCTAACATCTCACTTAAATACATATGTTGGCTAACTCTTATTTATGTACAATACAAAAAGGAACCAACAATAAATTGTTAGTTCCTTTTTGTTGTTAGTTCAATTTTAAAAAGATCAAACATTTGCCAGCATTCGATCCAATGCTAATACAGCATCCTTTGTGATATGTTCTGGTACAATAATCTGATTTGTGACTTCACCTTTTTCTATGCTTTCAAGAGCCCATAAAAGATGTGGTAAATCGATACGATTCATTGTTAAACATGGACACATATATGGGTTCAATGAAACAATTTCTTTATCCTGGTTTTGTTGAATTAATCTATTTACTAGGTTCATTTCAGTTCCGATAGCCCATTTTGTACCAGGTTCAGCTGCTTCAATCATGTCAATAATATATTTTGTGGAACCGGCAAAATCTGAGTGTTCAACCACTTCTCTGCTGCATTCTGGATGGACAATAATATTCATATCTGGCTCAGTTTTTCGTAAATGTTCAATATTTGCAACAGTGAAATTTTCATGTACGGAGCAATGTCCCTTCCAAAGGATGACAATGATATCTTCAACATTTCCATTAAACTCCAATTCATTTGTGATTGGATTCCATATTGCCATTTTATCTAGGGGGATTCCAAGATCGAAGGCCGTATTTCTGCCTAAATGCTGATCTGGTAAAAATAATATTCTTTCCTTTTGAGTAAATGCCCACTGTAACATTTTTTTAGCATTCGAGGAAGTAACAGTTGCTCCTCCATTTTTTCCAACGAACGCTTTAATTGCTGCAGTTGAATTTACATATGTTAAAGGCAGAATCGTGTCACCAAAAAGGTTTTGGAGTTTTCCCCAAGCACGATCAGTTTGATCAATATCAGCCATATCAGCCATCGAACAACCTGCTCTCATATCAGGAAGCAGGACCTTTTGGCTTTCAGTTGTTAACATGTCTGCTGTTTCTGCCATAAAATGGACACCGCAAAAAACGATATATTCTGCCTCTTTATTTGCTGCTGCAGCTTGTGCAAGTTGTAATGAATCACCTGTCACATCTGAGAATTGAACAACCTCATCCTTTTGGTAGTGATGTCCTGGAATATAAAGCTTCGTACCAAATTTCTCTTTTATTTCTCGTACACGCTGCTCCATTTCTTCAGTTGAAAGTGATTTATAGGATTCTGGCATCATTTCTTTTTTATCGTGCTCAAGAATATCTAATAATTCCATTTTCAAGCCCCCTATTTTACATTTAAACTTATATCCAAAGATTTGTATGAATGTGTTAACATTCCTAATGAAATATAATCAACATTGGTATTACGGTAATCTGCTAAATTATGCATACCTATACCGCCAGATGCTTCTGTTACAATATGTTTTGGTGTGAGCTCAGCGAATATTGCAACCTCTTCTGGAGATCGGTTGTCAAACATAATCACATCAGCTCCAGCTTCAATTGCCTCTAGAAGCTGCTTTTCGTTCTCTATTTCTACTTCAATTTTGACCATATGACCTGTTTTAGCCCTAACCTCTTTAACTGCTTTTAAAATGGAACCTGCAAATGCTATATGATTGTCCTTTATCATCACACCATCATATAAGCCAAAACGATGATTAAAGCCTCCACCACAACGAACAGCGTATTTTTCAAACATTCTCAATCCTGGTGAAGTTTTCCTTGTATCGCAAATTCTCGTATGATCTGATTGTAAAAGATGTACAGTTTTATTTGTCAATGTCGCAATCCCACTCATACGCTGAAGTAAATTTAGAATGACTCGTTCCCCACTAAGAATAGTGGCAACAGGTCCCTCAAGTTCTGCAATGATATCACCCTGCTTAAGTGCGTCTCCATCTTTCCTTTTTAGGGCCACATCCACCTTTTGATCGAATAAGGAATAACCAGTAGCTATAACGTCAACACCTGCCAAAATTCCATCTTCCTTAGCAATAATAACAGCTTCTCCGCGTGCATTAGCACCAAAAACCGTTTGACTTGTAACGTCTAATTCTCCTAAGTCTTCTAGAAAAAATTCTTCTAATTTCTTTTTTAATTTAATCACGTTCATTCTCTATACCCCCGCATACATTTCATCTTTCATTCGTATAAGCTGCTTTTGTCGCCAGTATTTATCATTTGTTTCAGGAAAATCTAAGCGATAATGTCCCCCTCTACTTTCTGTTCGATTAAATGCAGAGGTTGAAATTAGCCAGCCTATTGTTAACATATTGATGATTTCAATTTGCTCAGTTGTGAAATTCTTCACATTAAAAACCCAAAAAGTGAATTGATTTTGATAAAACGTAAACCAATTTACTGCAAAGGTTAACTCAGCTTCCGTTCTTTGAATTCCAACATAGTTAGTCATGATTTCTTGAATCTGTTTTTTTGTCGGTAATTCGATGAATTCATCTGCTGCAGTGGTATTTGTAAAAACATCAACACTTCTATCCGGTTGCTCGAATGGTAAAGACAATAGATGATTCGCTACTCTTTTCCCAAAAACAAGTCCCTCTAATAGCGAGTTACTAGCAAGTCGATTAGCACCATGCACACCTGTACATGCCGCTTCACCTACTGCAAAGAGATTGAGGATATTTGTCTCACCTTTATCATTCGTCTGAATCCCTCCCATTAAAAAGTGCATACCAGGGGCGACTGGAATCATTCCTTCGTCTAAATTAATCCCATATTGCTCACACAATTTAGAAATAGTCGGGAATCTTGTTGAAAAATTAGAAATATTAGATATATCAAGGAACACATCATTCCCTTTTTTCATTTCATAATAAATTGCTCTAGAAACTACATCTCTTGGTGCTAAATCACCTTGAGGATGAATCTTACCCATGAATGTCTCACCATTTTGATTTATTAATAAAGCACCCTCACCACGTACTGCTTCCGAAACGAGACCAACACAACGTCCATTAATATTGAGCATTGTCGGGTGGAATTGAATAAATTCCATATCAGCAATTTTTGCACCTGCTCTATAAGCCATGGCAATTCCATCACCTGTTATGATATCTGCGTTTGATGTATGGCCATACACAGCACCACACCCACCGCTAGCTATAATTATTTTACTTGCCAAATATCTTTTCATTTTTCCATTTGCACTCTTTGTAGCAACACCTAAGCAACTACTATTTTTTACAATCAAATCTGTTGCCATTTCATTCTCAATCAATGTTACCATTGGTAAAATCGTCTGATATAAAAACTGGGTTACTTCTCTTCCAGTAGCATCGCCACCAGCATGAATGATTCGGTGCTGACTATGTGCTCCTTCTTTCCCAAGAAGAAATTGTCCATTTAAATCGCAATCAAAGGTCATTCCTCTTTGACACCATTCAAGGATTTCAGTTGGACCATCTTGGACAAGATGTTCTACATTTTTTGAATCATTATGATAACAACCCGCAACTAACGTATCTTCATAATGATTTTTCCATGAATCCTTCGTGTGAACTGCAGCGGCTATTCCACCTTGTGCAAGCATTGAATTGCTTTTTTTCCACGAAGATTTCGTAATAATTGTTACTTGTTTATGTCGTAAGTGGTATGCTGCAGAAAGGGCGGCAATCCCACTACCGATTATAATGACATCTGTTTGAGGCATAGCATAGTACCCTCCTGTAAATTTACACCTGTCTTGACACCTATATTTACATAGATTTAAAATAATGACAAGAGTTTTTTACTAACATTCTCATAGAGTTTGAGAAAACTAGAGGTGAAATCAGTGATCTACCTAGATTATGCAGCAACTACACCAATGAGTGAAAATGCCCTAACTATATATATGAAGGCTGCTAAAAGTGCATTTGGAAATAGTAGTAGTTTACATGATATTGGCGGAATGGCAGCAAGAACTTTACAGGCTTCTAGGAAAATAATTACCGATATGATTTGCGGAAATGAAAAAGGTCTTTATTTTACTAGTGGTGGTAGTGAGGCAAACATATTGGCCGTTCAGTCCTTGTTAAATGGTGTTGATCTTAAAAATAACCATATTATTACAACACAAATTGAACATTCATCACTTTATACATTTTTTAAAAGTCTTCAAACTAGGGGTTATGAGGTTAGTTTTTTAGAGCCCAATAAACAAGGCTTTATTTCAACTGATGACATCACTAGCAAGTTACAATCTAATACAGGACTTGTCTCGATTCAGCACGGAAATTCCGAAATTGGAGTTGTTCAGCCAATCAAGGAAATTGGACGATTATTAAAAAAACGAGGTATTTTATTCCACAGTGACTGTGTTCAAACCTTTGGGAAGCTTCCAATAAATGTAGAGGATATTCATATTGATGCCATTTCAATATCTAGCCATAAAATTTATGGACCTAAAGGAATTGGAGCGGCCTATATCAATCCATCCGTTTTTTGGCAGCCAGTTATCCCAGGGACAACCCATGAGTCAGGTTTTCGGCCTGGTACAGTTGATGTCCCTGGTGCAGCTGCATTTGCTACTGCCGCAAAAGATGTTTCAGCTAACATGTATACGAACATTGAACATTATCTAAAACTTAGAAAAGATTTTGTTGACTCACTAAAGCCTTGCAAGGATAGAATAAAGCTATTAAATGAAAATAACGAAAACACCCTCCCGAACATTCTTCCATTGCTTGTAGATGGGATTGAAGGTCAGTATATGATGTTAGAATGCAATCGATTCGGTTTTGCAATTTCAACAGGGAGTGCATGCCAAGTAGGAATGCAAGCACCTTCTCGTACAATCCTTGCTCTAGGTTATGATGAGCAAAAAGCAAAGCAATATATTAGAATATCATTAGGTGCTCAAACATCGAGTGAGGAAGTTCAGACATTTGCAAAACAACTTATTAACATCATTGAAAACTTTTAAAAACATAAATTTTGCAAAGGTAGAAAGGAATGGTATCGGTGAAGACTGATAAAATATTAGGTGAAGAGCGACGAAATCTCTTGTTAGATATTCTATCTAAAGCAGACAAGCCGATTACAGGTGGAGAGTTAGCAAGCACAACAAATGTGAGTAGACAGGTAATCGTCCAAGACGTTTCACTGTTAAAAGCAAAAAATTATCCAATAATGGCTACAAGCCAAGGGTATGTATTTTTAAACAATCAACATGATCAAACTAAATTAGTCGAACGAATTATCGCTTGTAAGCATGCACCTGAACGAACAATAGAAGAATTATCAATACTTGTTGACCATGGGGTAGTTGTTAAGGATGTAATTGTTGAGCATCAAGTATATGGGGAATTAACTGCTTCAATCATGGTAGGAAATCGGAATGATGTGAATGAATTTGTAAAAAAAATAAATCGTTATAATGCCTCATATTTATCACAGTTAACTGGTGGTCTACATTTGCATACTTTACAAGCTGATTCTCTTGATAAAATAGATCTTGCTTGTAAAGCACTTGATGAAGAAGGATTCTTAGTAAAGGAATAAGCGATCTTAACAGGCAGTTTCCCAAATCTCAACCTTCTCCTCTTGCTTTTAGGATTACTTCCACTAAAAATGGGTAAAAGAAAACAGGTGACATACTACCCTAGTCACCTGTTTTTAAATCAAACTTCTTTTTCAATTTGCTGGCTAATTGAATATGCTTCATAAGAACCAAGTAATTTAACACTGCAACCTAAAGCCTCGAGCTCAGCTATCGCCCCTGGTATTAATATCTCGTCAACTAACATATCAATATCAATAATAAAGAAGTAGTTACCTAAACCTGTTTTCATCGGTCTTGATTCGATTTTTGAGAGATTCAGTTTTCGCCAAGTAAAAGCAGATAACACTTGATGTAAAGCCCCAGATTGATCTGATGGCAGTGTAACCATTAACGTTGTTTTTTCTTTATCAGGAGTAAGATATGGGCTAGTATATTCTGCCTTATTTGAAGGATGTAATATTGCAAATCTTGTATGATTATAATGGTAATCATGGATATTCGCTTTGACAATTTCTAACCCATATTCCTTTGCTGCAAGATTGTTCGCAATTGCTGCAACTGATTCTTCAGGATGATTACTAACATAACTTGCTGCAGCTCCAGTTGATGTTGCATAATCATACGTAATACCTTTAAACGTTTGATGCAAAAACTTATGACATTGTGCAATCGCATGTGAATGAGAATAAATGCGAGTAACATTTTCCCAATCATTTTTTCTTGAAGGGTGTACCATAAAATGCTGTTCAATCGGTGAAACAATCTCACCAACTATGTACAATGGTTGTTCATGTATTAAATAATCAAATGTTAAATTAACCGAACCTTCTAGTGCATTTTCGGTAGGTACGACAGCAAAATCAATCTCCCCATCTGCAACTGCATCAATACATTGTGGAATCGTGGTATATGGTACCTGTTCGACTTCATCCCCAAAAAAAGATTGAACAGCAAAATGGGTAAAAGTTGCTCTCGGTCCTAAAAATCCTATCCTGTTTGACAACTAACTTCAACTCCTTATGCCCCTTGACCTAATATCTCTACCTTATCGACAAATTCCAATCTACGAAGTTTGGTCATTAATCGGTTTATATCCTCTGTCATTCCATTCGTATTAAGCGATAGTGTTACATTTGCACGGCCCTGGATTGGAATGGTTTGATGGATGGTTAAAACGTTACATCCAGCAGTTGCCACTACTGATAATAATTGAGATAAAGTTCCACTACGATCTTCAAGATGGAAAAAAAGGGTGATTAATTTTTCTTTCACCATTGTATGAAACGGAAACACAGCATCACGATACTTATAAAAAGCACTCCGGCTCATATCGACACGTTGAACTGCTTCAGCCACAGAATCAGCTTTTCCTCTTTCAATTAGCTTCTTTACTTCAAGTGTTTTTTTCATTGCTTCAGGTAAAATATCTTCTCGAACTAAAAAAAATGTATCGTCTTTCATTAACTCCCTCCCATCTTTTTTCTTAATGTAGATAATTTATCACAATATTAGCTAAATTTCTTCCTTTTTCTTTATTTATTTTTATCCAAGCTTTATAACAATACAAAAACAAGGATAAGTTAACATTTGGACCTAAACGAATCCTATAAAAAAGAGAGCTCATGATCAGCTCTCACAACTTATTATTCATTAGCACCACAACTTTAGTGCTCAAATTATTCAACAAACTCAAATTCATATTCAAGTAACTTCACAATATCTCCGTCTTTTGCTCCTCTTTCTCTCAACGCTTCATCAACACCTAGGCCACGAAGTTGTCTTGCAAAGCGTCGAACAGATTCCTCACGTGAGAATTCAGTCATTTTAAAGAGTTTCTCAATCTTTTCACCTGAAAGCACATAAGATCCATCACTATCACGAGTAATGGCGAAGTTCGGTTCTTCCTTCTTAAACTCGTACACAACTCTGTTTTCAGCTGGCTCTTCTTCATATAACGGGAATTCTGGTGTACGTTCAATTGCATCGGCAATTTCAAATAACAGCTCGCGTACACCTTCTCGTGTAATGGCAGAAATCGGGAAAATTTTCAGATCATCTTTGAGCTTTTTCTTAAACCCTGCTAAGTTCTCTTCAGAATCTGGCATGTCCATTTTATTGGCAACAATTATCTGTGGTCTTTCCGTTAAACGCAGATTGTATTCCTTTAATTCTGCATTAATTGTTACATAATCCTCGTAAGGGTCTCTTCCTTCTAACCCTGACATATCAATCACATGAACGATTACCCGCGTTCTTTCTATATGTCTAAGGAATTGATGACCTAAGCCCACCCCTTGATGTGCACCTTCAATAAGCCCAGGAAGATCCGCCATTACAAAACTTCTTCCATCTTCCGTTTCAACCATTCCTAGATTAGGAACAAGTGTAGTGAAGTGATATTCTGCAATTTTCGGTTTTGCTGAAGAAATGACAGATAATAATGTTGATTTACCAACGCTTGGGAATCCAACTAAGCCTACATCAGCTAATACTTTTAATTCTAAAATAACGTTTCGCTCTATTCCTGGTTCACCATTTTCAGAAAGCTCAGGAGCAGGATTTGCCGGTGTCGCAAATCTAGAGTTACCACGACCTCCACGACCACCTTTAGCAATAACTGCTTGTTGTCCATGCTCAGTTAAATCAGCGATAATCTGGCCTGTTTCTTCATCCGATACAATGGTTCCCGGGGGAACTTTTACTATCATCGGTTGCGAATTTTTACCATGTTGGTTTTTAGACATACCATGCTCACCACGAGGAGCCTTGAAATGGCGTTTATACCGGAAATCCATTAACGTTCTTAAACCTTCTTCTACTTCGAAAATAACGTCAGCACCATTTCCACCATCACCACCTGCTGGCCCTCCTTTTGGCACGTACTTTTCACGACGGAACGCAACCATACCGTTTCCGCCATCTCCACCTTTTACATATATCTTGACCTGATCGACAAACATTTGTCTTCCTCCGTTCTAAATCCCAAGTGAAATAACAGTTGTTAATTCATATGTATTAACATGAAATTCATTTACAATCAATTGAGAGTGATTAACAGCTTTTAACCACTCAATTAATTGTTCTGTATCCTTTATTATGCCATTAAAGTCAAAAAAGAAACGAACTCCTTCAGCTTCTAAACCTATATC
The DNA here is from genome assembly GCF_014217835.1 of Metabacillus sp. KUDC1714. Classification (NCBI taxonomy): domain Bacteria; kingdom Bacillati; phylum Bacillota; class Bacilli; order Caryophanales; family Bacillaceae; genus Metabacillus; species Metabacillus elymi. The sequence continues at coordinate 328,042 of NZ_CP055263.1, forward strand.
AATTGTAATACTTAAATGATTTTCACTTGCAAAATCAACTACTTTATCTAGTTGATCCAAAAAGCTCTTACTCCATTGGGTCACTGAATCATCAAATGGTTCTAAAGACAACACATTTCCTAAAATTTCGTATTCAAGTACAAAATGGTGGTTACTCCAATTAAATGTCATAAGATAACTAGCAAACGAGGGCATTTTCAAATTACAAAGTTTAGATTCCTGTTGCGCTTCTATGATTACTTCCTCAATGAAATCATGTACACGATCATATTTTTGCAACGAAAGATTACCTTTAATCAGTTGTAATTTATTCATCCAATCATGTCGTGAATGACTTAATATATCAACAGTATCCCATTTTTTCGATTTATTTTTCATACTATTTTCTCCTATTTCAACTAAAAAATAATTTTCATAAAGGAGCAATTACTTTACGCTGTAATAAGAATTATAACAAACATTGTGTTGGAACATAAGAGCTATTCATAGATTACTGTTTTAATTCGCAAAAGCGAAAGCGCCTTGAACAGCCTCGGGCAAATAAGACGCTAATGAATAGAAGGTGTTTTTTACCTTCAATTCATGGGTGGCTGTAGACTCAAGAGGGGCTAGACGTTGGATGCCTAGCGCTTTTCCACAGTACTAGAGTTTTATATTTTCCTTTACAATAAAAAAAACTCTAACCTAAGTTAGGTTAGAGTTTTCACATGAACTTATGCTTCTTGTGCTACTGGATATACGCTAACTTTTTTGCGGTCGCGTCCGAAACGTTCGAACTTAACAACACCATCAACTTTTGCGTATAACGTATCATCACCGCCGCGGCCAACGTTTTCACCTGGGTAAATTTTTGTACCACGTTGACGGTAAAGAATTGAACCACCAGATACCAATTGTCCATCTGCACGCTTTGCACCAAGACGTTTAGACATAGAGTCACGACCATTTTTAGTCGACCCTACCCCCTTCTTAGATGCGAAGAACTGAAGATCTAATCTTAACATGAAGTTCACCTCCTGTTTAGTTCATTATTGTTACTGAAATATATTGTCCGTAATCTCTTTCAATTGTTTGTAATGAAACGAGCATACCCTCTAACAATAATTGAACTTTATCACTTGTTGATTTATCGAGATTTAAAGGTAATTTAACATGTAAATAACCGCCATCTCCACCTTGATCAATTTGTGGCTCAATATTTGTTAGAGTCAGCACTGCATTAACAGCACCAAAGGTAACAGCAGATGCTCCAGCACAAACAATATCCTTGCCATGTTCATCGAACTCGGCATGTCCAGATAAAACGAACGAAGTTATAAGTCCCTCATTTGAACGATAAATTTTCGCATTTATCATTTCAAATAGCCTTACGCGTTGATTTTGTCAATCACAACTTTAGTGTATGGCTGACGGTGACCTTGTTTTTTACGATAGTTTTTCTTAGCTTTATATTTGAAGACAGTGATTTTCTTTTGACGACCGTGTTTTTCGATCTTACCAGTAACAGTTGCTCCGTCAACAGTTGGGCTACCAACTTTAACATTGTCTCCACCTACAAATAAAACTTTGTCAAACGTAACAGTTTCACCTTGATCAGTACCAAGCTTCTCAACGTAGATAACTTGACCTTCTTCAACTTTAATTTGTTTTCCACCAGTTTCAATAATAGCGTACATCCTTGCACCTCCTATAAACTCAGACTCGCCAAAATAAGGTGAATGTTATCTAAACATTGCTTTAACCTCATTCTGAGCGGTTGTAGCACGGGTGCGCTACAAACCATAACATTAAACATAATATCAAATACCTATGAAATATGCAACAATTATTTTATTCATTTAAGTCTTTCCATAATCGTCTTCACATTACCAATATGCCTTATAGAGTAGCTAGGTATAGAATGAAGATATTCTGAACAGATTATTTTGTATTTTAAAGCTTCTTCAAGTTGTTTAAGATGTTCGCCGTTTCCTCCGTTTAATAATTCGATTACATCAGCTGTTGCTTCAATCCAAATTGCTTCTTCATCCATAAATTGGTGCTCCCAAAGCTCTCTTTCTAGCTGATATGCAATCGCCTCTTTAGACGGAATTCGCCCTGTTCCATTACAAGTAGGGCAGCGATCAGTTAGACTTGCTTCAATCGGTTGACGTACCTTTTTTCTCGTAATTTGCAAAATATTTAGTTCTGTAAAACCTATAACCTTATGTTGAACACGATCTTTCCTCATCTCACGTATAACGGTTTCTTCTATCATTTTCTGATCTTCTTTATGCTTCATATCGATAAAATCAATTAAAATAATGCCACTTACATTTCTTAGGCGTATTTGCTTTGCAATTTCTATCGCTGCAACTTGATTTGTCTTTAGCACTGTATCACGCATAGATAATTTTCCAGAAAATTTTCCCGTGTTTACGTCAATAATTGTCATTGCTTCAGTTTGCTCAATAATGATATAGGAGCCATTCTTTAGCCAAACAACATTTTTTAAGAGCTTATCAATTTCTTGCTCGATTTTATATGTTGTAAAAATGGATTCCTTTTGGTCATGGTACATAATCTTTGCAGTAGGAAATTGCTGTTTCAAATCCTGAACCCGCTCTATTTGATCACAAATAATTGTGTCTTCAGGTTTAATCGCCAACTCGTTCAAAATGCGTTCAACAAAGCTTTTTGCTTCAAATACACATTCAGTTTTACGATACATTGTTTTTATGGATTGAAACTGCTTTTTTAGCTTAATATACTCATCACTAAGCTCTTCCCATGATTTATGCTTGCTAGCTGTACGAAAAAGAAGCCCCTCTTTTTCTTCTTGGAGCTCATTAGCTATATGTAACAATCTACTTCTCTCTTTTTCATCTGATAGCTTTTTCGATACAGCTATATAATTACCATAGGGCATGTAAACGAGAAGCTTTCCTCCAAACTCGATATTAGTTGTTAGCTTTGGCCCCTTTTGATCTGTCCCCTCTTTTACTACTTGAACGAGCAATTGCTCACCCTCTCTTACATAATGGGAGATAGATGGTTTAGAGACTGTATTCTCATTCTGTTGAAACGAAATTAAATCATTACGGTGTATATAACCATTTTGATTTATTCCAATATCAACAAAAGCAGCTTGCATGCCCGGAAGAACTTTTGTTACACGACCAATATATATATTTCCGATAATTTCATTATCAAAGGAATAGGTTTGATGTAGTTCACATAACTGCTCATGTTCAAAGACTGCACAGCGAACTTCCTTCGTTTTTTCATTTATTATCAGTTTACGCACTTATTTTCTCCTCTTTCTCTGAACAGGAACAAGGAGCTAAGCCCTAGTTCGACTTATCTATCAATTCCTAAAATATCTTTGTATACTATATCATAGAAGTGGTAGTAAACTGAAACCTTGAGGATTAAAAAACTCAATAAGCATACATTAAATCCCCTACCTTTGAGTCAGTAAGTTTGTTAGCAAAATAGGCATGAAGTAATTCATTTTCATCCATTTCCGATACTTTTGCACCATTTCGCTCGACAACGATCAAATGCTTACACCCTCTCTGAAATTGAAGTAATACATGATAGATTAACTCTGACTCATCGACGACAATCGGCTTTAGCCGATAAATTGTATCTTGATTACCGTAATACCGCTCCATCAAAAATCGCAAGCAACCATACATTCGATTTTTATACTCATGATATAAGCTGTAAATAAGAAAGGTTGTAATAAACCACATGTTCAGATGGTTCGGTGAATAGACCAGAATAGCTAAAACATAAATAGATAAGAAAAAAATCGACGTCGCTACCATGTAAAAATGTGCTTTTTTATATGGCCAATATTGTGAAAAGAGGATAAATAAAAGCTTCCCACCGTCTAGCGGCCAGACTGGGAGCAAATTAAAAAGTAGGATAGATACATTGTATAAAGTGAACAATTGATAATCTGCCAAGCTTACGAGATTGGTTGCTTGAAGTAGATAAGCTGCACCTTGAAGCCAAATATGCTGTATTGGACCTGATAACACAACAATCAATTCTTGCTTTAACGAGCGATTTCCATGTTCATCGACCTCAGCAACCCCTCCAAATGGGAGAAGCATGATTGCTTTGATTCTCCAAGAAAAAAAATGAGCACTTGTTGCATGGCCCATTTCATGTATAAATACAATCAGCATTAACAATAACAATGATTTAAAGTTAGCGGTAATGATACTTATTCCAATCATTACCCATAATAATGGATGAATGTGAATTTTTTGTAAGAGTATGAAATATCTATTCAAATTGGATCACCTGGATTGGGTCAATAAAGTCATCACCCTTTTTAATAGCGAAATAATAAGTACCTTTTTGATTTTCACTTAATTTCGTTTTCCCAAGTGCTTTCCCTTTTTCTACAAAATCATATAGGGCAACATCAATTTTATCTAAATTTCCATACCATGATTTAGTTCCATCAGCATGCTGAAGAACAATTGTCAGACCTGTATCTGGTTTTTCACCTGCTTCGATAATAATTCCTTCATTCATTGCTTCTACAGAAGGTCGATCAGTCTCAACCATAATCCCTTGTCCGTTATCTTCAAACGTTTCGAGCACTTTACCATTAGCCGGGACAGCAAATTGGACACTTTGAGTCGCATCTTCTGAATCCTTGTTGTTCTTTGCATTAGGTTCAAAAAGAGCTAGTGGTTCCCCAAATTGATCTCGATACCAGGAAGAAACAGCTGCAAATTGAAATTCTTCCTCTAGGGAATACGTAATGGCTGACTTCACATCTTGAAAGAGAGGTGCACTATTTTTAAAGACGATTGCTGTCACTAACACGATAACTGCTGAAAATAATACTTTGAATATGAATACTTCTGTACGAAAAAGTGGATGACCGCCGTTTCCTTTGTTCGGGCCGCCTTCATATGTTGGTGGAGAATACACACCATACCTCTCTTCATCACTTAAAAACAATGATGTTGGCTTTGATGTTTCATGTGTCTCTGACAATCCTTTTTCTCGCTTTCTTTTCGCAATTCTTTTCCTCACTTCATCCGCTCGATGACTCATCCCCATCAATCCTTTTGTCAGTTTGTACAAGTTTATGCCTTGTCCTTAAAGGATATGATTAAAAAATATAGAAAAGCGCAAGCGCCTTGTTCAGACCCGCAGGCATAAGAGGCTCAGGAATAGAAGACGTTCTTTGTCTTCAATTCCTGAGTGGCTGTAGACCTGAGAGGGTCTAGGCGCTGGAGCTAGATACCAAACAAAAAAGACTAGTGGGCTGAAAGTCGATGTTTCACGAAATACATCGATAATCAAACACTAGTCTTTTAATTTAATAATCTATTTTTACAAAGCTATACCCGTACTCCAAAAAACTTTTTCAGCTTTGTTAATACACCCTTATTTTGCTCATCTAAAGATTGTAATGGAACAGATTCCCCAAGGATACGTCGGGCAATATTACGATACGCAATCGCTGCACGATTATTAGGATCCATTGCAATAGGCTCACCATTGTTAGATGCCTTAATAACATCATCATCATCAGCAACGATTCCGATTAGGTCAATTGAAAGATGTGAAACGATTTCATCAACATCTAGCATGTCCCCATTTTTAACTAGATGATTACGAATACGATTAATCACTAATTTCGGAGGCTCAATATCTTCTTTTTCTAGTAAACCAATAATTCGATCTGCATCTCGAACAGCAGAAATTTCTGGAGTTGTCACAACTACAGCCTTATCTGCACCAGCAACTGCATTTTTGTAACCTTGTTCAATTCCTGCTGGGCAATCAATGATAATATAATCATAATCTTGTTTTAGTTCATCTATTATCTTTTTGATTTGCTCTGGTTTCACTGCTGTTTTATCACTTGTTTGTGCAGCAGGTAATAAATATAATAAATCTTCAAATCGTTTATCTTTTACAAGAGCTTGGTGCATTTTACAGCGCCCTTCAACTACGTCTACTAGATCATAAATAATCCGATTTTCTAATCCCATTACAACATCTAGGTTTCGAAGACCGATGTCTGTATCTACTAAGCAAACACGTTTGCCCAATATAGCTAAAGCTGTCCCTAAATTTGCAGATGTTGTTGTTTTACCAACTCCACCTTTACCTGAGGTAATGACAATTGCTTCACCCATAGTTAGATTCCCCCTTCAAACCTTGTTAAATTAGGTCGTAAATGAGTAAGTTGCTGCAATCGCTCAATAATCATTTCATCGTCACTATTTATAAAAGCACATTCCATCTCATTACCTTCATTTGGTATATGATCAGGAGCACGATTTATGATTTCACTTATGCGAAGCTGTGCTGGTTTTAATAATGAAGCAGCAATAACAGCCTGCCCGTTACCATCTGCACCGGCATGTGCAATTCCTCTTAACGCACCTAGAACAAAGATATTGCCAGTAGCAATAACAGTTCCACCTGGATTTACATCACCTATAAGCAGTAAATCACCTTTGACCTTTAAAATTTGACCAGAACGAACAATCTTAGCAACAGAAACGACTTCTGTTTCTCTCTTAATCCTAAGCGCCTCATCCTTTGTCATCACATTGCTATCAATTGTCTCAACCATGAGATTACGATTTTGTTTGATTACTGTTTCTAGCTTTACTCGTTGATCCTTATTAAGGAAACGGTTCCCAACTTTTACATTTACACCAATTACTGGACCTGATTGTATATATTGTTTTAAAGATAGCATTTCCTCGAGTTCATGGAGCAATTGATCAAAAGAACACGAATCATCGAGATGCAACGTTAAGCCATCTTTTGTGCCTTTAATCGTAACATATTGTTGTTTTTGGACCTTCATGACGTTCACCTCAACGACTTTACTATTCGACAGAAATGCTGTAAATCCTTTTTTAAAATGATAATAAAGTATTAGTTTTTTTCATGGCTAGCATTGCCTAACTTTAAAGCACATCTCTTATTTATTCCATCTAATCATCAGATTCATCTATTTTTATTTTCGTAAGGAACTTTTTCATAGGATAGATTAACAGAATAGCAACAACCGAATTTAAAGCAAGCGTAGGTAATAACCTTAAGGTTGTAAAGTGATATAATGACATCTTTGTCGTCCCTATTAAATAATTCATTCCATACACATAAAATTCAAGTACAGCGATCGATAAAATCGTCAGAAATAGTACAATTAGAGCATTACCATGAAGAACTTTCATTGCTTTATTGATCAAATAAGCTAGGATTCCATATGAAAATAAATAGATTCCGATCACTTCAATATAAACAATATCATGGAGTAATCCGAACACAATTCCAAATAGCATTCCTTGTGTGCGTGTTAAGTATACCGTCACGAAAATACATGCGATTAACATAAATCGAGGTATATATAGTTGATCTTCTAAGGCAAATGGAATATGAACTAAGTGAGCGAAGATACTCTCACTTATAAAAATAAAGAAGAGTAAAAAAGGAAGGATGAAACGTCTCACGATTCCTCCTCCTCATTTAACACGTCTACAGGGTCCTCTGATTCAGCAACACGTTCAGCTACCCATACACGATCTATATCATAAAAATTAGCTGATGGCTTCACATATGCCATTTGTTCTAACCCATATGAATCTGGCTCAATCTCGATAATTTCACCGATAAGGATTCCTTCTGGGAAAACTTCACCTTTACCCGATGTAATGACTTTTTGTCCTTCAACAAGCTTAACATCAGATTTAATCCGACGAAGTAAAAGTGCACCTTTATCCTCGTCATAACCTTCTATTAATCCCATTACCTTTTCACCTGTTGGCGCGTTCTCTTTATCACTATTCTCACTTTCATCTTTCACTTCTACCGGTTGAACCTCAGATGAAATTCTATTTTTAAGGTCTGTTGCACTCAACAGTTGAACGGTAGAAGTAAATTGTGAAGTGGATTTTACCTTTCCAACAAGACCCTGTGCCGTTACAACAGCCATATTAGGCTCTATTCCATCCTGTGCACCTTTATCAATTGATATGTAATCATACCATCTATCAGGATTACGACCAACAACAGTAGAAAAGATCGGATTGTACTCTCTTAAGTTAGCAACATTACCTAATTCGGCTAATAATTTTTCATTTTCAACTTTATACTCTTGAAGATCTGCTTCTAGTTGCATATATTCGTCAAGTCTGCTTTTTAGCAACTCATTTTCTTCATATGTATTTTTTAAGTCACTTACGTTTTCAAAAAAGCCAGAAATATATAAAGCTGGCTTATGAAATATCGATTGAAAAACACCTACTGAATCCTGTAAAAATTGCTCAGGCCAAGTCAACTTCCGATCTTCCTTTAAGGAAAAACCAATCAATGCCACTAAAAAAATAATACTAACTAGCAACAAGATAAGGCGTTTATTTAGGAAAAACTGTGGCATGATGAACACCCTCTTAACTCAAATTTCCACTTCAACATATAGCCTTTGCTTACATTAATAAGATTTAAAAGACTTCAATAAGCAAAGGCTAAAACATAAATTATCTACTATCTCTTGCTTTATTTTTAAATAAGTGTATATGCTCGAGTGCTTTACCTGTTCCGATTGCAACACAGTCTAAAGGATCTTCCGCAATTAACACTGGCATATTCGTTTCTTCTCCAATAACTTTATCAAGATTACGAAGCAATGCACCACCACCGGTTAAAACAATACCACGATCCATGATATCTGCCGCAAGCTCTGGAGGCGTTTTTTCTAACGTGTTTTTAACAGTATCAACAATCGTGTATACCGTATCTTTTAACGCCTCAGCAATTTCAGCTGCTGTAATCTCAATTGTTTTAGGTAAACCTGTTAAAAGGTCTCGACCTCTAATATCCATATTATCTACACCATCAGGAGAACCAGCTGAACCGATTTCCATTTTTATTGCTTCAGATGTACGATCACCGATCATTAAGTTATATGTTTTTCTAATGTATGTAATAATAGCCTCGTCCATTTCATCACCAGCTACGCGAATTGATTGGCTTGTAACAATACCTCCAAGAGAGATAATTGCCACCTCTGTCGTACCGCCACCAATATCAACTACCATACTTCCTGTTGGTTCCCAAACAGGTAAATTCGCACCAATCGCAGCTGCAAATGGTTCTTCAATCGTATAAGCATCTCTTGCCCCAGCCTGTCTAGTAGCATCAATAACAGCTCTTTCTTCAACTGCTGTAATCCCAGATGGGACACAAACCATAACATAAGGCTTATTTGAGAAAATACCTTTTGTTTTAGTTGCTTGTTTAATGTAGTATTTCATCATTGTCGCTGTTGTTTCATAATCAGCAATAACTCCATCTTTCATTGGACGTAGTGCAACAATATTTCCCGGCGTACGACCAATCATGTTTTTTGCATCATTACCGACAGCAACTATTTGTTTTGTATCTGTTTGTAAGGCAACAACAGAGGGTTCTCTAACAACAACTCCTCTTCCTTTAACAAATACAAGTGTGTTTGCGGTCCCTAAATCTATTCCAAGGTCTCTTGTACCAATACCGAACATAGGGTGTATCTTCCTTTCTGAAACGAAATATATACTTTTTTAATTATTTTAGGAAAATTGACAGAATACAACTTTCTTCATTTTGAGGGTTAGACTACCTTCAGTAAATGAACTGAACTGTTCTAAGGTTTACATCAATGAGGTTAGTTTTTAAGAAACTGCTTCATCATCTTTCCCGAGTTTAATACTGAGCTTTTTTAATCCGAAAAAAACTCATAAACCTTATTATATCGTAATTACACAAAAAAAAAAGTATTAGACGTAGCCTTTTTCTTTTAGACTCACATATTTTTGTTCACCAATTATAAGATGGTCCAAAAGTTCTATACCTAAAACCTTTCCACATTCTGTTAGCCGCTTAGTTACTTCAATATCCTCTCTACTTGGAGATGGGTCTCCGGAAGGATGGTTATGAATACAGATTATTGAGGCTGCAGAGCGTTTAAATGCTTCTTTAAAAACCTCGCGTGGATGGACGATCGATGCATTTAAACTGCCTATAAACACTGTTTGTTTATGGATAACCTGATTTTTCGTGTTTAAATACAAGCAGACAAAATGCTCCTGACTTAAAAACCGCATTTCCTCCATCACATAATTAGCACCATCCTGTGGGGAACGAATTACATATCGATCATCATAAGTAAGTCGATTAATTCTTCTCCCAAGTTCGAGAGCTGCTAATATTTGTACCGCCTTTGCATTACCGATACCTGATATCGCGGTAATCTCTTCTACAGATGCATCCTTTAACATTCTTATACCTTCAAAATGTTTAAGGAGATTTTGTGACAACTCCAAAACAGATTCTTTTTTTGTACCTGTTCGAAGTAGAATCGCAAAAAGTTCTTGATTTGATAACTTATCAGGTCCTTCATTTAATAAGCGTTCTCTAGGACGCTCGTCTTCAGGGAAATCTCGAATTTTAAAGGTTGATGTTGACATTTAGCCTCCTTCGTTTCCCTTTCTGCTCGTAAAGAAATGTGTATTTATATAATGAACCTACGTAGCTGTTTTATTCTACTAAAACTGATTTGCCTGATTTGTCATTGGGTTACACTTTATTAATGATTTTCTGTTTTACTACGAGTGTTTAAATCCCATATTTAACAGTTCTCTGTGTGTACGCGCTATAGGTAAACCGACAACAGAATAGTAATCACCAATAATTCCTTCAACTAACAATGCCCCATAGCCTTGAATTCCATATGCTCCCGCTTTATCCATTGGCTCACCTGTTGATACATAATCCACAATTTCCTTATCTGAAAGTGAAAAAAACGTAACACTTGTTTTCTCAAAAAAGGAGTGAACTTGTTCACCTTTTATAATGGCTACCCCAGTAAAAACGTCATGTGTATTCCCTGAAAGCATTTGAAGCATTTCAATTGCCTCGCTTTTATTAGTTGGTTTTCCTAGCATTCGACCTCCATATACAACAAGAGTATCTGAACCAATGACAAAAGAGGTTTGATTTGTTTTTGCGACACTTAATGCTTTTTGCTGTGCTAATGATTGAACCATTTCTGCAGGATGAAGCTTTTCGTCTACTATTTCCTCAACTTCACTTACGATCACCTCAAAAGGGATTTGAAGTAGTTCAAGAAGTTCTTTTCTGCGGGGAGAAGCTGAAGCTAAAATGAGGTTTGAATTCATGATGTTTTTCATCCTTTCGTTTCAGATTAGAAGATACATGTCTATCCTACCAAACGAAATGCAATTGGACAATTTTCTAAAATTGATTTTTAAATTCAGTTGCTTGAGTGGTTTAATTCCTGATTAAAAAAAATGATAATAAGCTTCTCATCTCATATTCTACAGTAATGTATATGAGATAAGCCTATTATCATTCTCTTAATTAGCTCGTTATTTGGTTGGTTACTTCTAATATATGTTGTTGTGCGTCCCATCCCTGATTATTTTTAATATTATCAGCTGCTTGTAGAAGTTTTTCCACTAATGATTTTTCTGTTTCATCTGTTGCTTTAATCCCGTTAATCGTTGACTCTATTTTACTAACAGCTTCTTGATTTACACTTTCACCGTTAGTTGTTGCAGATGCCAGTGAAGACAACTCCTGGATCGCAGGAGCCCATTGATCAGCTGCACTAATTGTAGAAATTGTGAGAGAAAGTTGTTTCCCACCCCAGAACTCAATATCAGCAAAGTTTTGCTGCTTATATACCTCACTTAGTGCACTTGTTTCAGCTTTTTCCTTTCCCACTCCAGCAAACACTGTATAAGAACCATCAGTTTCCATCACAATCGATGCAAATCCTTTTTCCTTTATATTGGCTGCAACAGTTTCAGCTGATACTTTGGTCGAAAAAATACCACCTTGAACAGCATATAATTGAAGAGTTGCAGAAGTAGTAGCAGCTCCCGCTTCCTCACCTGCATTTTCTTCGGCATCACCTTTAGCTTGATCAGAAGTATCCCCGGTAGCCGGTTCTTCATTTGCACTTTCACTTGGTGTACCCGCAGTTGGCATATCTTCATTTGATAAAAAATTTAAGGCGATAAAACCAAACATTACGCCTAAACCAATGGCTAATAAAAAAATTGTCATAAACTTTTTTAATGGAAAAGCTACAATATTCTTATTGCGATTTTTCTTGTTCGAATATTGATAAGGGGTGACAGTTTGATTGGAAAATAGTTTTGTTTTCTTTGAAGATGTCACAACCTTTGGGTCATCTTTAAAAACTGAATCATCCTCATCAGGTAAAAGCCAAGGAAATTCATCCTCTTCATCCACCGTTTGCTTTGCTGAAGCAATCTCTTGTTCAGCATCGAGCTTATCCTCCCAGCTTGAAAACGGTATGACCTCAGCCGTTTCTTCAGCTTGTGACATCGGGCGATCCTTGCCATTTATTTTTATTTTGATTGTATCTGACGTCTGCTTGTCCATATGCCTACCACCCTTCTTTTGCAAAACACATGCGATCATTTTGCTTATCATGTTAACAGAAGGGTAAAAAAAAAGAACAAGACATTTGTCGTCTCATCCTTAAAAACCTTCGTCAAATAATATGATTATTCGTCATTACCATCTTTTATATAAGGTGATAAAGGGTTATGTTTCTTGCTTGACGGTGGTGCCTTATTCGAAGGTGATTCTGCTTCCAAATCAGTCAATGTCGGTATATAAAATGCAGTAAGCTGTACTTTAAATTCAAGTGGATTCATCACTTGATCACTTTGAGTGACTTCAGGTGGTCCTTGAAAGGAAATCTGATTGACCTTTGTTATTCTTGTTTGTTGTTCGATCGTTTCGACAAATTTCTTCAGATCATAAAAATTATCCGAACGTACTATGACTATGATTGTAAGCTATTCTCCCCTTCTTTTGTACTGGTATTTCTCCGACTTCTTCCTGTGTCCCCTGTTCAACAACTGCTTCAAGTGCATCTTTTATAATACCTTTGCTTGCCTCTGCTTAGGTTTCAATGAGACTACCACCCTCAGTAAATTCGATTGATAGAATTGTACTATCATTTGCTCAAAATGACTGGGTAACCTTGTTTTATTTAACATATCGAATAGCATAATTCTTTATGATTATGTTTCCAATTTTACGATTAAACGATAAAACCATTTTAAAACCCCAATCACTAAAAGCCAATTAATGAAAAATACCACCAAATAATTGAATCTCCGAAAAAATAAGCAAGTAATGTACCAGCAATAATCGAAGGTCCAAACGGAACAGGTTCTCTTTTTTTATACTTACCTAACAAGATACGACGTATTCCATCAATCGTCCCGATAAGCGTAGACAAGAAAAAGGCAAGTAAAACAAGCTTTAATCCTAATGCAATCCCTAATAAGCCAAAAAGCTTAATATCCCCGCCACCCATGCCACCTTTACTCACATAGGCAATAAGTAACAGTAAACTAAACGCGACCGCTCCTCCAATAATAGAATCATACCAAGGAGCTAACGGATACAACACTCGTTCAACAATAAAAAGAACGAGAAAAAAGAGAATGACCTTATCTGGAATAATCATATAGGAAATGTCTGAAACGAGAATAATCATAAATAATGATATTAATGTGAGGGCAATCATCAGCTCATAACCCCAGCCAACAATCATTGGCGAAACCATAAATAGTAGCCCAGTCATTAGCTCCACAAACGGATAAAGAGGTGAAATCCGAATGCCACACTTTCGACACTTTCCTCTCTGTAAAAGGAAAGAAACAACAGGGATTAATTCCACTGCTGATAAAGTATGGCGACACCTCGGACAAGCTGACCGAGGTGTGACGATTGATTGATTTTTCGGGACTCTTAGGCCGACTACGTTGTAGAAGGAGCCTAGGAGGAGGCCGTAGAGGATCATTAGTACAATATTAATCTCCATCGATATGAGCAATCAATTCTTCTTCAGTTTCGGAGTCAGCCTCTTCCCCATTTACTATATTTACCGCATCTTGTCCACTAATAATGAAACCATTTTCACCATATTCAACTTCAAAAGTATCAGTTTCAGGATTTTCAGCTTTAGCAATTTTAGCTGCATCAATAATTTGAATAGCTTCAGAAACAGTAGCTTTATCTCTAGAATTATCAATAATATTCCCAATCGAAGGAACAGCAATCGCTGCAATAATCCCCAATATGACAATAACAGCAAGTAACTCAATCAAAGTTAATCCACGCTGGTATTTCAACATTTACAACATCTCCTTTTCGGAATATGGTTTATTAGTCCTGGTTCATTAGGCTATATTGATTATAGCATGACACTTATGCTGCAAGTACCTTTTTTTGCCAGAAATTTTTATTGAACTTGATTAAAAATATCAAACATTGGAACCATGATAGAAGTAACGATTATCCCAACTATTCCGGCAAGGAAAACGATCAGTAGTTGGTTCAACATTATCCTCATAGAAATCGGCATTAATTGCAAAATCTTTAAAGGCATCTGGGAATGCTGGTATTGTCTATGAACACCTAGCACTCTCCTTCCTTTTTTACCCTGGAAACAGATATCAATCTGATTGTTCAACCTTGTTCGATAAAAGAGATAAATTAAGTACAATAAAAATCAGCATTGCAAAAATATATACAATGCTGATTTTTATTGTAAATCTTTGGCATTTTTAAATAAGCAGAGTAAAAACAAATCTTTCATTATTTTATTCCATGGGAAATAATACTTATTCCCTACACCCTATGTAACTTCTTAACTCACTTATGCAGCTACCTTATTCCGTCCTACTTTCTTTGCTCCAGTATACATTGCTCAATCAGCATATCGAATGAGCGAAAATGTATCATCTGTATCGATTGTGCTGTGGACACACCGAAATTTACCGTTAAAAAGACAGAAACACCCTCATACTTATCACCTATAACGTTTATTTATTTCTCGACAATATTCTCGAATATGAGAAATGAAATATAATGATCCAGTTGCTACTACAATATCTTCTTTTTGATCTTGATAAGCTGTTAGGAGCTCGTCCAATTTTGACTGCCATGACTCTGAGTATGTTTTTTCATTTAGCTTGCATGCAGAATATAATTCAAATCCAGTTGCTGCTCTTGGAAAATCAAATGATGTGAAATGCATAGATGTCGCAATGCTTGATAAATGGTCAATCATTTCAGCATACTCTTTATCTTTTAATGCACTATACAAAAAGTGTATATTCCTTTTTGGATAATGCCTTGATAAAGTTTCGATTAAACTCTCAACCCCTTCTGGATTATGGGCTCCATCGATAATGACTTCTGGATTGCTATTCACAAGCTCAAATCGCCCTTTCCAAGTGGTTTTCTCCAGCCCTTTGCGGATTTGCTCCTCAGTTATTCTTACTTTGTTCATTTGGACCAAATAATCAATTGCAGAGAAGGCTATTGCAGCATTATTAATTTGATGCTGACCTTTCATTGTAATAATCAAATTTTTAACCGTATTGAATGGTGTTTGAATGGAAAACTTTTCACCTAGATTGTAAAGTTGTTTATCAATAACGTTAATTTCTTCTCCTAAAGTAAATAATTCTGCAGCATGAAGTAGTGCGGTTTCAGTAATTACTTGTAAAGCACTTTCGTTTTCTATTGCAGTAAAAATAGGTACTCCATGTTTAATAATCCCAGCTTTTTCAGCAGCAATTTCAGCAATTGTTGACCCAAGTATATTCATATGATCATAGCCAATATTTGTAATAATTGATAATAGTGGTAACACAATATTAGTTGAATCAAGTCGTCCACCGAGACCTGTTTCAAGTAATAAAAAGTCGGGTTTATTGTATTTTCCAAAGTAAACAAACATCATCGTTGTAATGATTTCAAATTCAGTTGGTCCACCAAGCTCTGTTTGCTCAATTTTTTCTACATATGGCTTTACTTCATTGACGAGTTCAAGCATCTCTTGATCAGAAATCGGGATACCATTTACACTGATTCGTTCATTAAAGGTTTCTATATATGGAGACGTAAAGCTCCCAACCTTATATCCAGCTTCTGTTAACATATGTTGCATATATGAAATGGTAGAGCCCTTTCCATTAGTTCCAGCAACATGAATGATCGGAATGCTTCTTTCAGGATGATTTAATTCTGCTAAAAGCCATTCCATTCTTTTCAAGCCAGGCTTTACTCCAAATTTCAACCGACTATGAATCCAATTTACTGCTTCGTTATAGTGCTCAAACATATATGTACCTCCTTCAGGTATACAAAAACTCGGGTGAGCTTAAAATAACCACCCGAGTCATCATACCTATCCTCTTAACTCTTTAATTCTCGCTAAAACGATGTCACGTTTTTCAAGATAATCTTTTGCCTTTGCCTTCTCTTCTTCAATCACCTTTTCAGGAGCTTTCTTTAAGAAGCCTTCATTACCTAATTTCTTCTGAACGCGTTCTACTTCTTTATCAAGCTTTTCACGTTCTTTTTCTAAACGATTAATTTCCTCTTCAATATTGATTAATCCTTCAATAGGTAAAATGATCTCTGCACCCGTGACAACAGCTGTCATTGATTTTTCAGAAGACGAAAGATCCGTAGCAATTGTTAAAGAGCTTGTGTTACAGAAGCGCTCTATATATGCACGATTGGTTTCAAGCTGATTTAACACATCTTCGTCTTTTGCTTTTATTTGCATTTCAATTTGTTTACTCATAGGTGTATTTACTTCTGAGCGAATATTACGAACCGCTCGAATTACTTCCACTAATAGCTTCATCTCAGATGCTGCATGATTGTCTGTTAGCTCCTCATTTACAGTAGGCCAAGCTGCAACAGTAATTGATTCACCATTATGTGGTAATGATTGCCATATTTCTTCTGTAATAAATGGCATAAACGGGTGTAATAATCTCATCGTGTTATCGAGTACATAGCCGAGAATTGAACGTGTTGTCTTTTTCGCTGCTTCATCTTCCCCGTATAAAGGAAGCTTTGCCATTTCAATATACCAATCACAGAAATCATCCCAAATGAAGTTGTAAAGAAGTCTTCCAACTTCACCAAATTCATATTTATCAGCAAGCTTTGTAACATTTTCAATCGTTTCATTTAAGCGTGTTAAAATCCATTTATCTGCAACAGATTTTTCGCCTGTTAAATCTATTTCTTCATAAGTTAAGCCGTCCATATTCATTAACGCAAACCGGGAAGCATTCCAAATTTTGTTCGCAAAGTTCCAAGTCGATTCTACTTTTTCATAGCTGAAACGTAAATCCTGACCTGGTGAGCTTCCTGTTGATAAGAAGAAACGTAGTGAATCAGCACCATATTGATCAATAACTTCCATCGGGTCAACACCATTACCAAGTGATTTACTCATTTTACGACCTTGGTCATCACGTACTAAGCCATGAATTAAGACATCCTTAAACGGACGTTTGCCAGTGAATTCTAGACCTTGGAAAATCATTCTTGATACCCAGAAGAAAATAATATCATAACCTGTTACAAGAACATCTGTTGGATAGTAACGTTTGAAATCAGCTGATTCTGTATCAGGCCAGCCCATTGTAGAGAAAGGCCATAACGCTGAACTGAACCATGTATCAAGGACATCATGATCTTGCTCCCAGTTTTCAATATCTGCTGGCGGTTCTTGATTTACATACACTTCCCCTGTTTCTTTATGGTACCAAGCTGGAATTCGATGTCCCCACCAAAGCTGACGCGAAATACACCAATCACGAATATTTTCCATCCAGCGTAAGTATGTTTTTTCGAAACGATCTGGAACAAAATTTACTTTTTCTTCATCTTCTTGTAGCTTTATTGCTTCATCGGCTAATGGCTGCATTTTAACAAACCACTGGGTTGAAAGATAAGGTTCAACAACAGCACCGCTTCTTTCACTATGTCCAACTGAATGCATATGCTCTTCAATTTTGAATAGTACTCCTTGATCTTGTAGGTCCTTAACAATGTTTTTTCTACATTCAAAACGATCTAAACCATTATAAATACCTGCTTTTGCATTCATAGTACCGTCTTCATTCATAACAAGAATTCGTTCTAAGTTATGTCGGTTACCAACTTCAAAGTCATTAGGGTCATGAGCAGGAGTTATTTTTACCGCTCCTGAACCGAAGTCCATATCAACATAATCATCACCGACAATTGGAATTTCCCGACCTACTATCGGTAATACAACTTTCTTACCAATTAAATGCTTATAGCGCTCATCTTCAGGGTGCACTGCTACAGCAGTATCACCTAGCATCGTTTCAGGACGTGTTGTTGCAACTTCAATTGATCCAGAACCATCAGCTAACGGGTAACGCAGATGATAAAAGGCACCTTGAACATCTTTATAAATAACTTCAATATCTGATAGAGCTGTTTTTGTTTGTGGGTCCCAGTTAATAATATACTCACCACGGTAAATAAGTCCCTTATTATAAAGCGTAACAAATACCTCTCGTACAGCTTTTGATAGGCCTTCATCAAGTGTAAAACGCTCGCGTGAATAATCTAAGCCTAGGCCAACCTTTGCCCACTGCTCACGAATATGACCCGCGTACTCGTCCTTCCACTTCCAAGTTTCTTCAACGAATTTTTCACGACCTAAGTCATAACGGGATTTACCCTCTTCACGAAGCTTTGCTTCAACTTTCGCTTGCGTTGCGATCCCTGCATGATCCATCCCTGGAAGCCATAGAACATCATAGCCTTGCATTCTTTTCATACGAGTAACAATATCTTGAAGTGTTGTATCCCATGCATGACCTAAATGAAGTTTACCTGTAACATTTGGTGGTGGAATAACAATTGTATAAGGCTGCTTCGTTTCATCACCAGTTGCTTCGAAATATTTTCCCTCTAGCCAAAAAGAATAGCGGTTTTTTTCGATTGTATTTGGATCATACTTTGTTGGTAATTCATGCTGTTGTTCATTGTTTCCCATTATGTTTCCTCCTTTATATAATTCCGTTTTTCATAACTTGTTGAAATGAAAACGTTATGTACAAAAGCGCAAGCGCCTTGATCAGCCTCAGGCAAATAAGATGATTTAGAATAGAAGGCGTTCTTTGCCTTCAATTCTAAATTAGCTAGACCCTAGAGGGGCTAGGCGCTGGAGCTGGATGTCGTGCGCCTAGCCACAGTTCAAGAATTTTATAATTTCCTAAACGAGTACAAATCACTTTTGGTGCCTTACCTTCATACAAAATAAAAACTCCTTCCATCCACTAAAAGGACGAAAGGAGAAAATTTTCGCGGTACCACCTTTTTTCATAGACCAGGAACAAAAGCGCAAGCGCCTTGATCAGCGACGAGAAACAAGAGCACTCCGTATGAGATAAAGGAAACACGAAGAGCGTAAGCGATTCGATGTTGACTTAGCGTATAAGGAGTGTGAAGTTCACTAGGCGCTGGAGCTGGATGTCAAAGCGCTAATCCATAGTACAAGAATTTTTATAATTCCCTTAACTATAAGAAATACGCAAGCATAGTCTATGCACTCAAGATTTATAACGGTCTACACCGGCTTCTCCTACTTAATTCAAAGAAGCAACTCCTGGGCGACCTTCCAATTTATCTACGTAAGAAATCTTCCAGCAAATGATTTCTCTCTCTGTAACGAGACAGCAATTGTACTCTTCCCATTCAACGTTTATCGATTTATTATATTGATCTATTCTATATTACTAAAAAAATCTTTTTTTCGTCAATATCTTCACCATTTTTATCTGCTAATATACAGGCACCTATCCCGATTGTAATGCATATTTTTATAGTACGTAGATTCCTACAAGTATCAAAACATATTTCGTTGTTAATTTTCCGATCATTTTCCATAGAGAAAGATAAGAATTTACTTATTAGCGAAGGCATAAAATGAGGAGGAGTTGTGACATGAAGAAGCGGTATAATCCTTACACGCTCCCGCCATGGGTAAGACAGGTGCGAGAAATCGGTATCCAAATTATTATTCCATTAACAATTTTTCAAGGTATTCGAACAGTTTTCTTTCCAACATCCTTTGATGTACTATTACTTGCTCTCTTAATTTTGTTAGCTGTTGCGTTTCGTTATGATTGGATCTAAAATTTTGTTCATTTCTTTAAATACATTTATACAGTTGCTATAGATAATCTCCTATTTTTCATTTTAAAAAAGAGGCTGACACAAAGTGTTAGCCTCTTTATACTACCACATCGTTCTAGCCTGAAGATTCTTCTTGCATTTTCTTTTTCTCTTCAATTTCGGATATCTTCATCACGATGTATTCAATGTTTTTAAAATGCCAATAAGCTTTTAATAATTGCTTGTTCCTTTCTAACTCAGATTGAGTATTATCATTATGGACGTAGTTTTTAATGATACGACAAATTCGGTCTGGATAGGCTAGGTAGCTAAGGAACAACAGTATTTCTCCTTTTGTATAAGGATAGCTTTTCTGATACGTATAAAACCAATTAACACAATCATTACATTGATTAGGATAAGTCTTTCCTGTATGATTCAAGAACAATAGGAAATCATCAATCGGTGAAGCATATTTTGCACGTTCAAAATTCGTTAAGTACCCTGCGTTATTTTCATCATATAAAAAATGATGGGCCGAAATCTTTCCATGATTTAATACAATTCTAGTCTTCTCCTTTTCTGCCATTTCCTCAGACCATTCTTTTAATTTCTTTTTGGAGAAATCGATCGCACGACTAACCTCAATAAAATAGGTTACTGCTTGTAATTCAAATGGTGAAAGATACAATCTTTGTTCACATTGATCAACAAATGTTTCATAATATGCCTTTGTCTCTTCCCAATGCTTTGTGATCGCTTCATAATGCTTTTCTACCTCTTGACCGTTTAGTTTAATTTCTTTTTCTGTACGGCTATGCAGTTTAGCAACTTCTTTGAATAGATATTGATGTCGTGCATCTATTTCATCGTCTGTTTCATTTGGCAGCCAAGGCATAAGATAAAAATATTCATTGCTATTTTGTGAAATGAATTGCTGATGTCTATTTTTCTTAATTGGTACATAACTAGTGTATCTTTGTTGGTCTAAGTGCGATAATAAGTCAGCAAAAGTAGGATTGAATTTTCTTGAAAGCTTTTTTAACACGAATGTTCCAGTATTTGTGTAAATTTTTATTGCTTTACGACTAATTTCTTCTGTATATTCAGGCTGGATATCATAATGACTTAATAATGGCTTTATTCCATCAACTTGTATCGCCAATGTAGATGACACCTCAAATCCTTTAACGAAATACGCAAGTGCCTTGTTTAGCTCGCAAGCAAACGCCTCTTTACAAAGACAAGCTGCTAGAGCTAGAAAAAGGTTCGAATTTTATGTGCCAAAATCAACAGTAAGCTTTAACAGAGCCTTTCAAAAAAACAGCTGAGGTAAATTTCCTCTGCTGTTTTTCAAAGCACTGCAAAATGTCGATTATTTACTCGTTGAATATGCAGGGATGTAAAGAATTTGTCCTTCATAAACATCTTGATCTGCATGAAATTCATTTACGCGAAGAAGCTGTTGAACTGAAATTTCATAACGTTCACTAATAAGATCAATTGTATCTCCTTGCTGAACAATACACATTTTCAATCTAGAAAAATCCTCATCTTCATCACGAGCGAAAAGACTTGTTAAATAATGGGCATCTTTCGGATCATCTTCTTCTCTTTCATTCTCTTCTTCCGAACCCGGTTTGTTATCGTTACTCGCAAGACTTTCAGATTTAGAGAAGAAGGAATATTGTACTTCCTGTGGTTCAACAGTCTCCTCTTCCTGTTTCCTCACCTCTATAACAAATGGATCGTAAAGATCTTCTTGTTGATCTTGATGAACCTCTTGGTCTTCACTTTCCACTTCGTCAATATCCTCAAGGCTAGGTTTAGAAACAACTTCAACTTCTTTTTCGTCCTCGCTCACTTCTTCCACTACACGACTAGGAGCCTCTGTTTTAATAGATGATAATTTGTCCATGTCTTCTTCAGTTGTATCAGAATCCTGATAATAAGATGAGAAAGGATGTGCACCATTTTGTTCGAGTGATGTAAAAGTATCATCCTCATCAGCAAATGGTTGTGTCTGTTGCCCTCTGTAAAGTGGTTCAAATACTTCTTCTTTAATTTCTTCCGGTCTTTCACTTACATCCGCAGCAGTAGGCTCGGTTTCATCATTTGAAATGCCACTTATCGATAAGTCAGCAACAAGTTTTAAGCATTTTAGTTCTGGGAGTTCATAATCAAATGATTCAATTGACACATAAACTTCATCTAAATCTTGGATTCGATTTCTTGGAATCGTAATATCAACTGGAAAACGATGATTGATTATACTTACACCGTCTTCTCGAGTAGAAATTTCATTTACATACCGTACATTTGCATATTCAAATTGATCCTGCACATTTGCTTCTGTATCTATTTTGTATTCACCCGTAAGTTGAAGTGCACCTCGAATTGAAATGTACTGATCATGCTCATGAATTGAGATATCAGGATCTAGAGAAATTGTTAAAAGTTCAGATACTTCCTGTCCTTTTTGAAACCAGACTGATTCTTCTACAGAAAAACGTAGTTGTTCCTGTGACAAAAATAATTCCTCCTTTCAAATAGCCTAACAAATTACTATGACATTACAGATGTATGTATGAAAGGAGGATAATATGTTTATTTTATTTATATTCTGAATATGAATTGAAATTTTCAGGGTGCAGTGCGGTTGCTTTTCTATCTTCTGTTTGAACCAAAAAAAGGGTCCAACACCAAAATTCTTGTTAGACCCTTCTCGCTCTATTTCAACGCAGCAAATGCCTTTTTTGCTGCTTCAATTGTATAATCAATATCCTCATCACTATGAGCTGTTGATAAAAACAAGCCTTCAAATTGTGAAGGAGGTAGGAACACTCCTTCATTTGCCATACTTCTATAATAGCTTGCAAAATACTCAAGATTTGACGTTTTTGCTACTTCATAGTTTGTTACTTTTTCATTCGTAAAGAAGAATCCAATCATAGATCCTGCACGATTAATCGTATGAGGAATTTCATATTCATTTGCAGCCTTTGACAAACCGTCTTCAAGACGATCAGCTTTACGCTTAAACTCTATATACGACTCCTTAGTAAGTAGCTTTAATGTTTCATAGCCTGCTGTCATTGCAAGCGGGTTTCCTGACAATGTTCCTGCTTGGTAAATAGGACCACTTGGCGCAATTTGCTGCATTATGTCAAGTTTACCTCCATAAGCACCTACAGGGAGTCCGCCGCCTATTACTTTCCCTAAGCATGTTATATCAGGTGTTACGCCATAGTAGCCTTGTGCACAGCCGTAATCTACACGGAAGCCTGTCATTACTTCATCAAATATGAGAAGAGCACCATATTGCTCAGTTAAATCACGCAAGCCTTCTAAAAAGCCTGGCTGTGGTGGTACAACCCCCATATTTCCAGCGACTGGCTCAACGATGACGCCTGCAATATCTTCTCCAAATTGCTCAAATGCATAACGAACGCTTTCAAGATCATTATATGGAACAGTAATTGTATTTTTAGCAACACCTTCTGGAACTCCAGGACTATCTGGTAATCCTAGTGTAGCCACTCCTGATCCTGCCTTTATTAATAATGAGTCACCATGTCCATGGTAGCAGCCCTCAAATTTTATTATCTTATTACGTCCTGTATACCCACGTGCTAAGCGTAATGCACTCATAGTAGCTTCAGTTCCAGAGCTAACCATTCTCACAATTTCAATTGATGGCACACGCTCAATCACAAGACTAGCCAATTCGTTCTCTATTAATGTTGGCGCACCAAAGCTTGTCCCGGATTCAACGACCTTTTTAATTGCTTCTACAACTGTATCGTGAGCATGACCATGAATAAGTGGTCCCCATGATAATACATAATCGATGTATTCATTTCCATCGATATCAGTTATTTTAGAACCCTTCCCATGTTCCATAAAAATTGGGTTCATTCCCACTGATTTAAAAGCACGCACAGGACTATTTACTCCTCCTGGCATTAACGACTGTGCTTTTTGAAACGCTTGTTCACTTTTAACATAGCTTTTCATTTGTATTCCCCTTTCTCACTCTTGTGATGATTTAAAAGGTTATTTTCTACTCTTCTTTTAACCAGCGAGCAACATCCTTTGCAAAGTAAGTGATAATTAAATCCACACCTGCACGCTTCATCCCTAATAAAGTTTCCATAACAATCGTTTTTTCATCTACCCAGCCGTTTAGAGCTGCTGCTTTAATCATTGAATATTCCCCACTAACATTGTAAGCAACAATCGGTGCATTAAAGTTATTTTTGACATCGCGAATGATATCTAAATAAGCTAATGCGGGTTTAACAATTAAGAAATCTGCACCTTCATCAAGATCTGACCCTGCTTCCCGTATTGCTTCCTCACGATTAGCAGGATCCATTTGATAGGTTTTACGATCACCGAATTGTGGAGCACTTTGAGCTGCATCACGGAATGGACCATAGTAAGCACTTGAATATTTTACTGCATAAGACATAATTGGAATATGTTCAAAGCCGGCCTCATCTAAGCCATGGCGAATCGCTGCAACAAAACCGTCCATCATATTAGAAGGGGCAATGATATCAGCTCCAGCCTTAACTTGACTCACTGCAGTTCGCGCTAATAAATCTAGTGTGGGGTCATTAAGTACTTGACCATTTTCAACGATTCCACAATGGCCGTGGTCTGTAAATTCACAAAGACAAGTATCAGCAACAACGATAAGATCTGGGTATACTTCTTTCACTTGTCTCGTTGCTAATTGAACAATGCCATGATCATGATACGCACCAGAACCTACTTCATCCTTATGATCTGAATCTGGAACCCCAAATAATATAATTGACTTGATTCCTAAAGAAACTACTTCTTCAATTTCCTCATTTAAAAGATCCAATGAAATCTGAAAAACCCCTGGCATTGACGAGACTTCGTTTTTCTTTTTTTCTCCCTCAACAACAAAAATTGGGTAGATAAAATCCTCTACTCGAAGATGATTTTCTCTTAACATTGCTCTCATATTTGCGCTGTTACGCAAGCGACGATGTCTTGAAAATTGAATATCCATTTGTAAATCCTCCTCCTCATCTCTGTTCAAGCTCGATCATGAGCTTTATCATATCTTCAATGGTGTACGAAGCAGGTATAATGCCTTCAAACCCGTATTCCTTTAATGTATCGTTAGTTATTGGCCCAATACAAACAAAGGTCACTTTCTTTAGGTTCTCATGGAGCTCATCCTGCTTGAATACGTTCATAAAGCTATCAACTGTTGAAGAACTAGTAAAAGTAATATAGTCTAGTTTATCATTTTGAACATATTTTCTTAGTTTTTCAGCTTCATTCATATTATGTAACGTTTCATAGACAACAAGGTCTGTCACATTATAACCATTTCGTTTTAACCCAGTTACCAGTACAGGACGTGCAAGGTTACCACGGATAACCAAAACCCTAGATTGAGATTTAAGGTTTTTTGTTATACTTTCTGTCAGTTTTTCTGCGACATATTCCTCAGGGATTATCGAAACAGCTAACCCTAATTGCTCCATTTGTTTACTTGTCTTTCTACCAACAGATGCAGCAATTAAATGATCTAGCTTTGTATAAGAAATATTCCATTTATCTAAATAGCTTTGAAAAAAAGTCACTCCATTTACACTTGTAAACACAATACAGTCAAAGCTCCTGAGATTTTGAATTGTTGCCTTTATCGCTTGCTCATTTACATTATTAGCTCTAATCTCCAAAAGCGGAGCAGTAATTGCTACTCCGCCTGCTGATTCAATTTTGTCAATAAACTCTTGCACTTGAGCCTGTGCCCTTGTTATTAATACTCGCTTGCCTTGTAAAGGAAGGCCTGCTGCCATTATTGATCAAGCTCCGCTTTGACTCGATCAATTAGGACTTTCGCACCTTGCTCAGTTAAAATTGTTGATACGTCTCCACCGATAACGACAGGGTCTTTACCTGTAAGTTGCTGTTTATATACTTCTTTACCATCTGGTGAAGCGATTAAACCAGTAAATGTGATCTCTTGATTTTCGTTAACTGTCGCAAATCCTGCAATTGGAACTTGACAGCCACCCTCCATTTTTGTAAGAAAGGTTCTCTCTGCATTTACAGCTAATTGTGTTGCTTTATCTGTGAATTTTGCCAATAAGTCTAGTAATTCATTATCATTTTCACGACATTCAATTGCTAAAGCACCTTGTCCTACAGCAGGTAGGCAAACTTCGGGCTCTAAAAATTCAGTAACAACTTCCTTGCTCCAGCCCATTCGTGATAACCCTGCTGCAGCTAAAATAATCGCATCATACTCTTCTGTTTTGAGTTTTTCAAGACGTGTATCTATATTTCCTCTGATCCATTTAATTTCAAGGTCTGGTCGCTCGATTAACAGCTGTGCACTTCTTCTTAAGCTACTTGTACCGATTACTGATCCCTTCGGTAGCTCTGCAAGTTTTTTATGATCCTTCGAAATTAACACATCTCGATGATCCTCTCGCTTTGGAATACAGCCAATTGTTAAACCATCTGGCAGTACTCCTGGCATATCCTTCATACTATGAACAGCCATGTCAATTTCCCCATCAATCATTGCTTGTTCAATTTCCTTAACGAAAAGTCCCTTCCCACCAACCTTTGACAAGGTAACATCTAATATCCGATCACCTTTTGTTACAATTTCCTTAATCTCGAATTCAAAAGGTAAGCCAAAGGATTTTAGTTGATTTATCACCCAGTTCGTTTGTGTTAACGCTAGTTTACTTCGTCTTGAACCTACAACAATTTTACGCATGATATCCTCCTACTACATTCTACTGATGATTTTATGAATCCCAAAAATGGAATCTAGATAAGCTGCCGAATAAGAAAAAATTAATTAATAACACAAGAAAGGAGGCAATATTCAATAATGCAACCGATTTCCCTTGCAATTCTTTCACAATTCGAATATATAAATAAACGCTATATGTGATTAACACCATAAAAGAACCAAGAACTTTTGCATCATACCAATGAAATTTTTCAACTTTAATGTAAGCCCAAATAATTCCTAATATAAGGCTTAATAACAGCATCGGTACACCAATGACATTTAATACATATGACATATAATCAAGCTTAGATAAATCTTCTAAGCGCAGAAGACGTTTTCCCCACTTCTTCTTTTTTAGCAAATTATATTGAATCGTATATAAAATTGAAAACACGAACGATAGTGAAAAGGCACCATATGAAAGTATTGCCATTGTGATATGAATCAATAACAATTCAGAAACAAGCTTACTTGAAACCGCTGCCGACTCATATTGTGCTGGTGCAAAGGTATGTAATGCCATCATGATGAAGCCTATCACGTTTGTAAAAAAGATAATAAACTCTGCTCGTAAAAATTTATTTAATGCTAGAGATAAAGTGACCAATACCCATGTGTAAAAATATAATCCTTCAAACACATTTAATACTGGAAATCTTCCCGTTTCGAACATACGAGCAAATAAAAAAATTGTTTGCAAAAGCCAAACAATAGAAAGTAACCAGAAGGCAGCTTGTTTCGCCTTCCGGTTATTATTAAGAAAATCTATAAAGTATAAAAGTACACATAATGCATAAAGAATAATGGTTACTTCATTAATTCTAGTTAAATTCATCTCCATACAAAAAACTCCTATGACGTACTGACGCCACCAACTATAATAAAGGAATAACTACATCAAACTTACGATTGCAGTGAAGCTCGAAAATCTGACATTTGTCCATTCGAAAGATTTAATTGCTTTTCAGCTCTTTCTTTTTGCACTTGCTCCTCAACAGCATCTTCAATGTTAAATATTTTCATAAATAACTCTAATGACTCCTGAGCATTTGCATCAGTTGAAAGTTCCTTCACTTTCACAATAGGATCTCTGAGTAATTGATTAATAATACTTTTCGTATGTTTGCTAAGTACCTTTCTCTCACGATCAGTTAAATCAGGCATTTTCCGCTCAATACTTTGCATTGTCTCAGCTTGAATCGTTAACGCTTTTTGACGAAGTGCAGAGATAACAGGTACAACACCAAGTGTGTTAATCCATTGCTTAAATTGAACAATTTCAGCTTCAATCATTAGCTCAATTTTCTCTGCCGCAACTTTCCGTTCCTGTAGGTTCGCCTCAACAATTCCTTGCAAATCATCGATATCATATAAAAATACACCATCTAATTCTGCAAGCTTTGGATCTAAATCACGCGGAACTGCGATATCGACCATAAATAATGGTCGACCCTTTCTTAGCTTTTCAACTTGTGACATCATTTCCTTCGATATT
Source organism: Metabacillus sp. KUDC1714 (assembly GCF_014217835.1). Classification (NCBI taxonomy): domain Bacteria; kingdom Bacillati; phylum Bacillota; class Bacilli; order Caryophanales; family Bacillaceae; genus Metabacillus; species Metabacillus elymi. Next base: position 356,394 of record NZ_CP055263.1, read on the forward strand.
ACAAAATCCTTCGCTCCAGTTGAGCTAATTAGAATATCTGCTTCAACTAATCCACATTGTAGCTCATTGATCCCTTTAGCTTTCCCATTGAAACGATTAGCTAGCTCTTCAGCTTTTTGCAACGTTCTATTCATAACAGTTACTTTCCCTACGCCATTCCCGTGTAAGTTTTGCACTGCAAGCTCGCCCATTTTTCCGGCACCTAAAATAAGCACATGCTTCGTTTTTAAGTCCCCAAAGATCTTCTTCGCTAATTCTACTGCAGCATAACTTACTGATACAGCATTAGCACCTATATCTGTTTCAGAATGGGAGCGCTTTGCTAGTGTTATAACCTGTTTAAATAGTTGATTGAAGATCGTACCTATTGTGTCGTTTTCTTGTGCAAGTAAAAAGCTAGAGCGAACCTGTCCTAGAATTTGTGTTTCTCCAAGTATCATCGAGTCTAATCCACAAGCAACTTTATATAAGTGCTCTAATGCACCATCTTGTTCAAATATCGTTAAGTACGGTGTAATCTCATCTTTATCTATACCGAACCAATCCGCTAAAAACGCTTTAATATAATAACGTCCTGTGTGCAATTGGTCGACAACTGCATAAATCTCTGTTCGATTACATGTTGATACAATTACGTTTTCTAAAATGCTTTTTTGGTCTTTTAACTGTTTCATCGCATCAGAAAGCTCGTTCGGTTGGAAAGTAAGCCTTTCGCGAATTTCAACAGGGGCTGTTTTATAATTTAAGCCGACAACAAGTATATGCATTTCCCTTTACACCCCCACATGCAAAGATCTCTTTAGTTATAGTATACCACTCACATTTTTCATTCACGCAGATAAAATGTGAACAGTATTTGAATCCTATGATATGATTAGAAAAACTAGACTTATGATCATGTCTTATGACAGTCTTATGACGTAGCCTTACTTTTTATTATCTTATCATCAATATTGCTATAAATTATAATAAGAAAATTAAGATTCATTAATTGTACTGCTAAGTTAATTAAAAGTAAATTTATTAGTCAGAAAATATGACATGATATCTACACGATTTGACATGATCCCTCATGCTCTCCACTCAGTACAATAACAAATATTAAGCTGTTAATCAAGTTATCAGTTTGTTAACATAGTCAATTATATTGATAATTTATCCTCTGACTTTTAGAGGATTCACGTAATAAGTAATTCAAGCAAATTATCAAACAGATATCATTCTATTTAGAGGTGTTCCTTATGAAAAAAATATCGTTATTACCTGGCATTATCTTACTAGGGATTGGCACTTTTTATTCTATCCAAAAATTAAATATTCATTTATTTGAAAATCAAAATAGTTGGCAAGCTTTACTTATTCTCTTAGGAGCTGCTTACTTGATTAGTGGGCATTTTGAAAAAGACAATACGACTATCCTACCTGGTATCATTTTAGCTGGGCTTGGCATTCACTTTATCAATCAACCGAAGTTACCTTCTTGGCCAGACCATGCAGCTGCATTTCTTTTTATATTAGCCTTGGGAATGCTACTTACTGCCATTAAAACTAAATCTGGTTATGCTCAAGGAATAGTATTACTTTTGATTGGATTATTTCTTCATTTTTTTCAAACGATCATCCAATCTTTCTCAGTTGTTGAAAATGGTGTTCAGCTTATTGAAACCTATTGGTCATTTTTATTAATTATAATAGGCGCATTCCTAGTTTTTTTCAAAAGAAAAAAATAACAAACTTATATCCACGCAAAAAGAGGCTGAACAAAAGTCAGCCTCTTTATTTATGAGATAAGAAAGTATAAGTTTTTGTACCTAGTTTTAGTGTCTAGCTCCAGCGCTTAGACCCTCTTGGGTCTAAGCCACTAATGAATTGAAGGTAAAGAACACCTTCATTTCATTAGCAACTTATTTGCCCTAGGCTGAACAAGGCGCTTGCGCTTTTCTTATGATGTATAACTTTCGATAATTTTCCACGCTTCATCTTTACCTTGACCTGTTTCTGATGAAAACAAAACAAATGAGTCTGACTTTTCCATGTTTAATGAATCCTTAATGATTTTCACATGCTTTTGCCATTTGCTTTTTGGAATTTTATCTGCTTTAGTAGCGACAATGATTGTCGGGATTTCATAATGCTTTAAAAATCCATACATTAATACATCATCTTTTGATGGTGGATGACGAACGTCTATTAACAGTACAACAGCCCGAAGCTGTTCACGAGTTGTTATATACGTTTCAATCATTTTCCCCCATGCTTCACGCTCTTTCTTACTTACCTTTGCATACCCATAGCCCGGTACATCAACGAAATGCAAAATTTCATTAATAATATAAAAATTTAACGTTTGTGTTTTTCCAGGTTTTGATGATGTTCTTGCAAGGCTTTTTCTCGCAAGCATTTTATTAATAAATGATGATTTCCCAACATTTGACCGTCCTGCTAATGCGATCTCAGGAAGATCAACAGCTGGATATTGGTCCGGCTTTACTGCACTTATTACGATTTCTGAACTAGTTACTTTCATTGCTTCTCCTCTGCTAATGCATGTTTTAATACTTCATCTAGATGTGACACAAGCACAAAGGTAAGCTCATTACGAACACTTTCTGGAATGTCATCTAAATCTTTTTCATTATCCCTTGGTGCGATTATTTTCGTCAACCCGGCGCGGTGGGCACTTAGTGTTTTTTCTTTTAAACCACCAATTGGTAGAACTCTTCCTCGCAAAGTGATTTCCCCTGTCATTCCAACCTCTTTCCTAACAGGTCTTCCTGTTAATGCTGAGATTAACGCTGTTGCCATCGTTATTCCAGCTGACGGTCCATCCTTTGGAACAGCACCCTCAGGTACATGAATATGAATGTCATTTTTCTCATGAAAGTCTCGGTCAATTTCAAGCTCTTCTGCACGTGATCTTATGTAACTAAACGCAGCTTGTGCAGACTCCTTCATTACATCGCCTAGTTTACCAGTTAGAATAAGCTTACCTTTTCCTGGTGATACAGATACTTCAATTGATAAGGTATCTCCTCCAACAGTTGTATAGGCTAACCCTGTTGCAACACCAATTTGGTCTTCGAGTTCCGCTTGACCATATCTAAAACGATTTTTACCAAGATAGTCTTCAAGGTTTTTATCAGTTATGATAATCTTTTTACGCTCTTCTTTTACAATGAGCTTTGCAGCTTTACGACAAACTGTAGCTAGCTGACGTTCTAGACCACGCACACCAGCTTCTCTTGTGTAATAGCGAATAATGCTTAAGATCGCGTCATCTCGAATTTGTAAATGAGATTTTTTAAGACCGTGCTCCTTAAGCTGCTTTGGTAGTAAATGATCCTTCCCAATATGAACTTTTTCAAGCTCTGTATAGCCAGCGATATTAATAATTTCCATACGATCACGAAGCGGTCCAGGAATTGTAGCTAAGTTGTTTGCTGTCGCAATAAACATTACCTTTGATAGATCATAGGTTTCTTCAACATAATGATCACTGAAGCTATGATTTTGTTCAGGATCTAAAACTTCAAGCAATGCTGATGATGGATCCCCTCTAAAATCATTAGACATTTTATCAATTTCATCTAATAGAATAACTGGATTTATCGTTCCTGCCTTTTTCATTCCCTGAATAATTCTACCTGGCATGGCGCCTACATATGTACGGCGATGTCCACGAATTTCAGATTCGTCCCTAACACCACCAAGTGAAATACGGACAAAATGGCGATTTAACGACTTTGCGACTGAACGTGCTAACGATGTTTTTCCAACACCTGGAGGTCCAGCTAAGCAGAGAATCGGTCCTTTTAAAGAATTTGTTAGTTGTTGAACTGCCAAGTACTCTAATACACGTTCTTTCACTTTTTCAAGGCCATAATGATCCTCATTAAGGATTTCTTCTGCTATATTGATATCTAAACGATCTTCTGTTGCATTTGTCCAAGGTAATGATAGAAGCCATTCAATATAGTTTCGGATAACGGCACTTTCAGCAGAGCTTGCAGGGACTTTTTCATAACGGTCTAATTCCTTGAAAGCAACTGATTTTATATGATCAGGCATACCTGCTTGTTCGATCCGCTCAGTTAGTGATGATACTTCACCAACCTTACCTTCTTTTTCACCAAGTTCTTTTTGAATGGCTTTCATTTGCTCACGAAGATAATATTCTTTTTGTGTACGTTCCATAGAACGCTTCACACGCTGGCCGATCTTCTTCTCAAGCTGTAGAACTTCCTTCTCATTATGAATTATTGAAATTACTTTGTTTAGTCTTTCTCTTAAATCAAGTGTTTCAAGTACCTCTTGCTTTTCTTTTAACTTTAGAGGTAAATGTGAAGCAATAATATCTGCCATTCTTCCAGGCTCATTTATATCTGATACTGTAGCATATGTTTCAGCGGATACCTTTTTTGAAAGCTTTATGTATTGCTCAAAATATTCTAACATAGTTCTCATTAAGGCTTCTTCTTCAACACTCTTAACTTCTGGGTCCTGATAGATAGAAACCTCAACAGAATAATATTCATCTTCTTCAACAAAGCGTTTAATTTCGCCACGCTCTAAACCTTCAACAAGTACTCTAATGGTTCCATTCGGTAATTTTAACATTTGTTTTATTTTCGTTAATGTTCCAATTTCGTAAATATCTTCCTTTTTCGGCTCATCTATCGCAATCTCTTTTTGTGTCGTTAAAAAGATGATATGATCATCCATCATTGCTTTTTCTAACGCCTGAACAGATTTATCTCTCCCTACATCAAGGTGTAGTACCATCGTTGGATATACTAGCAAGCCTCGTAACGGTAGGAGGGGGACGATTTGTGTATTTGATTTCGCCATGCGCTTATACCTCCATGACATAATAGTTAGTTCTTTGTACAATTCTATCCTATTCTTTTACTAGTGTCTATTTGTAACCACTTTTCTCATTTAGGTAGTATACCCTATTCACTTTGAGTTGAAAAAGAAATTTTCTATAAAAGGGTCTGACTTCTATATGGCTGGTCACTAAATACTTAGTAAAAGCTTTATAAAGGGGTCAGACCCCTACAAAGTTTTTCACTAAATAATTAGCAAATAACTCTATAGGGGTCTGACCCTGGTTTTTACTAAATAATTAGCCAATTAACTCTATAGGGGTCTGACCCCGATTTTATATTAGACAGATTCCTGATGTGGGTATGTTGCTTGTAAATTATTTTGAAGCAAAGGATTGGCCTTCTCTGTTGGTGGGTTTACAAGGGCTAAGTCAAATACTTCTTGTAAATTTGTAACAGGGACAATGTCAATTCCATCAATACCCTTTATGATCGATTCCATATTTTCCTGAGGAATGATTACCGTTTTCGCTCCAGCTTTTTTAGCAGCTTTTATCTTCGGAATGACTCCACCAATAGGCTTCACATTACCATGTATACTAATTTCACCTGTCATTGCTACCTTATTATCAATAGCAATTTTATGAATAGCAGAAAAGATTCCAGTTGCCATAGCAATACCTGCGGATGGACCATCTATCGGTGTACCACCTGGGAAGTTCACATGAATATCATAATCTCCCGCTTTAATCCCCATTGAACGAAGTACAGTTATAACATTTTCAATTGATCCTTTTGCCATACTTTTTCTTCTAATCGATTTTGAACGGTCACCAATACTTTCTTCCTCGACAATACCAGTAATATTAATGGTACCTTTATCTTTCTCAGCCGGGATTACTGTTACTTCAATTTCTAAAAGTGCACCTGTATTTGGGCCATAGACAGCTAATCCATTTACTAAACCTATCTTCGCCTTTTTATTAATCTTCTTCTCATGTCTAGGTGTTAATTGGCTTGAATGGATAACCCACTTAATGTCCTCTACAGTAATTTCATTTCGGTCCTCAGACATTGCCATACCTGTAGCAATTTGCATTAAATTTACCACTTCACGGCCATTACGGACATATGAAGTTAGCATATCTATTCCTTCATCACTTACGATCATATCAACCTTATTCGCTGCCTTTTTCGCGACAATTGAAAGCTCATCTTGCTCAAGATCTCTAAAGAATACCTCAAGACATCTTGATCGAATTGCAGGTGGAATTTCATTTGGTGTTCTAGTCGTTGCACCAATTAAACGAAAATCAGCCGGCAAACCATTTTTAAAAATGTCATGGATATGTGTTGGGATTTGTGTGTTTTCTTCATTATAATACGCACTTTCTAAAAAAACTTTTCGATCTTCCAACACTTTTAACAGCTTATTCATTTGGATTGGGTGCAATTCGCCAATTTCATCAATAAATAAGACTCCACCATGTGCATTTGTTACAGCACCTTGCTTTGGCTGCGGAATACCTGCTTGCCCCATTGCACCTGCACCTTGATAAATTGGATCATGTACGGAGCCAATTAAAGGATCAGCAATTCCTCTTTCATCAAATCTAGCTGTTGTTGCATCCAATTCAACAAAGACAGCATTTTCTTTGAAGGGTGTTCTCACATTTCTTCTCGCTTCCTCTAACACAAGCCTTGCAGCAGCCGTTTTCCCAACTCCTGGTGGTCCATAAATAATCACATGCTGTGGATTTGAACCACAAAGGGCTGCACGTAATGAACGAATTCCATCCTCTTGTCCAACTATATCCTGAAAACTTTGTGGTCTTACTTTTTCAGCTAAAGGTTCTGTTAAACGAATCGCTCTCATCTTCCGTAATTGTTCCATTTCTTTTTTAGATTCACGGTCAATCGAGATTTTTTGAGTTCTTTGGTTTTTTAATAAATTCCAGAAATACATCCCGATAATAATCCCAAAAAACAACTGAATAAACAAAGCGATACTTGTCCAACTCATTGTAGTCCCTCCTGCTAAAGTCTCTTGTTTACCGCTACAAGTTGATATATAGACGGAGTCACTTAGATCATTCTTAGAGTGTATAATCTCCGGCCTTGTAGATTATTTTTTTATCTTGTCCTATGTCTACTTAGTAGATCAGTCATTAAACAAAGTAAACCATAAAGAAAATGAAAGTGCCTATTATGTAATATGGATTCCCTTTTCACTTAAAGCTGACAAAAGACAAGCTTCAGCTTGCCTTTTAGCTTAGGCAAAATATTTGTAGGTACTTTTAGTATGAAGCGGTTATTTATAGCTAGTATCTCCGAGGTTCTACTGGAATAAACATGTTTTTCTTTTAAAACATCTATAGCATATTACAATCTCTTCTAAATTAAAGGAATAACGAACTGATGTTATCAGGCTGTCGAATATGTAGGGATAGAGAGCCTTTTTATCAATGCTGTTTTCGCATACTTGGTGCTATTTACCAAGAACTCCGGTGTGGTTGATTCCAGAGAGTTGCTCGCTTTCCGCGGAGCGGGCGGTGAGCTTCCTCGGCGTAAACGCCCTGCGGGGTCTCACCTGTCCCGCTGCTCCCGTAGGAGTCTCGCAATCCGTTCCAATCAACCTGAATTAGTTTTTGTTTTAGGCTGTTTTCGCAAACTTTGTTGCTTTTAAAATAGTATTGGGTTGGTTGATTGGCGCTCCAGGATGCTTGCTTTCCGTGGGGCGGGCGATGAGCCTCCTCAGCGCGAAGCGCCTGCGGGGTCTCACCTGTCCCGCTACTCCCACAGGAGTCTCGCACCTTCCGCACCAATCACCCTAATCAGTTTTGTTCAAAAACAACAATCTTTTAGAAAAGAGCCTTGTTTTAAAAGCAACAATCTCTTAGAAAAGAGCTTTTATCAAAGAAAGAATTACTTTTTCTATTTTTGAATACACGAAAAAGGAAGCTGATATATATCAGCTTCCTATCTAACGTTAAACAATTGCTAACTTAAGCAGATGTTTTTTTATCATCTTGTATAACTGTCCCATCATTTAGGACAAGCTTTGGCGAGATATTTCCTGTAACAGTCTCAGCAGTTATAATTGTTTTCGTAATATCGTCTCTAGAAGGTAGGTCAAACATCATATCAAGCATAATACCCTCGATAATTGAACGTAGACCGCGGGCACCAGTTTTTCTTTCAATTGCTTTTTTAGCAATCTCCATCAGTGCTCCCTCTTCAAACTCAAGTTCAACTCCATCTAGATCAAGCATTTTTTGATATTGTTTTACTAGAGCATTTTTTGGTTTCGTTAGGATTTCAACTAATGCATCTTCATCAAGTGGCTCTAAGCTCGCAATTACAGGTAAACGACCAATAAATTCAGGTATTAAACCAAATTTCAATAAATCTTCTGGCAATACTTGTGAAAGAAGAGCTTTTTTATCTAGGTCTGCATTTTTGTTGTCTGATCCAAAACCAATAACTTTTTTGCCAAGACGGCGTTTAATAATTTGTTCAATGCCATCAAACGCTCCACCACAAATGAACAGAATGTTGGTTGTATCAATTTGAATAAATTCTTGGTGTGGATGCTTTCTACCACCTTGTGGAGGAACACTAGCTACCGTACCCTCAAGAATTTTAAGCAATGCTTGCTGAACACCTTCTCCTGATACATCACGTGTAATGGAAGGATTCTCAGATTTACGAGCAACCTTATCGATTTCATCGATATAAATAATACCCTTTTCTGCTTTTTCAACATCATAGTCAGCGGCTTGAATTAGTTTTAACAAAATGTTTTCAACATCTTCACCTACATAACCTGCTTCTGTTAATGATGTTGCATCAGCGATTGCAAAAGGAACATTTAATATACGTGCTAATGTTTGAGCAAGCAATGTTTTACCACTTCCAGTAGGACCGATCATTGCAATGTTACTTTTGGAAAGCTCAACATCATCAATCTTACTATTAGAATTAATTCGTTTATAATGATTATATACGGCAACTGCTAAAGATTTCTTAGCTTGGTCTTGACCAATAACATACTCATCTAGAATTTCATCAATTTCTTTCGGTTTTGGAACATCTTTAAATTCAACTTCTTCTTCAGTGCCTAGCTCTTCTTCAACGATTTCTGTGCAAAGCTCAATACACTCATCACATATGTATACTCCAGGTCCAGCTACTAACTTACGAACCTGATCTTGGGTTTTACCACAAAATGAACATTTCAATTGTCCTTTTTCGTCGTTAAATTTAAACATTGTTTCACCCCTTGTATCTTTATCTCATTCTTTAATAATTCTACCCAACCCTAATTTAATGTCTATCTTTCCCAACCATGTCAGGGAATAGAAGGTGGATGCTTTTCTTTTCTTTACATATATGTAAAGAAACTAATTTTAAAACAGGTATGTATTGCATTTTACCATAAGTAACGCGAAGACAGGTAATGATACTACTTCAACTTTGTAAAAGGTTACAAAGTTGAAAAAATAGAAAAAAGTTTTCATTGTACTTTATTTCCATTTCCCTATTTTTTAGCATGTTAAGCCTTTTCGAATTATTACTTATTTTATTACTTCATGTGTATGTATGTATTGGCTTTCTTATATCATTCCCAAAGGAATATAAATAAAACATAATTGTACAAAACAAGGCACGATCCACTCGCGCCTTGTTCTTTAATTATTATTATTATGCAACAACTTTACTATTTTCTACAAGAAAATCGATCGCTTTACGAACTTTTAAATCTTCTTTAAGACCTTCAGCTGATCCACCTAATGCTTGTTTGATATTTTCAATTGGCATATTGTACATTTCAGCCATTTTAGATAATTCCGCTTCAACATCCTCATCAGAAACTTCAATGTTTTCCGCTTTAACAATTGCTTCAAGTGTTAAGTTGTATTTTACACGTTTCTCTGCATCAACTTTCATTTGAGCTTTTAATGCTTCTTCATCTTGACCTGAGAATTGGAAGTATAAGTCAAGGTTCATACCTTGCATTTGAAGACGTTGCTCAAACTCTTGCATCATGCGTGAAATTTCGTTTTCAATTAATGCATTTGGAATATCAACTTCTACACTTTCAGCAGCTTTCTCAACTAGAGTATCTCTTAGTTGATTTTCAGCTTCAGTCTTTTTAGCTTCTTCAAGACGAGTTCTTGTTTGAGCTCTAAGTTCTTCAAGTGTTTCAACTTCCTCGTTAACATCTTTAGCAAATTCATCATCTAAAGCTGGAAGCTCTTTCGCTTTAATTTCATGAATCTTCACTTTGAAAACAGCTTGCTTTCCTGCAAGATTTTCAGCGTGATATTCTTCAGGGAATGTTACTTCGACATCCTTCTCAGCTCCAGCTTCTAAACCGATAAGCTGTTCTTCAAAGCCAGGGATGAATGAACCTGAACCAATTTCTAATGAGTAGTTTTCAGCTGCTCCACCTTCAAAAGCTTCTCCATCAACATAGCCATCAAAGTCAAGAACTGCAGTATCACCGTTTTCAATCGCGCCTTCTTCTTTAACAGCTAATTCTGCTTGACGTTCTTGAAGTTGTTTTAATTCATTCTCCACATCTTCATCTGTTACAGTGTCGTCTAATTTTTCAACTTCTAGACCTTTATATTCACCTAATTTCACTTCTGGTTTAACTGTAACCTTTGCAGTGAAAATTAAGCTTTTTCCTTTTTCAACTTGTTCAACATCAATTTCAGGACGATCCACTGGTTCAATTCCAGCTTCATCAACTGCATTAGGATATGCTGTCGGTAAGATAATATCTAATGCATCTTGATATAGAGATTCTACACCAAAGCGTTGTTCAAACATACCACGTGGAATTTTACCTTTACGGAATCCAGGAATAGAAACCTGCTTAACTACCTTTTTAAATGCTTCATCAAGTGCTTTTGTGAAGTCCTCTGCAGAAACTTCAACCGTAAGAACGCCATCGTTCCCCTCTAATTTTTCCCATTTTACTGACATGTGTTGTTCCCTCCAAAAATCTATAATGATTGTGCGAATAAGTGATAGGTAAATGGTGGTTGCTTGTCCAGTTTAAACAATCAAACACTATGATATACCTGTTTTATGTACGGTAAAAATAACCGAATACTAACCATGCTTAAGGATTTCGCATAATTGAAACATCCAGACGTGAGATTCTCCTCATCCCCATCGATGTTCGTTTCACTACCATAGTTCCTATTGTCAACCGCCTATACGACAGGTTGGAACGAGATAAAATAGAAGGCCCATTTTTGCCCACACTTAAAAGACCTTATATACGATGATCACTATTTTGCAACCATTTTATTATAACATAGAAAACATTCCTTTCAACATATAGCCTCATATTTGCATATAAGAAATTTCTTCTATTTGATATATTTTTTTACATACTTCTTGTAATGTCGATATAGACAGCCCGTACATTTGCTGAACTTCCTCAGGATCTAATACTATTCCATGCATCTCATATCCAACTATATGAAGAGCAGCAGCCCATAAATTACCATCTGTCGGTTGAGGAAGAAGTGGGAAAAGAACATATAAATGTCTAATCCATAGCTCTTTTACCGCCTCAAAAAGAGTGGGATTTTCTTGCCCTAACGTGTCATCTAATATATTTAGGACTTTCTTCGTAAAAGGTAAATCGGCAATATCGTTGAGCTTTGCAGGGATGACCGTGACGGATTCGCCAAATTTGTACACCGTCACTTCCTTTTCAACTTCGTTCTCTATCATTAGATGTAAAATCATAGATTTAATCATCGGATGACTATTTGGATTTTCTAATAGGACCTTTAACGATGAGTAATGCTTACTTAAATTTCTATCTTGTAATGATTGGATATAAGCCATTTGCTTGTTTGTGTTTTCAAGAATGTCTTCAATATATGTCGAACCCGCATCATTATCATCTTCAAAAATATCCTCATCATTTTGAGTCATTTTCCGACTAAATTCTAATAATTTATAAAAATGCTCCGCACTTTCTGCAGGAAGATGATTCTCTTCTAACACAGCTTCGATTGTAGTTTGAACTTCGTGATATTCTCGAAGCTGAATTAAAATCGTTAAATAAATTTGTAACACCGTAAAGTAGTGACCAATATCTTCCAGAAGCATTTTCTTACAAATTTCTTTCGCTTCTTTTAATTCTCCAAGCTCCATAAAGCAAATTGCCATACCTAAATAGAGCTCTGCCTTATCTTCATTTAAATTTTTAGCTTCAGAAAACATATCAAGTGCCTCATGATACTTTTTCTCTTTTAATAAGGCCATTCCCTTATCTATGTATCGTTCTTTCAAATTAGGGAAGGGAATGATCTTTGAACGTTTTTTCTCATTCATATGGTGGTCAACTCCAGCAGCGAATCTTTGCTTACAAGTTTATCAATCCAACTCTTGGAAAACAAGCGGTACCTAATTAAAAAGTAGCTTTGAACAAAAAAAGAGCTGGCATTATAGAAATGCAGCTCTACTTTCTTCAAATTTTTGAATTTTTTCGTTGTAGTTTAGTGTTAAGTCAATTTCGTCTTTCCCATATAGCAGCATGTCTTTCCAGTATGGATCAACAGCAAATGATTCTGAAAGATTATCACTATCCGTAAGCTTTTGCTCTTCTAAGTCTATTTTTAGTTCGTATCCTTCAGCATTTGCCTTTTCTCGGATCACATCTAAAACAGATTGATCTAAAGTAATTGGCAACAAGCCATTTTTTAGACAGTTCTGATGGAAAATATCTGCATAGGAAGGTGCTAAAATAACTTGAAATCCGTAATCTGACAGAGCCCAAGGAGCATGCTCACGAGAAGATCCACAACCGAAATTTTCTCCAGCTAGTAAAATAGAGGCTCCCTTACTTTTCTCTTGATTTAATTCAAATTCTGGATTATCAGATCCATCAGGAAGGTATCTCCAATCGAAAAAGGCAAATCGACCATAGCCTGTTTTTTCGATTCTTTTAAGGAATTGCTTTGGAATAATTTGATCTGTGTCAACATTTGCTCTATTTAAAACTGCTATTTTCCCAGTATGGGTAGTAAAAGGTTTCATTTTGCCCCTCCTATTATGCGTGAATTTTCTCCTTCTGAATGTGTCGAACATCAACAAATTTACCGTGTAATGCTGCAGCTGCTGCCATAGCAGGGCTTACTAGATGTGTTCTCGCACCTTTACCCTGTCTACCTTCAAAGTTTCGATTTGAGGTCGAAGCACAACGTTCTCCTTCTGGAACAACATCATTATTCATGCTTAAACACATACTACAGCCAGACTCTCTCCATTCAAAGCCAGCTTCTTTAAAAATGACATCTAAGCCTTCCGCTTCTGCTACCTTTTTAACTGTTTGAGATCCAGGTACAACGATTGCTCTGACGGTAGGAGCAACCTTTTGCCCTTTTAGTCCTTTAATAACTTCAGCTGCTTGGCGTAAATCTGTCAAACGTGAATTTGTACAAGACCCAATAAAGACATGATCAATTGTAATATCCTCAATCTTCATATTTGGTTGTAATCCCATATAATCAAATGCACGTTTTGCTTCATCTACTTCTTCTGAATTTTGAAAACCGTTTAGATCAGGTGTCTTTTCGTCAACACCAACTGCCATTCCAGGGTTTGTTCCCCAAGTTACCATTGGAGCAATGTCTTCACCTTGTAACGTAATGACTTCATCATATTCTGCGCCTTCATCAGTTTTTAACGTTTTCCAATATTCTACTGCCTTATCGAACTCTTCACCTGTTGGTGCATATTTCCTTCCTTTAATATAAGAGAAAGTTGTTTCATCTGGTGCGATAAGACCTGCCCTTGCTCCAGCTTCAATCGACATATTACAGATTGTCATTCGCTCATCCATTGATAAGCTCTCAATAACCTCACCTGTAAACTCAATAATAAAACCTGTACCAAAACGAACTCCGTATTTTCCAATTACAGCTAAAATGACATCCTTAGCAGTAACCCCATTTTGAAGTTTTCCTGGAACATGTATGTTTAACGTTTTTGGACGTTGTCTCCATAATGTCTGTGTTGCTAAGACATGTTCTACTTCACTAGTACCAATTCCAAAGGCAATCGCTCCAAAGGCTCCATGTGTTGATGTATGACTATCACCACATACAATTGTTTTCCCTGGAAGTGTTAAGCCTAATTCAGGTCCAATAACATGGACTATTCCTTGATCTTCACTTTCAAGGTCAGCTAAACGAATTCCAAATTCTTTACAGTTACGTTCTAATGCTCCAATTTGAAGTTTTGCAACCTCATCATTAATCACAAAGCGGTTTACCGTTGGGATGTTATGATCCATCGTAGCAAATGTTCTGTCTGGTCTTCTTACTTTACGATTTTTTTCACGCAAACCTTCAAATGCCTGTGGTGATGTAACTTCATGTATTAAGTGTAAATCAATATAAATTAGATCAGGCTTACCTTGTTCTTGCTGAACAATATGCTCATCATATATCTTTTCAATTATCGTTCTAGGCTTCATGGTCATAAACCTCCTTTTATAGATGGAAAAATGAGGGGCTGACAAATGCACGTGTCAGACCCCTCAAACTCAGGTATCGTTAATTATCAAGTAGATAACATAGTATATTGGTCTATTGTTAGCACAGGCTTGAAGATCAGGTCTTTTAATATTACGATTTATGAATAAGCTTCCATAATATTTAAGATTGCATGGTCATCTCCAAGTGCATTTTTAATCTCTTCACCTATTTGCTTTGTGGAAACAGCCTTTCCATCTTCAGCAAGGTCAGCTGTTCTGTTACCAGCATTCAATACATTATCAACAGCCTTTTCAATTGCCTTTGCTTCTTCTTCTAAACCAAATGATTGGCGTAGCATCATTGCTGCAGAAAGAATAGTTGCAATCGGATTCGCAATGTTTTTCCCAGCAATGTCTGGAGCAGAACCGTGTACTGGCTCAAATAAATGCAATCCACTAGAAGATAAGCTTGCAGAAGACAGCAATCCTAGTGAACCAGTAATCATCGATGCTTCGTCACTTAATATGTCACCAAACATATTCTCTGTAACAATAACATCGAACTGTTTAGGTGAGCGGATAAGCTGCATTGCTGCATTATCAACAAGCATATGCTCTAGGGTAACATCTGGATATCTTGCAGCTACCTCTTCTGCCACTTCTCTCCACACTCGGCTTGATTCTAATACGTTCGCCTTATCAACAGATGTGACATGTTTGCGACGCTTAGAGGCAATTTCAAATGCTGAAACAAGGATTCGCTCGATTTCATAACGCTTGTAAAGTAAAGTATCTACTACAGCATCCTCACCTTCATGAACAATTCGTTCACTTGGCTTGCCGAAATATAATCCGCCTGTTAGCTCTCGAACGATTACAAAATCTACTCCATCAACATACTCTTTCTTTAAAGGGGAAGAGTCTAACAAACTTTCAAATGTTTTAATTGGTCGTAGATTTGCAAATAAATCAAGTTCTTTCCTTAATGCTAATAGTCCACGTTCTGGTCTAAGTTCCATAGGATTCTGGTCCCATTTCGGTCCACCAACAGCACCTAAAATAATTGCATCGGAATCCTTACAGATAGCAATAGTTTCTTCTGGTAGTGGAGTGCCTTTTTGATCGATTGCGTCTCCACCGATAAGTCCATAGTTAAATTGAAATTGATGATGAAAATGTTCTGCAATAGCTTTTAAGATATCAACTGTTACATCAACAACTTCTTTACCAATTCCATCACCCGGTAATAATGCAATTGTTTTTTTCATGTTCTATCCCCCTTCTAGTGATTTAATTTAGTAGACTTGCTTCCAAGGAGCTAGCCCGATTACTGAGCTGTTTTTGACTTCTTTACGATTTCTTAAACTGCTAATAAATCACTTTTTAATGAAGCAGGAAAACCTGCTTCATTAACGACAATGCCGAGTTTTTCTAGCTATTTATGCAATCTCACGCATTTATTTAACATTAAGTTTAAGCCTTTTTAGATTGTTCGCCATCACGGAGCGTTGTAACAAAAAGGTTAATTTTTCGCACTCACAGCTTCTTTCTTATTTTGTTTAGATTTTACGAACGGCATCATAGCACGAAGCTTTTTACCTACAACTTCAATTTGGTGTTCATTTTCGTTGTTATTGATTGCATTAAACTGTGGACGATTAGCTTGGTTTTCTAAGATCCACTCTTTTGCAAATTTACCTGTTTGGATATCTTTAAGAACTTCTTTCATCGCTTCTTTAGAACTGCTGTCTACTACGCGTGGTCCTGAAACGAAGTCACCCCATTGTGCAGTATCAGAAATTGAATATCTCATTCCAGCCATACCATCTTCATACATTAAGTCAACGATTAATTTTAATTCATGTAAACATTCAAAGTAAGCAACCTCAGGTTGGTATCCAGCTTCTACTAATGTTTCGAAACCAGCTTTTACTAATGAAGTTAAACCACCACATAGTACTGCTTGCTCTCCAAATAAATCTGTTTCAGTTTCTTCTTTAAATGTAGTTTCTAATACACCCGCACGTGCTGAGCCAACACCTTTTGCATATGCTAAAGCAGTTTCTTTTGCGTTACCAGTTACATCTTGGTAGATAGCGAATAATGCAGGTACACCAGCACCTTCTTCATATGTTCTTCTTACTAAATGTCCTGGACCTTTTGGTGCAACTAAGAATACGTCAACATCTGCTGGAGGTACGATTTGGCTGAAATGCACGTTAAATCCGTGAGCAAATACTAAAGAGTTTCCAGCTTCTAAGCCTGGTTTAATTTCTTCTTGATATACTTTCGCTTGTTGCTCATCTGGTAGTAATACCATTACTAAATCGCCTTGCTCTGCTGCCTCAGCAACCGATAATACTGTATGACCATCTTCAACAGCTTTATTGAAAGAACCACCTTGACGAACACCTACAATGACATTAACTCCACTTTCTTTTAAGTTTAATGCGTGCGCATGCCCTTGTGAACCATATCCAATAATTGCAACTGTTTTCCCTTGTAATGCTGCTTCGTTTACGTCTCCGTTATAATATACCTTTGTCATGTATAATCTCTCCCTTAAAATAGTAGTAAGAATTAAATAAGATAATTGCTTTATATATGAATCTTAAAACCTGTGTTATTCAGGTAAGATCGCTAACTTTTATACAATTGATATTGGAACTTCTTTTACAGATCTTTGAGTTCCGCGAGTGAAAGCTGTGGTTCCAGTTCGTGCAATTTCTTTGATTCCATAAGGTTTCAATAAATCTATTAAAACTTCAATTTTCTCAGGTTCGCCTGTTACTTGAACAACAACACTTTCTCGGCTGACATCAATGACTGAAGCACGGAATGGTTGAATGAGTCCTTGAAGCTCCATTCTTGTCGCTGGAGTGGACATTACTTTAATTAACGCCAGCTCTCTTGATACAATTGAATGTGCTGTAATATCAGTAACCTTAATCACATCAATTTGCTTATTCAATTGCTTCGTGATTTGCTCGACTTCTTTTTCTTCTTGAACATTTACAACAAGTGTCATTCGTGAAACACCTTCTGTTTCAGCATGACCTACTGTTATGCTCTCAATATTGAAATGTCTTTTTGAAAATAAACCTGTAATTCTATTTAAAACTCCAGTTTGATTAAGAACTGTTAATGAGATGATTCTTTTCATAGTTTAACACCTACCATTTCATGCAACCCTTTTCCAGAGGCTACCATAGGATAGACATTTTCATTCTTACAAACATGTATATCTAAAAGTACTGGTTCATCTGAAGTGATAGCTTCTTTCAATTTCTCTTCCCAGCCTTCATCACTTTTCTCAATACGAGCACTTTTAATACCGTAAGCTTCAGATAGTTTAACGAAATCTGGTTGAGATACGAATTTCGAATGAGAGTATCTTTCTTCGTAAAATAATTCTTGCCACTGTCTCACCATACCTAAAGCTCCGTTATTTAAAATAACAACTTTAATAGGTAAGTTTAATTCATGAATGACTGAAAGCTCTTGAAGTGTCATTTGGAAACCACCATCACCTAAAACTGCAACTACAGTTGATTCTCGATCAGCTAATTGTGCTCCAATTGCTGCTGGTAGGCCAAAGCCCATTGTTCCAAGTCCTCCAGATGTTACCCATTTATTAGGATTTTTAAAGTTATAATATTGGGCTGCCCACATTTGATGCTGACCTACATCAGTTGTAACGATTGCTTCACCTTTTGTCCACT
This sequence comes from Metabacillus sp. KUDC1714, assembly GCF_014217835.1. Taxonomy (NCBI): domain Bacteria; kingdom Bacillati; phylum Bacillota; class Bacilli; order Caryophanales; family Bacillaceae; genus Metabacillus; species Metabacillus elymi. The sequence continues at coordinate 374,453 of NZ_CP055263.1, forward strand.
TGTGAATAAGCTCTAAGATATTTTGTGGTTTTAACTCTGTATCACTATCGTTATAAACCAATGGATATTCTTGCTTATTATTAGCGAGTTGTTCATTCCATTCCTTATTATCGCCTTGTTTTCCGTCTTGTTTTATTAATTGCTCTAAAACAAGCTTTGCATCACCAACGATAGGGATTTGAGTTGGAACATTCTTCCCAATCTCTGCAGGATCGATATCAATATGAGCAACTGTTGCTTTTTTCGCGAAATGCTCTAAGTTACCAGTAACTCGGTCATCAAACCTTGCCCCAATACTGATCAGTAAGTCACAGTCATATAGAGCCATGTTAGCTGTATAAGTACCATGCATTCCAGCCATTCCTAAAAATAAAGAATGATCTGCTGGGAATCCCCCTAAGCCTAGTAACGTGTTTGCAACAGGTATTTGCTGTTGTTCTACGTATTTTATTAGCTCTTCGGATCCATTTGCGTGTAAAACACCTGCTCCTGCTAAAATGACTGGTTTTTTCGCTCTACTTACAGCTTCCACTAATTTGCGAATTTGTAAATAATTTGGTTCACTATTTGGTTGATATCCTGGTAGATTAACAGGCATATCATAGCTAAATTCCCCTTCAAAAATCGCAATATCTTTAGGAATATCAATTAATACTGGACCAGGTCTACCTGTTGTCGCAATATGAAATGCTTCTTTAATAATTCTTGGGAGTTCACTTACTTCACGAACTTGATAGTTATGTTTTGTAATTGGAGTTGTGATCCCCAAAATATCAGCTTCTTGGAAAGCATCTGAACCGATTACACTAGAAGCAACCTGCCCTGTAAAAACTACTAATGGTAATGAGTCAATCATCGCATCTGTTAATCCAGTAACTAAATTTGTAGCACCTGGACCAGATGTAGCAATCACAACGCCAGGCTTACCAGAGATGCGTGCATAACCTTCTGCTGCGTGTATACCACCTTGTTCATGTCGAGTTAATACGTGGTTCATACCTGAATCGTATAAGCTATCATAAATAGGTAATACAGCACCACCAGGATAACCGAAAATTACTTCAACTTTTTCCTGTTTAAGTGCTTCAATCAGCATTAATGACCCTGACATTGTGTTTGTACATTTGGCAGTTGAGCTATTCAACTGTACATTTGTACTCATTTTCTTTCCTCCCTTAGCAGGCTACTAGCCTTCGTGTTATTGTATTAACAAAACAGCATATAAAAAACCTTCCCACCCCTCATAAGACTCCACATAACTTTGTGTGTCAAAGGGGCAAAAAGGTTAATAAACTTTTTCGCGGTACCACCCTTCTTCATGGTCAAAAAGCGACCACCTTACGAACAGATTTACTGTTCACTTTGATAACGAGTACCGAAGAATGGGACCCGGTTAATCTTACTAACATTCAGATTAACACTCAGAGGCGAGTTCATCATTTGGGAGTATCACCGGCTTCCAGCTACCCCGGTTCTCTGTTGAATACTTTTCCAAAGACTACTTATCCTCTTCACTGCTTTATGATATGAGAATAGAAAACTCTGAGACTTTTGATCGAATTTTCTACACTTTTTTAAATGTTCGTGTAACTTTATTTGAACTTATATTACGCTCTATAAATGCAAGTGTCAACAGTGTTTTACGAATTATTTGATAATTTAGATTTATCATTTTTGTTGTATACGCTTTCATTATTGATATAAATGGAAAGGCTAATTTTATTTTTTTTTGCTGAAAATAAAAATTCGTATCTGAGGAGGTTATTCTAAAACCTGTAATTTTATAACATTTAAAAGATAAGAGGTCCGAGAGATCATAGTGAACTTTCGTTATGTATATGTTACATGGTAAATGTTACATTGTGTACTAACATGTAAGGTAATCTTCCATATTTTTCAGATGATTGAGCCGTTAAATTTCGGAAAGTAAAAAGTTCATTGTATTTAAGAAAACAAAAAACCTTTCATTTTGTAATGAAAGGTTGAGTATGTAATAAGTGGCGTCCCAGGAGAGATTCGAACTCCCGACCGTACGCTTAGAAGGCGTATGCTCTATCCAGCTGAGCTACTGGGACATTTAAGTACTTTATTCAGTTAAGCAACTGACTGTGTGTTTAATTTGTTATTTTCACAATAATCATCAGCGACATTTATTATTATATTTTCAAATGATGTAAAAGTCAACAACTTATCTTAACTTTTTTGAAATTATCTTAAAGAGGGAAATGATCCCCCTCATATTTACTATTCAAGCGTAAACTGCCGAGAAATTTCTTCAAGTTTCTGTCCATTAACTTCAAAAAATGTAACCTTTGCTAATGTATTTTCCATATCAAGTATAGCATACGTTTTCTGTCTTCGCAGTACTGGAAGCCTGATACTACCAGGATTAATAAAAAGAACACCATCAATGATCTCAGCACCTGCAATATGTGAGTGTCCATAACAAGCAACTTTCGCATTTACCTCTAATGCTCGGTATTTTAAATTCATTAATGTTGCTTTAACGTTATATAAATGCCCATGTGTCATATACAGAATATTTTCACCAAGATCTTCAATTATCTCATCAGGCAAATTTGAACCAAAATCACAATTACCTTTAACAACTTTAAATGCCATTAACTCCGAACTCTCAGCTGATAATTCAGAGTCCCCACAATGAAGCATATAATCAACCTCATCGATATGACGGTTTTTAATGTCATCTATTTCAGTTGTTAAGCCATGGCTATCACTCATTATTAAAACTTTCATTATACACGCCGCCCCATTTTAAGAGTGTTTGATGACTTCTATTACTTTTTTTAATGCCACTGCACGATGACTAATCTGATTTTTTTCCTCTTTCGTCAAGTTTGCCATTGTTTGATTTCTATTCTTTAATATGAAGATCGGGTCATAACCAAACCCATTCTCCCCTTGTGGCTCTGTTGCGATATACCCTTCACATGTACCTACAACTGTTTTTGTTTTTTCACCTGGTATTGATATAGCTAACGCACAAATAAACCTCGCAGAACGGTCCTCTAGAGCATGTACATCTGATAAGTCTTCAAGTACTTTATTTATATTGGATTGATCATTTTTATCTGGTCCTGCGTAGCGTGCAGAAAATATCCCCGGCTTACCACCTAGATAATCGATCGCTAATCCAGAATCATCTGCAATTGTCATTCTCTGATAATGCATTGCAATTGCCTCTGCTTTTAATATTGCATTTTCTTCAAATGACTTTCCTGTCTCTTCTACATCTATTGAATCAGGATAATCTAGAAGTGATTGAACACGGAAACCAATTGGAGCTAACAATGCTTCAAATTCTTTTACTTTCCCTTGATTTTTTGTGGCAATAATTATCTCTTTCACTTTGTACCAACCTGCTTTTTCATGTTTTCCGACACAATAAGTGATAGATCCCCTAGTGCCTCTTTCTGATGCTCAACAAGTGATTGAATTCCCTGTTCAGCGAGATCAAGCATACTGTTCAATTGTTGCCTTGTGAATGTTGATTCTTCCCCTGTGCCCTGCAACTCAACAAGATTACCTTGTGAAGTCATAATGACATTCATGTCTACTTGGGCACTTGAATCCTCAATATAATTTAAATCTAAGATCTCTCCATGCTCTTTGTCAACCCCAACTGAAACGGCAGCAAGATAATCTGTAATAGGTAACACCTTAAGTTTACCGCCATTTACTAATTTTCCAAGAGCTAATGTCATTGCAATAAATGCACCTGTAATCGATGCCGTTCGTGTTCCGCCATCAGCTTGTATGACATCACAGTCGATCCAAATCGTTCTTTCACCTAATTCTTTTAGGTCTACAACAGCACGTAATGCCCTACCTATTAACCGTTGTATTTCCATTGTCCGACCACTGATCTTCCCTTTTGAGGACTCTCTTACCGTGCGTTGGTTAGTCGCTCTCGGGAGCATAGAATACTCAGCAGTAATCCAACCTTTGCCTTCACCACGCATAAAATGAGGTACTCTGTCTTCGATACTTGCGTTACATATTACCTTCGTTTCTCCGAAGGTAATTAATACTGAACCCTCTGGGTGAATGACAAAATCCTTTACTATGTCAATTTTTCTTAATTGATTTACTCTTCGACCATCATGTCTCATTCCAAATTCCCTCCAATGAAAGTCCACTTTTTTTATGTATAAACAAGAAAGAAGAGGCAGCTTTTAGAAGCATACCTCTTTTTACCCTTTTTATAGTATATCAAAAACTTATTATTAAAAACTACCTGTGTTCACTTTAGCAGGTCTTGTAACAGGTTCTGTTAGCTTTTCTCCATTTTCATTTATTAATTCTGCTTTTCCATTGACAGTTACAGCCACACTTTCAATTCCTTGTTGTTCAGTTAATGTCAATACAAGAGATTGAAGTACATTAGAAGATATTATTTTTTGTTCTTCATCAGAGCTTCCATAAATTGATTCGTTAAAATCTAATGTTACTTTTCCATCTTCATATTTTGGTGCACTTAATAATTCAACACCATTTTGGAAGTCACTTATTAGACTTGTTGAAGCAGTCGGACCCTCAACAAGTTCTTCTACAGCAGAAACAATTGAATCTGTTTCAGTATTGCTAACACGCTTTGTTACTGGTACAAAGTACTGTTGACCATCTGATTCAGCAGTGTAATAAACTGTTAACGGATGAGTATTTGTAATATCAACTACATCACTTGAATCAAGGTTGATCCCACTATCACGGGTAACACCATCTTGAATTGGTGTACCATTTACAGGCATTTCTTTCTGTTCATGACCGTTCACCCATATTTTCACTTTTTCTACAGAGTCAAACTGAGTTAAGGTCCATGTAATTGCTTGTAAAATCTTTGCTTCATCCTCTTTTTTATAAGCATTAAATTCCTTAGAGAAGTCAGCTACTGCTACTCCATCTTTAATATCCACTCCTAAAACCTGTGTGTCCTGAGGAAGAACTGCTTTGAATCCATTAGGAAGAATATTAGAAACTGGTCCACCTTCTACTAAATATTCTAAAGCTTGTTTTGCAACACTCTTCGTTTCAGGGAGATTCATCGAATAAGGGACAACAAATCCATTTTTATCAATTAAGTATAATTGACTCGTCACCTTTTCAGCTGCTTCTTCACCTTTTACATCTTCTACTTTACCTTCCGAATCTAACTGTTCCCCCTCTTCTTTAAACGTCACATCTTGAGGTGGATCAATTTCTTTTGTAGCTTGTTCTGCATTGAATAAACCACAACCAGAGAGTAGCATGGATGACGCAATGACAGTGATTGCAATCTGTTTGTTGAATTTAGACATTAAAATCCCTCCAAAGGCAGTTTGTACTACTATGTATACGAGCTATTATTTGTTTTAGACCGATTATTTGTACAAACTTTCTAAAAGTGGGAAGAGCTTAATTTAGTTCACAATAAAAGGCGTATATATAAATTGATACAAAATAAAACACGATGTCCATTAACACCGTGTTTCTAAAGATTTTTAAGCTTTTAAATTCTCTACATTATCCAATGAAATTGTGCGGATATTTTCAATAGGATGTTCAAACCATTTAGTAGCAATTTTCTCAAATAATTTTTGAGGTCCTGTTGTTAAGAACAAATGCTCACGTTTACCAGAAGATTGATTTAGAGCCTTTTTAAACGATAAAATCGTACTAACCTCTCTAGCAGTTTCATCACCAGAACAAATAATTCTTACCGCTTGTCCCATAAATTCCTCGATATGATGCTGAAGAATTGGATAATGTGTGCACCCGAGAATTAGCGTGTCTATTTTAAGATCTTTAAAAGAAGCTAATGATTCTTCAACAATTAACTCTGCTTCTTTCCCTTCATATTCACCACTTTCAACTAGTGGCACAAATTTAGGGCATGCTAAGCTCTCTATAGTTAAATTATTATTTAGCGTTTTAAGGGCTGTTTCATAAGCAGCACTTTTAATTGTATTCAATGTTCCAATAACACCGATTTGTTCATTTTTCGTTACTTTTACAGCCGTTCTAGCTCCTGGGAAAATAACTCCAATAACAGGAATGTTTACTTTTTCTTGAATTTCATGTAGAGCGATAGCTGTGGCTGTATTGCAAGCAATGACTAGCATTTTTATATGATGATTTTCTAATAAGTAATTTGTTAATTCCCACGTGAAACGACGTACCTCTTCAGCAGGCCTAGGACCATAAGGACACCGAGCTGTATCCCCTAAATAGATAATTTCTTCTTTTGGTAATTGTCTCATTATTTCTTTTGCAACTGTTAAACCGCCGACTCCAGAATCAATGACACCGATTGGACTTTTCAAATAATTCGCCTCATTCTTCTCTCATTTCATGTTGTAACTTGATTAACGATTTTTCCAAAATGGATAATTCTTTTTCTTCAAATGTAACGAGCATATCTTTTAAGTAATGTTGACGTTTAGCAATTACTTCTTCAATAATACGTTCGCCCTCTTGTAATAAATGTATTCGTACAACTCTTCGATCTTTTGGGTCTTTCACTCTTAAGACTAATTGGTTTTTTTCCATACGATCTACTAAATCTGTCGTTGTACTACACGCTAAGTACATTTTATTAGAAAGCTCACCAATTGTTAAGTCCCCATTTTCCCAAAGCCATTGTAAGGCAACGAATTGAGGGGGAGTGATGGTATAATCGTTTAATATTTCCCGGCCCTTTTGCTTTATAATAGCAGATATGTGACGTAGCGCCTTTTCTAGATCAGCTACGGTTTGTTCGTTAACACTTGCATAATTTGTCATCACTTAAAATCCTCACTAATTAGTTATGATATGCTTCTTATTAAGACAAACGAGCTTATCAATACATATTTTCCATGTTTTCTTTTAAAAATGCAAGTTACATATTTTCTCATTCAGCTAGTTTTTATGTAATACATTACTATTTTTTCTAAATATAATAATAACCGGCTTCCTTACTGAAAAGGGTAGCCGGTATTGGTTAGAGCTCTAGTTCACCCATTCTAAGGAGCTCAACAACCGCTTGAGAACGTCCCTTAACACCAAGCTTTTGCATCGCATTCGAGATATGGTTCCGAACCGTTTTTTCGCTTATGAAGAGCTCGCTAGCAATCTCCTTTGTTGTCTTATCTTGAACTAACAATTCGAATACTTCTCTCTCTCTTTTCGTGAGTAATGGCTTTGATTGAAACTCTTTCTCTTTCAAGTATTGTAACCCTCCTTGCTAAGGTGAGAGCTGATCAAACGTATGGGTATATATTTAGTCAACATATACTATGTGTTTCCAAGGGCCACTGTGACAGAAAGATGAAGGAAAATATCCTAAACAACGTCTATTTTTTACAATTTTGCTAGTTCTTCTAATTCGTGCATTCTCTTTTTATCTTCTTGAGACCACGGAACACTTTTGCCCGTATGCTTTGCAATCTGTACGACAGTTCCTCGCCCTACAAAAAGACTCTCCCTGTTTTGATTTATTCCTAAGTAATTCAAATCAACAGATGATGTTCCAATTCGATTTATTTTCACACATAAGGTGATTTCGTCATCAAAAAATCCTTGTTGTAAAAATCACATTGTAAGTTGGCAACAACTGGAATTTTTATCCATTTGAACTCATCCAGGCTTGCATATGCCAATTTTCTTAAAAAATTAGATCCTCCTTTCTTCAAAGTATGTAAAAGGAGCCGTGTTGTTCATATGTCCAAACATATCTGTTTTAGAAAATCTAATTTTTATTAGATAGGAAAAAGAAAAACTATTTCTGTACGATTCGTCAAAACAGTCAATATATGAAATACTTTTCAAAATGTTCCTTTCTTTCACAACACATATTTCTAATGCCAATAAATATCGTTTAACGTTTTAGCTAGCCAATAATGTAATGCCTTATCTTGCAGAAAAAGGACTGACTTAAAAAGTCAGCCCTTCTTCATATAAAACAATTAACCTTGGTCACTACCAAAGAAATTACGGAATGATTGTATCGTTGTATCACGATTTAATGCTGCGATTGATGTTGTCAAAGGAATCCCCTTAGGACACGACTGCACGCAGTTTTGTGAATTTCCACAGTTCGCTAAACCACCATCACCCATAATTGCTTCAAGACGCTCTGATTTATTCATCTCACCAGTTGGATGAGCATTAAACAAACGGACTTGTGATAAAGGAGCAGGACCAATGAAATTAGATTTACTATTTACATTTGGGCAAGCCTCTAAGCACACACCACATGTCATACATTTTGATAATTCATATGCCCATTGACGTTTTTTCTCAGGCATACGTGGTCCAGGACCTAAATCATACGTACCATCAACTGGAATCCAAGCTTTAACCTTCTTAAGTGAATCAAACATGCGCTTCCGATCAACTTGCAAGTCACGTACTACAGGGAATGTACGCATTGGTTCAAGGCGGATTGGCTGTTCAAGTTGGTCAACTAGCGCTGAACAAGATTGACGAGGCTTTCCATTTATTACCATCGAACAAGCTCCACATACTTCCTCCAAGCAGTTCATATCCCAGTTAATAGGAGTTGTTTCTTTCCCTTCCGCATTTACAGGATTTCTACGAATTTCCATAAGTGCTGAGATAACGTTCATATTCGGGCGATATGGAATTTCAAATTTTTCCTGATAAGGCGCTGCTTCTGGTGATTCTTGACGGGTTATAATAAATTGAACTACTTTATTCTCGCTCATTTTTTATCCCCCTCTTTGCTTTTTGAATAATCACGTTTACGTGGTTTAATTAATGATACGTCAACATCATCATAGTTAAATTCAGGTGCTGTACGATCTCCCGTATGTGTAGCCATAGTTGTTTTTAAGAAGTCCTCATCATTTCTCTCAGGGAATTCTGGTTTATAATGTGCGCCACGACTTTCGTTACGATTGTAGGCACCAAGTGTTATAACACGTGATAATTGAAGCATGTTTTTCAATTGACGAGTGAATGCTGCACCCTGATTGCTCCATTTAGCTGTGTCGTTAATATTAATTTTATCGAAGCGTTCGATAAGCTCTTGTAATTTCTCATCAGTTTTAAGCAGCTTATCATTGTGTCTAACAACAGTAACATTATCTGTCATCCATTCTCCTAATTCCTTATGAAGAACGTAAGCATTTTCATTACCATCTAAGTTCATGATATTATTCCACTTTTCTTCTTCTCGCTTCACGTGTCCGTCAAATACAGATGATGAAAGATCCTCTGCACTCTTTTCAAGACCTTTGATATACTTCACTGCATTCGGACCTGCAACCATACCACCATAAACTGCTGATAGTAATGAGTTTGCACCTAAACGATTTGCTCCGTGCATAGAGTAATCACACTCACCAGCTGCAAATAATCCAGGAATATTTGTCATTTGGTCATAATCAACCCATAGTCCACCCATAGAATAGTGCACAGCAGGGAAAATTTTCATTGGAACTTTACGTGGATCTTCACCCATGAATTTTTCATAGATTTCAATAATACCACCTAATTTAATATCAAGCTCTTTTGGATCTTTATGAGATAAATCTAGATACACCATGTTTTCGCCGTTAATACCTAGCTTCTGTTCCACACAAACATCGAAGATTTCACGTGTTGCAATATCACGTGGAACTAGATTACCATATGCAGGATATTTTTCTTCAAGGAAATACCATGGTTTTCCATCTTTATACGTCCAAACTCGTCCACCTTCTCCACGCGCTGATTCACTCATAAGACGGAGCTTATCATCACCGGGGATTGCTGTTGGATGAATTTGAATAAATTCACCATTTGCATAGGTAACTCCTTGTTGATAGACAATGGAAGCAGCAGAACCAGTGTTAATGATTGAATTTGTTGATTTACCAAAAATAATACCAGGTCCACCTGTTGCCATAATAACAGCATCAGCACGGAATGATTCAATTTGCATAGAAGTAAGGTTTTGACCTGTGATTCCACGGCAAACACCGTCATCATCAATTACTGCACCCAAAAACTCCCAGCCTTCATATTTTGTAACAAGACCAGCAACTTCATAGCGTCTAACTTGTTCGTCTAGTGCATAAAGTAATTGCTGCCCTGTTGTTGCACCAGCAAATGCTGTACGATGATACTGAGTGCCACCAAAACGTCTGAAATCTAGTAATCCTTCTGGAGTACGATTAAACATAACACCCAATCGGTCAAATAGGTGAATGATTGATGGAGCTGCATCTGCCAATGCTTTAACTGGCGGTTGATTAGCTAAAAAGTCTCCACCGTATACTGTGTCATCAAAATGCTCCCAAGGTGAATCTCCTTCACCTTTCGTATTTACAGCACCGTTTATTCCACCCTGTGCACATACAGAATGTGAACGTTTTACAGGTACTAATGAAAATAAATCTACTTGAACGCCAGCTTCAGCGGCTTTCATAGTAGCCATCAAACCGGCTAATCCGCCTCCGACAACGATAATTTTACTTTTACTCATTAAGCCCACTCCTTTTAATAGCTATTACTGGATTAGACGAATGCAAATATTGCTCGAACTCCCACAATTGATAACGCTATAAAGATTGCAAGCGTTACATAGGTAGATATCAATTGAGAGCGTGGAGTAACGGTAATTCCCCAACTAACAGCAAATGACCATAATCCGTTAGCAAAATGGAATACGGTTGAAATAACTCCAATTAAATAGAATGCTAGCATAAAAGGACTGCTTAAAATTGAAGCCATCATGTCATAGTTTACCTGTGCCCCAAGTGCAGCTGCTATTCTAGTTTCCCAAACGTGCCAAGCGATAAAAATGAATGTAATTATACCTGATACACGCTGTAGCATAAATAGCCAGTTGCGAAGAAACCCATAATTACTTACATTGTTTTTAGCTGTAAAAGCAATGTAAACTCCGTAAATTGCATGGTATAAAATTGGTAGAAAGATAATTACCACTTCTAATACATAGCGAAAAGGAAGCATCTCCATAAAATGAGCTGCTTTGTTAAATGCCTCTGCACCTCTTGTTGCAAAGTGATTGACAACAAGATGCTGAATTAAAAAGAGGCCTACAGGAATTACCCCTAATAATGAGTGCAGTCTACGATTCACAAACTCTCTGTTTCCAGCCATTAAACTTACCCCCTAGTTTCAATATTGCGCCCAGTTTTTAACTCAACTTTTTCATTTTTCACCTAATTATCTTTTCCTGATAAAGTTAAACTTTAATCAATAGTGGTCACCATTGATTGTATGTAAAACATAATGGGCATTAAAAGGTAGACAAAAATCAAATTCTGCCACCTTACAAAAGATAAAATGTAACAAATACATTTTACTCCCATAACGTATGAGCGTCAAGAAAACGTGTTCATAAATTTTAATTTTTCGACAAATCCTACTTTCCTTTAATTTTATTTTATCAATATAGTGTAAATTCAACAACGTTACCTTTTTTATTTAACTATCATTATTAATAAATATTAAATTTAAAAACATAAGTTCCCCTACTATTAATAAAATTTCAACCTTCTTTTACTTAATATTACATGTTTTTCACTACACTACTTGTTATATAATAAACCATAGAAAGAGGGGAATTCCGTGAACAAACAATTAGTACTCGTTAATATCGAAGAATTAAAGGATATCCAAGCACCAGCATTCGGACTAGAAATACTTAGAGAGGTCTTGCTCCCAGATATACTCGGGTCTGATCATCCTCAAATGCTGTATTGGGCTGGAAAAGGATTAGCTCGTAGATATCCTGTTCAATCAATCGAAGAAATATCCGCATTTTTTGAAGCTGCTGGATGGGGAAATCTCACTTTACTACAGAACAAAAAGAATGAGATGGAATTCGAGCTAGGTGGAGAGCTCATTGCTATCAGATTAAAAAAGACAAATGAATGTACATTTCAGTTAGAAGCTGGTTTTATTGCAGAACAGCTACAATCGATGAACAAGTACATTACCGAAACATACGAACAAGTAAAAAAACGTTCTAATAAAGTGGTTTTTACAGCACAATGGGACCAAAAAGACCAAATATTAGAAGAACCTTCTATAGGGAAACGCAGCGCTCGTAAAGGTTAAAACTACAGAGGGTGACTCAATGTCTCAAAAAACATTTAGTCACCCTCTTTCTTTTTTATTTTTATACCTTAGCAACTTCTTTAGAAAGTTCAAATGCACTGTGAAGAATATCAACCGCTGTCACCATATCCTCGGCTGACAATACTGTTGAAACTTTTATTTCAGATGTGCTAACCATTTTAATTTCGATTCCTTCGTTAGCTAATACTTCGAACATTTCTGCAGCAACACCTGGGTTTGACACCATACCAGAACCAACAATTGATACTTTTGCTAGACCAGATTCAAATTCAATTTTTTCATAATTCAATACAGACTTATGTTGCTCAAGGATTGAAATTGTATCCTCAAGATCACCTGTTTTAACAGAAAATGAGATCGACGTTTTATTGTCACTTGTTGTACTTTGAATGATAATATCGACATTTAAGCCCTGCTTAGCTAAAGTTGAGAAAATAGTAGAAAGTGTCGTCAATTCATTTCTTAGCCCTAAAACTGAGACTCTTGTTACCTGATCTTCAAATGCAATCCCTCTCACAACTAAGTTTTGCTCCATGTTTGTTTCCTCCTCAATGATCGTACCACGTTCATTTTCCATGCTCGAACGAACTTCTAATGGAATGCTGTAATTCTTCGCAAATTCGACTGCTCTTGGATGTAGAACACCCGCTCCTAAATTAGCTAGCTCTAACATTTCATCATATGAAATTGCTTCTAGCTTACGAGCACCTTTTACATATCTTGGATCTGTTGTATATACACCTGTTACATCTGTATAAATATCACATTTATCAGCATTTAAGGCGGCTGCAAGAGCAACTGCTGTCGTATCTGAACCACCTCTGCCAAGAGTTGTTATTTGTTGGACGTCTGAAAAGCCCTGAAAGCCTGCAACAATGACAATTTTCCCAGCACATAATTCTTTCTTTATCGCGTCAGGGTTTATATTTGTAATTCTGGCATTGCCATGTCTTGCTTCTGTTTGAATTCCTGCTTGCCAACCAGTAAATGAAATAGCATCGTGTCCCTTTTCCTGTAATGCCATTGCTAACAATGATATTGTCACTTGTTCACCGGTTGTAAGAAGCATATCCATTTCCCGCTTACTAGGTCTCTCAGTAATTTGCCCTGCAAGACCAACAAGCTGATCGGTTGACTTCCCCATTGCTGACACAACGACAACTAATTGATTCCCGTTTTCTTTTTCTTGAATGACACGGTTTGCTACATTTAAGATTCTTTCAACAGTACCAACTGATGTACCACCAAATTTTTGAACGATAATACCCAAATTAATCTCACCCTTCTGTTAATTTTCATGATCGAACCCTGTTTGCTAGAAGGTTAGAGCAACTATTCAATTAGTAACATTTGTGCTATGCAAGAATGTTTAGTACTGATTGGATAGCTTCGACTGCAAATAAAAAAGCAATGAGACGAAAAACATCCCATTGCTTACTAAACGAAAAAAAACTTCGTTTCTTACAATGAGATAGCTCTCCAAGAAATAGATTTCTTGACAATTTTACATCTCTTAAATGTAAAACCAGCAACTAAAGCAAATGGTGCTTTACTCACTTCGGCGAACATTCCTTTCACCAGTTATCATTGGAGACCATACTCCTCAAACAGGCTACTCTTAAAATTCGCACCTCTACCATCATTTAACAAACTAACGATCAAATATGAAATTATTTAAAAGTTTACCAAACTTTTAAGAAAAGCGCAAGCGGCTTATTTAATACTATCAATAAGCTACATATAGGGTGATTTATTGCCTCACGGTTACTCGATCAGTAAACACCAAAATGAGAATATGCGCTTTAAAATTAACAGTGTCTAATCTTTTAAATGATCAAAGATTAGCTTGGCAATATTTTCAGGCATACCAGCTTCTTTAAATTGTTCTACACTAGCTTCCTTCATCTTCTTTAACGATCCGAAGTGCTTAAGAAGTGATTTCTTTCTTTGAGCACCAACACCAGGAATATCATCTAAGATCGATTGGAGTGCATTTTTACCTCTCAATTGACGATGGAAGGTAATTGCAAAACGATGGACCTCATCCTGAATTCTTTGTAAAAGATAAAATTCCTGACTATTTCTCTCAAGTTGGATAAATGCAGGAGGGGAACCGATTATTAGTTCAGAGGTCCGATGTTTATCATCCTTTACAAGACCTGCAACAGGAATATCTAATGCTAATTCATTTTCCAATACATCTTGTGCAGCAGCTAAATGTCCTTTCCCTCCATCAATGATTACTAAATCCGGTAAAGGAAGATCATCCTTCAGAACACGACTATAACGTCTTCTCACAACTTCTCTCATCGATTCATAGTCATCGGGACCTTGAACACTTTTAATTTTATATTTACGATAATGTTTTTTTGCAGGTTTTCCATCTTCGAACACAACCATTGCAGATACAGGGTCTGTCCCCTGGATATTTGAGTTATCAAAGGCTTCTATACGAAGTGGAGTTTGAATCCCAAGCTTATCTCCAAGATTTTCAACAGCTTTAATTGTTCTTTCTTCATCCCTTTCGATTAAAGAAAATTTTTCATTTAAAGCGATTTTTGCGTTTTTATGAGCTAATAAAATTAAATCCTTCTTTTTGCCGCGTTTAGGTTGAAGAGTAGTCACGTCTAATAGCTTTTCAACTAAATCAAATTCAATGCTATCAGGTAATAAAATTTCCTTTGGTACAAAATGATTTGCTTTTGAATAAAATTGCCCTAAAAACGTTAAGAATTCCTGTTCAGGGCTATCGTATATTGGGAACATTGATACATCTCTTTCGATAAGCTTTCCTTGGCGAATAAAAAAGACTTGTACACACATCCACCCTTTATCATATGCATAGCCAAATACGTCACGATCTACATGATCATTTAATGTCATTTTTTGCTTTTCCATCGTAGCTTCAATATGGAGAATCTGATCTCGAAATTCTTTTGCACGCTCAAATTCTAATTCCTCTGAGGCTTTCATCATTCTATCAGATAGTTCTTCTTTTATCTTTTTATATCCACCATTTAAAAACTTTGAAATCTCCTCTACTATATGACGATTCGTTTCGACTGATACATCATTTACACATGGAGCTAAGCATTGTCCCATGTGATAATAAAGACATACCCGATCAGGTAATGTGGAGCATTTTCTAAGCGGATATAATCGATCTAAAAGCTTAATTGTTTCACGAGCAGATAGAACGTTAGGGTATGGTCCAAAGTATTTACCTTTGTCCTTTTTAACCTGTCTTGTAACGAGTAATCGTGGATGACGCTCGCTCGTAATTTTAATAAATGGATAAGTTTTATCATCCTTTAACATCACATTATATTTCGGATCATACTTTTTAATAAGATTTAATTCTAGTATTAATGCTTCTAAGTTGGACGATGTCACGATATATTCAAAATTAACAATTTCATTTACCAATCGTAATGTTTTCCCGTCATGTGATCCTGTAAAATAGGATCGAACTCTTGTTTTTAATACTTTCGCTTTACCTACATAAATGACTATCCCCTGGCGATCCTTCATAATATAGCAACCAGGCTGATCAGGAAGAAGTGCAAGCTTTTCCTTTATTTGATCCTTCATAGCAAACACTCCTTACTAAATGTTAAAAGTTAACCCTCTTAAATAGGCAGTAATCCCCTACATTAATGAGTAGCATTAAAATAGCGGATTATTGTCCATTATTAACTAAACTAATTTTACCATGTCTCGATACTTTCGTACTATGTTAAATAGTCGTAGTACATACAATCATTTCCTGAGCAATTATTGGTTGCTAAAGAAAAGTGAATACATTATCAAAACTTAGCTCATAGCTTTAGGAGAAATAATATATTCCACTAAATGGATACTTTCGAGGTAAAAAAAAGGACTGACAAAAGTCAATCCAAAATTTTATACATGTTTGTTTATTACTTCAGCAAGTGCTTCTTTTGGTTGATATCCTACAGCTTTATCAACAACTTCACCATCTTTAAGTACGAGTAATGTTGGGATACTCATAACGCCGAATTTACCAGCTGTTTCTTGGTTTTCGTCAACGTCAACCTTAACAATTTTCACTTTGTCGCCCATATCTGAATCAAGTTCTTCTAGAACTGGAGCTATCATTTTACAAGGTCCGCACCATGGTGCCCAAAAATCTACTAATACGACACCTTCGTTTGTTTCATTTGAAAATGTTTGATCTGTTACATTTGTTATTGCCATTGTAATTCCTCCTAATTTGTAGGGTAAAATATGTTTAAAGTATAGCACTCACTTTTAAAGTAAGCTAACAATATGCTTCACTAATACTTTTCCCAATGTTTCTATAACAAAACATGGTTTGTTTTCTCATGAAAATCTTAGCTATGTAATGGATACTAAAAAGAAAAGCACGCTGGCCTGCGTGCTTTAGAAATTATGCATGTATTTTTAGCTTTTTAAACTCTTCTGTTAAAAGTGGTACTACCTCAAATAGGTCACCTACGATTCCGTAGTCAGCAACTTTAAATATATTTGCTTCAGGATCTTTATTAATTGCAACAATAACTTTAGAGTTTGACATTCCAGCTAAGTGTTGGATTGCTCCTGAGATACCACATGCAATGTATAGATCTGGTGTTACAACCTTACCTGTTTGGCCGATTTGTAACGAATAATCACAGTAGTCCGCATCACATGCGCCACGAGATGCTCCAACCGCACCACCTAAAACATTTGCTAATTCTTTTAGAGGTTCAAAGCCATTTTCACTTTTTACCCCTCGGCCACCAGCTATAACGACCTTAGCTTCTGATAAATCAACTCCTTCAGAAGCTTTCCGTACAACTTCCTTTACGATTGTCCGTAAATCTTTAATTGTTACTGCTAATGAGGTTATATCTCCACTTCGTGCTTCATCTTTGGCTAGTGGAGTAATATTATTAGGTCGAATTGTGGCAAAAATAATTCCTCCAGTAACAATTTTTTTCTCAAATGCTTTTCCTGAATAGATTGGACGAGTGAATACAACATTTCCACCTGTCACTTCAATTGCCGTAGCATCAGAAATTAATCCTGAGTTTAATCTTGCGGCAATTTTAGGAGATAAATCTTTTCCTAGTGCGGTGTGACCGAACACGATTCCTTCTGGTCTTTCTTCTTGAATAATAGCTAATACTGCTTGTGAGTATCCATCTGGTGTATATGTGTTAAGCTTTGCATCCTCTACCGTCACTACTCGATCTGCACCATAATGAATCAATTCTGATGATAATGAACCGATGTTCTCACCCACTAATACCGCAACAACTTCTCCCCCTTCAGAAATTGTTTTTCCTGCTGCAATTGCTTCAAATGAAACATTACGTAAAGCTTGATCACGAACCTCACCTAATACAAGTACTTTTCTAGCCATGATTATTTCCCCCTGTTCAAATAATTGTCCGCTTTCTCCCTGTTTAAACAACCTTTGCTTCGTTCCGAAGAAGTGAAACTAATTCTTTAACCTGATCATCAAGATCTCCTTGCAATACTTTTCCAGCCTCTTTTTTCGGAGGTAAGTAGATTTCAATTGTTTTCGTTTTTGCCTCTACATCATCTTCATCTATATCAAGATCATCTAATTCAAGCTCATCAAGTGGCTTTTTCTTTGCTTTCATAATCCCTGGTAATGAAGGATAACGAGGTTCATTTAATCCCTGTTGCGCTGTGACTAATAACGGTAAAGTTGCTTCAATAACCTCTGAATCCCCTTCAACATCACGAACAATTGTTGCTTTAGCACCATCAATATCCAGTTTTGTAATCGTTGTCACATAAGCGATATCTAATAATTCCGCAAGACGAGGTCCTACCTGCCCTGAACCACCATCAATTGCCACATTTCCACCTATGATGATGTCTATATCTTGCTCCTTAAAATATTCTGCCAGTATTTTAGAAGTAGTATATTGATCTCCATCTTCCAAATCATCTTCCGTATTAATTAACACAGCTTTGTCACAACCCATTGCTAAAGCGGTACGTAATTCTTTTTCAGAATCTTCCCCACCGATCGTGACCACTATAACCTCTCCGCCATTTTTATCACGTAATTGAATTGCTTCTTCAATTGCATATTCATCATAAGGATTAATGATAAATTCTGCACCGTCTTCATTAATTTGTCCATTTTGAACAGAGATTTTTTCTTCCGTATCAAATGTTCTTTTCATCATTACGAAGATATTCATTTCCCATTCCCCCATGTTTCATTAAGTATTTTTATTAGGCTCTTTTCTAAAAGATTGTTGTTTTTGAACAAAAATGATTAGGTTGATTGGTGCGGAAGGTGCGAGACTCCTGTGGGAGTAGCGGGACAGATGAGACCCCGCAGGCGCTTCGCGCTGAGGAGGCTCATCGCCCGCCCCACGGAAAGCGAGCATCCTGAAGTGCCAATCAACCAACCCAATACTATTTTAAAAGCAACAAAGTTTGCGAAAACAGCCTTTTATTATGAAGGTACGCTGTTAAACAAACTTAACTCAGTTAATTGTATAAAAAAATTGAGTACAAACAATTTCCCCTTCATTTTTGATAATGATGTAAGTACCTCAAAGACTTATTTTCCTGTAAAAGTCGGCTTTCTCTTTTCGATAAAAGCTGAAATCCCCTCTTTTGCATCAGCACTTTCAAAAATCTCACCAAACCATCCTGCCTCCTGCTTAATACCAGCCTCATATGCCGTTGTCTTTGCAGCATTTAGAAGTGAAATAACAGCTTTTACAGTAAGTGGACTTTTTTGTGCAAACTTAGCTGCTAGCTTTTTTGCTTCCTCTATTATCGATTCTTCCGGATAAGAGTGGTTTGCTAGTCCGAGCTGCACTGCTTCTGCCCCTGAGATCGGTTCACTTGTTAGCATCATTTCTAATGCACGCCCTGTTCCAACATACTTTGGTAATCTTTGTGTCCCACCAAAACCCGGTATAATACCAAGCTGTAATTCAGGTAAACCCAATTTTGCGTCCTCTGTAACAAGCCTAAGATGGCAAGACATCGCAAGTTCTAAGCCGCCCCCTAATGCAGCACCATGAATAGCAGCAATAACCGGCTTATTAAATGTTTCAATTCGCTCAAACAATTGCTGCCCCCGCTCAGCTAATGAAGAAAATTCTTTGCTCGAAGGAACACCAACGAATTCCTTAATATCTGCCCCTGCTGAGAAAAATCTTCCTTCACCATGTAAAACAATCACTCTTACATCCTCATCTGTTTCCAGTTGATCAAGTAAGGTTGAAAGCTCCATCAAAACACTAGAAGATAATGCGTTTGCTGGTGCATGATTAATTGAAATATCAGCGATGAAATTTTCCTTCTTAAGCGTTAAAAAGTCCATTTAATTACCCCCTCGTAACATTTTGTCCTCTTTGAAGGAAACGGGATACCCGCTTGCCTCGTTTTATTAATAAGCTAAGTATTAAAAATGACTAGGAAGCAAAACTGTAAAGTGAGCTTGCTTGACCCCTCGCCATCATACACCTAAGGGTTTGGTATAATGTATGTTTTGATATCGGTGAAAAAGTACTTCCGTTAGTAAAGGTTTTTTTCTCTTTTTACCGATAGTTTTTATTATGATTTAGTAAATCCATAAACAAATAAATCATGAACCTGTTTTGCTTGTTTTGTTAAATCGTATTTTTGATCATTCATTACCCATGTTGTGACGGTTTCATCAATAGTACCGAAAATCATTTGCCTTGCTAAACGGTGATCTAAGGCTTCTCTAAATTCACCAGTTTCCTTGCCTGCTGTGATGATTTTATCAACCACATTGAAATAACCTTTTAACACTTCATTAATTCTTAGACGTAATTCTTTATTCGATTGTCTCAGCTCTAGCTGTGTAACAATAGCTAAATGATGATCTTCAGCAAGCAATGAAAAATGTGTCTCAATTAATGTAAATAACTTCTCTGCTGCTGTTTCCACAGAGCGGATTTCATCTTCTATTTTTTCGATGAAAACTCCCATTTTTTCTTGAAAAAGCGAAACAAGTATATCTTCTTTGTTTTTGAAGTATAAATAGATTGTCCCATCTGCAACACCCGCTTGTTTTGCAATCTTTGAAACCTGTGCTTGATGATAGCCATTTTCAGCAATTACAATAACTGCTGCATCTATTATTTGTTTATATTTTGGTTTTTTCTGTTTCAATGTCGACTCCCCTTCTGATAATGAATGAATAGTCATTCATAATTTAATCTTAATTTTTCCTTTTCATTATGTCAAGCCTCATTTCACCATTTTTATTCTTTTTCGTTGTAAGAGTAGAGAGGACTCAATATGAGTCCTCCTGGCAACTCTTTACATAAAGTTAAAAGGGATTAAAAAATAAAAATCCGTTCATTTCGCATCTTTTAATTTTTCTTTTTCTTCCTCAATTAATGCACGTCTCAAAATTTTTCCTACTGCCGTTTTTGGTAACTCGTCTCTAAACTCATAAATACGAGGTACTTTGTACGCTGCAAGATGCTGCCGTGCATATTCATTAAATTCCTCTGTTGTTGCATTTTGATGCTCCCTTAACACAATATAGGCCTTTACCGTTTCACCTCGATAAGGATCTGGAACACCTGCAACAACTACCTCTTGGACTTTTTCATGCTCATATAGGACTTCTTCTATTTCACGTGGATAAATATTATACCCACCAGCAATGATCATATCCTTTTTACGATCAACAACGTAGAAAAATCCTTCTTCATCCATATAGCCGATATCACCTGTAAGCAACCAACCATTTTTAAGGATAGCTTCGGTTTCCTCTTTATTATTCCAGTATCCCTTCATTACTTGAGGTCCACGAATGATTATTTCCCCTAACTCATTTGTATCAGCGACTTCACCATTTTCATACGAAAATATCGCTGCATCCGTACTTGGCCATGGAACACCTACACTCCCGGTTTTTCTTTTATCCCATAAAAAGTTTGCATGAGTTACTGGGGACGCCTCTGATAAACCGTATCCTTCTACAAGACGTCCACCTGTCACCTTCTCAAATTGTTCCTGGACTTCAACTGGAAGTGGTGCTGAACCACTAATACAACAATCAATGGATGAAAGATCATATTTTTGAATGTCAGGATGATTTAATAATGCTATATAAATGGTTGGAGCACCTGGAAAAAGAGTCGGTTTTAATTTTCCAATTGTTTTTAATGTATCTGTTGCATCAAATTTCGGTAAGAGAATCATTTTAAATGCCTGCATTACAGATAAATTCATTACTATTGTCATTCCATAAACATGAAAAAATGGAACGATTCCTAATAATGATTCTTCTCCTCTTCTACATTTATACAACCAGGATGCACACATTTGTGTATTCGCAACAATATTTTTATGTGAGAGCATGACTCCCTTCGGAAAACCCGTTGTCCCTCCCGTATACTGAAGTAAGGCAATATCCTCTGAAGGGTTTATATCCGGTAAATCTACTTTTGGCTCAGCTAAAGACATTATCTGCTTAAATAAATGTGTATCACCTTGATGCTCAACTTTTACAACTATTTGATTTTGCTTCTTTTGCACAAAAGGGTATAAAAGATTTTTAGGAAATGGTAAAAAATCTTTTATACTTGTAACGATTATATGCTTTAGACTTGTTAACGCTTTCATTTTAGAAGCTTTCGGATATAATAAATCAAGGGTTACCATAAATGTAGACTCGCTATCTTTTAACTGATATTCAAGTTCTCTCTCCATATAAAGTGGATTTGTTTGAACAACGACGCCACCCGCAAATAGTACACCATAGTATGAAATAACAGCTTGAGGACAGTTTGGTAACATTATGGACACACGATCGCCTTTTTGTAAGCCAAGCGATTGTAAATAGTTCGCTAGCTTGAGAGATTGATTATAAAGTTCAGAATAAGAAAGTTCTTTCCCCAGGAAATGAATGGCTGTTTTTGTTGGGAATTTATCTGCGGCATGCTGTAAATATTCGTATAGCGGTTTTTCATCAATGGTTATTTCGTGAGGGACTTCTGCTGGATAATGATGTAGCCAAGGTTTTTGAATTTCCATCTTCTTCTCCTCCTACTTAGACTATACTTTTAGAATGAACCAACTAAATTGATGAACAACACTCTGTTTTTTTAGAGGAGGGGAGACTAGAAATTTATAAATAGGATTGTATTTATTTGGAGTTTTTGTTCGGAGTCACTCTTCCCCTATACCTTCATATTAGAAAGTATAGCAGATTTTCTTATTTTCAGAAATATAAAATATTTTCAAATAATATTTGACAAGCCTTTATGAAAGAAAAGCGCAAGCGCCTTGGTCATCGCCGTACAAACTGGAGGAGCATCGACTGAGATAAAGCGAGACTTCCATTAGGGCCTCATCCTAATGGATAGCGAGACTTATCGGACTTTTACGGGCAGTTAACTCACAAGTTAGTGTTCTTTGATCATTTTTCTATTGCCCGTTAAAGTGGGATAAAGGAAACACGGTAAGCGAAGCGCACCGATGTTGACTTATCGTAGGGAGATGCTCTGAAGTTTGATAGGCGATAGGCGCTGGAGCTAGACACAAAAATTAAGTACAAAATTTTATACTTTCTTACCTTTTAAAAAAGTCTGACAAAGTACATGTGATCTGTACCCTTAAAAATAGACAGTTTATAAAAAGACCTTTATGCACTTAATAGGTGGCTTCGGTATTGTTCCGGGGCCATCTTTTTTAATCCCCATTGATATCGGTAAGTATTATAGTAGACCATATAATCTTCAATTACCCCTTTTAATTCTGTGAGTGTTTGACATGAAGAAGCATCAATCTCATCTTTTAAATGGCCAAAGAATGATTCTATTGGTGCGTTATCCCAACAGTTTCCTTTACGAGACATAGATTGAATAAACCCAAGTTTCTTAACTTTTTTTCGATATTCTGGATTTGTATAGTGAAATCCTTGATCAGAATGGAGTATGGCTTCTGGGTGGACGTTCCCGTCCAAGGCATTAATTAAGTTATCAAGTGTTCGATAAACAAGTCGCATTTCTAATGTTGTCGAGAGATAGTAGGCCAAGATTTCACGTGTTGAACCGTCTTTAACACATGACAAATATACAGGTATGCCATTTTCTAAATAAAGATAGGTGATGTCAGTAAGTAACACTTTACCAGGCTCACTATGTACGAAATTTCGATTCAGGATATTTGGACGAGTCCGGTGTTCTTGTGTTGCCTGAGCCATTCGTTTGTAAGGGTTTGACCTTCTAATTTTTGACTCTAGGTTAAACTTATTCATAATACGATAGATTTTCTTGAGATTCATCACAGTGAAATAATCATTTTCTAGAACCATTCTTATATCTCGTCCACCTGATTTACCATTCTTTTCATCGAAGACTTGTTTTATAAGTTTATAATCCTGTACATCCTTACGTTCTCTATCGATACGCTTGGGTTCAGCCTTAAGCCAGGCATAGTAACTTTTGCGTTTTACTGTAGCTAATTCACAAAGATAAGATACCATTCTAACTAGACCATATCTACGAATTGTGGCCTCAATTAGTTGGAACTTTTCTGATAATGTTAATTTTGTTTCTTCGCCTTCCTCTCTAGTTCTTCTAACTTTTTTAAGAAGTCGTTCTCCATCTCTAAGAAGGCAATACGTGCCTCTGCTTTTTTTAGTTTATCTTCTACTGTAAGATCCTTCGAAGATGGGCGTCCAGTGCTTCCTTTACCACGAAGCTCATTCTTAAAACCTTCCTCACCATACTTTTCATAAGTTTTTCTCCAACGCTTTAAACATTGTTGAGGCTTTTTAGATCCAATTATGTCTAGATCAAATCCATATTCAATGAAAATATCCGTTGGCCCTTTGCCATTTTTGTATTCCTTAATGGCAGCAATTTTAAATTCAGGTTTGTAAGAGATCGACCGATCTGATACATGATTGACATTTGGATTGTTCTCCAGTTGTTGACGTTGAAATTCATTAAAAATAATTTTACTCATATTAGTTCCCCGTTCTCTCTATTTGTTTTGATTATAACGGTTCTTCTATGATAAAACATAAAAAATCCCGAAAAATGGACTTTTTTATAAGTGTCCATTTTTCGGGATACAGATCAATGCCAGACTACATAAGTTTTTTATAGTTACAATTTAGCTTTTGGATGCTGTTTTTGAATGGTATATTAAAAAAACACTAAATAAATAATTCCGATCAAAATAAATAACCCACATAACCCAAATAAAACTTTAGCTAAAGTCTCCAACTCACACTCTCCTTATATCCCTGCTCCAATGACAAACGATAAACCCACTGATATAACAAGTGAGATAAAGCCAACCGCTCGATTGTCCTTTTGTATTTCTTCATCTATTCTGAACTTTGGCGTCATAAACTCATAAATAAAGTAGCCTAATAGCAAGAGAATAAAACCAAATAGTCCAGATCCCATCATTTCCAATAAGCTATCATGTTGGTTAATTGAAAATCTAAAAATATTTGCAATGCCGAATATTTTTCCCCCTGTTGCCATTGCAACAGCCATATTTCCATTTTGAATTTCTTCCCAATTTTTATATTTTGTCACAAGCTCAAATATTGTTAAAAACACAATAATACAAAGAACAACAACACTGTAGTAAGCAGCAATTTGGACTAATTCATTTTCCCAGAATCCTTTCATCACATCTTCTCCCCGCTATTTGAGTTCGACAATGGTTACTCCAGACCCACCTTCACCTGCTTCTCCAAATCGGGTGTTTTTAACACTTCGATGGCTTTTGAGTAATTCTTTTACACCTGTCCTAAGAGCTCCTGTACCTTTACCATGAATAATAGATACTCTTGGGTAACCAGCTAATACAGCATCGTCTAGGTATTTTTCTACTTTAAGTAGTGCATTTTCAAAGCGTTCACCACGTAAATCTAATTCAAGAGAAACATGATAATCCTTACCTTTTACTGTTGCTAAAGGTCTTTCATGTACCTCTTGTTTTGGTCTCTTTATATATTGAAGATCTTTTTCTTTTACTTTCATTTTCATGATGCCCATTTGAACCTGCCACTCATTTTCACTAACCTTTTCAATTAAATGACCTTTCTGGTCAAAGCTAATCACTTTTACTTCATCCCCAGGTAAAAAGGATTGCTTTGCTGGTTCTTTCTTTTCAACTTTTTTGCTCTTCTCAAATGCTGGAATTGCATCTTCTAAGCGTTTTCTTGCATCAATGAGCTCATGCTCTTTTACTTGTGCATTGTGATCTTTTCTTAACTTTCTTAATTCATGAATAATCTTTTCTGCTTCTTGGCGTGCTTCCTCAACCTTTTCTTCAGCTTTGCGTTCAGCTTTTTCATACAAAGCGTCACGCTCCTGATTAAACTCAATAATTTGTTGTTGGAGCTCATAATGAAGCTGTTCGGCTTCCTTGCGAATTTTTTCCGCTTCAATCATCTCATGCTCAGCTGATTTTTTACTGGTTTCTAATGAAGCAATCATCGTATCTACCTCATTACGTTCATCACTCATTTGCGCCCTTGCCATATTTATGACATGTTCTTGCAAGCCCAGTCTCTTTGAAATTTCAAATGCATTACTCCGGCCAGGTACACCAATTAATAGCTTATAAGTTGGACTTAATGTTGTAATATCAAACTCAACGCTTGCATTGATGACACCAGTACGATTATATCCATATGCCTTAAGCTCAGGATAATGAGTGGTCGCAACAACCCGTGCTCCTCTGTTATATACTTCATCAAGGATTGAAATGGCGAGTGCTGCACCCTCCTGAGGATCAGTACCTGCTCCAAGTTCATCAAAAAGCACTAAGCTTTTTTCATCAACCTTATCAAGAATATCAACTATATTAACCATATGCGAAGAAAACGTACTCAAGCTCTGCTCGATTGATTGTTCATCACCAATATCAGCATAAACCGCATCGAACACAGCGATTTCAGAACCATCAAGAACAGGAATTTGCAAGCCAGCCTGTGCCATTAATGTACATAAACCCAACGTTTTTAACGCAACTGTTTTACCACCTGTATTTGGACCTGTAATCACGATTGTAGTAAAGTCTGTTCCCAGTTCAATATCGTTTGGAACAACCTCATCTTCGGGTAAAAGTGGGTGCCGTGCCTTAAACATTCGAACAACACCTGTGTTATTGACAGCTGGCTTAATTCCTTTAATTTGTTTTGCATATCTTGCCTTCGTAAACATAAAATCCATTTCTGCTAAGCAATAAACATTTTGTAAAATATCTTGACTATTCTCAGCAACCTCTTCAGATAAAAGTCTTAAAATTCGTTCAATTTCAACCTTTTCCTTAACTTTTGCTTGTTGTAAGATGTTATTCAAATCAACAATCACCTGTGGTTCAATAAAAAGTGTAGCACCTGAGCTTGATTGATCATGTACAATTCCCCCATATGAACCACGATATTCCTGTTTAACTGGTAAAACAAAGCGATCATTTCTTATAGTGATAATTGCATCTGAAAGCATTTTTGTTGCAGAAGATGAACGAATCATTGATTCTAGCTTATCTCTAACTCTTGCTTCTGTTGTGCGAAGCTGCTGACGAATGCCCTTTAATGTGTCACTTGCACTATCTAAAACATAACCATTATCATCGATACATTGTGAGATGTTTTTTTCAAGGTCTATTAAAAGCACAATTTTTTCAGCAAGCTCTGGTAAGTGGTGTAATTCAATATCTTCTTCAACCATTTTTTCAATAAAGCGTTTCATATTTCGTCCAGCATAAAGTGTTCCAGCCACTTCGATTAATTCAGACGCACTTAGTAAACCACCGATTTTTGCACGCTTAACAGTTGCTCTAACATCTACTAATCCTCCAAGTGGTGCATTGCCTTTTAAGCGTAACACCTTTGCAGCCTCATCTGTCTCCTCTTGAGCGGTTATCACTTCTTCATAATGACTAGAGGGAATTAACGCTTTTGCTTTTTCTTTCCCTAATGAGGAAGATGCATGCTTAACAAGCTGCTCTTTAACTTTTTCAAATTCTAATACATGAAATACTTTCTGCTGCAAACCTTAAACCTCCTAAATAGAAAAGCGCAAGCTCATTGATCATCCAAGTCGCTATTCTAACTGAATTATTCTTTATGATGTCTATTTAAAAATGCTTGTAGCTTATCAATCTCCCAAGTATTTATCACATTTTCGCTTTCAATCCAACCTTTTTTCGCAGTTGATACCCCTATTTTCATATGTTCAAGCATTTCTTTATTATGGGCATCTGTATTGATAACAAGCTTTACACCTGCTTCTTGTGCTTTTCTGACATGTTCAGCACTTAAGTCTAGTCGATTAGGATTGGCATTTAACTCTAAGGCTGTATCCGTTTCTTTTGCTAATTGTATTAGCATATCTACATCTACATCATAGCCTTTTCGCTTTCCAATTAGACGACCTGTTGGATGAGCAATAATGTCAACATGCTGATTATCCAAAGCGGTTTTTAAACGGTTCATAATCACTTCTTGTGACCCAGAAAAGCTTGAATGAATCGATGCAATAACAAGATCCATCTCACTTAATAGCTCATCATCATAATCTAAAGTTGCATCTGGTAAAATATCCATTTCTACTCCTGCAAGGATCGTAATATCATCATATTCATCATTTAACGCATGAATTTCTGCTCGCTGTGCTCGTAACCGCTCAGGTGTCAATCCATTTGCGACCTTTAAATATTGAGAGTGATCTGTGATCGCAATATAGCTATAACCTTTTTTGCGACACTCCTCTACCATTTCCCGAATTGTAAAAGCACCATCACTCCAGGTTGAGTGCATATGTAAATCACCTTTTATATCGTCTAATCGGATGAGCTTCATTTTATTATTGAAAACATCTACCTCTGAACCATCCTCGCGTATCTCTGGATCATAATGTGGGAGATTAAAATACTCATAAAATTCAGCTTCAGTTGCAAATGTTTTGATTTCGTTCGTTTCAGTATTTTCCACACCGTATTCACTTATTTTTTCCCCACGCTCTTTCGCAAGCTGTCTCATTCTTACATTATGATCCTTAGAGCCGGTAAAATGATGTAGGGTAGTTGCAAATTCAGTAGGCTTTACTAAACGAAAGTCCACGCTCACTTCATAGTCATAGCCTAATTGGACCGAAACCTTTGTATCACCACTTGCGATAACATCAGTTAAAAAAGGCATTGCTAAAAGCTGATCCCTAACCATTTCCGGCTCATTTGTCGAAATGATGAAATCTAAGTCCTTTATGGTTTCTTTCATTCTGCGAAGACTACCAGCTTTTGAAAACTTTTCTATGCCATTACACTGCTCTAAATATGCTTCTATTTCTTCTGCTATTGGAAGCATGAACGCTAATGAAAGACGCTCAGGACGACTCCCCATTTCTGCAATCGCTGCTAAAATCTTTTCTTCAGATTTTTTTCCAAAGCCAGCTAATGCTTGAATTTTATTTTCCTCACAAGCCTGCTTCAATGCTTCAACACTATCTATATGTAATTCCTTATATAACTTAGCAATTTTTTTGCCACCTAAACCTGGTAGTTTTAACAGTGGTAAAAGCCCAGCTGGAACCTCTTCATTTAGTTCATCCAAAATTTCTGACTTTCCGGTTTCTACATATTCCTCTATTACTGCTGATGTCCCTTTGCCAATACCAGGAATTTTTGTAAAATCATCGATTAAAGCTAAACTTCTGTCATCAGTCTCTAATGCATTCGCTGCTTTTCGAAACGCTGATATTTTAAAAGGATTTTCACCCTTAAGTTCCATTAGTATTGCTATATTCTCCAATAAACGAATTACGTCCTTTTTATGAATATCCATTTTTTCACCTCTATTATTAATTGCATGTTAATAAAAATGATACAAATAATTAAACGAAAAGTACAATTTTTTAAAAGCATCCATAAAGTAAAAGAAAAAAACTTCTCTATGTAAGCAGAGAAGTTATGACATGTACTGAATCCATAGTTCATTTACTTTATTAGAAAAATACGGAGTATGATTTACAATTAAATCAGCTAGCATTGATTGGTCTAACACTACCTGAAGTTGTTGAATTGGAATAAGCGCTCCTATAAATAGGAAAATAAATAACAAGAGGTATGATTCTAGAAAACCTAAAATTGACCCTGCCCATCTATTTAATTGTTTTAAAATTGGTAATAAAGCAACAAAATCTAACATAGAACCAATTATTTGCATAACAATCTTTGTACCTATAAATAATATAACGAACGCAACTGCACGATAATATGCACCTTCTAAATTATCACCGTTTATCAAAGAAAGGATTGCCGGTCCCTCATTTGTCACAGGATACGGAACCCATAGCTTTAATTTCGGTGCAAGATCATCGAAATACTGGTATGCTACAATATATGCGACGATAAATCCTGTCAAATGAACAAATTGCAGGATAAAACCGCGTTTTAGGCCAACTAGTATTCCGAATAATAGAATAATAAATAATACTAAATCTAGCATTTGTATGCTTCAATCCTTTTCTATGATTTGTTTCTCTAGTTTTTCATAATCTTCTTTTAACTTTAAATAGTCATGAACTATATTTACTGCTGTTAATACAGCAAGTTTATTTATATCAAGAGAAGGGTTCTTACTATTAATCTCTCTCATTTTATCATCAACAATTGAAGCAACTGCACGAATATGACTTGTGCTTTCTGTACCTATAATTGAAAATCGTTGACCATATATATCTACTATCGTTTTCGATTTAGGGCGATTTGACAACGATGAATCCTCCATTTCTTGCAAATCCTACTCACTATCATAACATGAGAATAAAGGATATGGGAAGAAGTTCAATTTTTCAAACACTTTGTATCCAATTTTGTAATGCGAAAGGATGTCTCCATTGGCAAATTCAGTAATTAAGGTAAATTTAGCTACTATAAAAAAAATGGAAGTTCATTATGCAGCTAATAAAACGGACAAAATACCACCAGGTGCTTATTTTTCTGCAAAAGCAAATGGCTGTACCATTACTGCATATAAATCCGGAAAGGTTTTATTTCAAGGTGGGACTGCAGATGCCGAGGCTTCAAGGTGGGGGACTCAAACTCCAACTATGAAGAAACCTGCACAATCTTCTTCTAGCAAAACTCCAACCGAATTTAAAACACCCTCCAATATTTCAAGTTTATCGATTATTGGTTCTGATGAGGTTGGGACCGGCGACTTTTTTGGTCCAATTACAGTTGTTGCGGCTTTTGTTAAAAAGGAACAAATTCCTTTACTACAAGAGCTCGGAGTTAGGGATTCTAAAAATTTAAAAGATCCGCAAATAATTGCGATTGCTAAAGATCTAATTAATACAATTCCATACAGCCTACTCGTGCTTCATAACGAAAAATACAATGAGCTTCAACAGCAAGGCATGTCACAGGGAAAAATGAAAGCCTTATTACATAATCAAGCGATCAATAAACTCCTTGAGAAAATAGCTCCTGAAAAACCTGATGGATTATTAATTGATCAATTTGTTGATCCACTCATATATTTTAAGCACCTACAGGGGAAAAAAGTTGTGAAAGAGAACGTTTATTTCTCAACAAAAGCAGAAGGCGTTCACTTGGCAGTTGCCGCTGCATCGATTATTGCAAGATATTCTTTTGTAAAAGAATTTGAGCGTTTATCTGAAAAAGTCGGAGTTACGATTCCAAAAGGAGCGGGAGCACAGGTTGATGTAGCAGCTGCTAAGATTATTAAAAAAAGCGGAAGTCAGTTTTTAGCTACTATCACTAAAAAGCATTTTGCTAATACTGACAAAGCAATGAAGTTAGCGAAAAAATAAAAACAAAAGGGTAAGCACTAGTTTATGTGCTTACCCTTTTATCAATACTATTACCCGCGTAATGTTGCTCCAACTTTCTCTTCTACTGCTTTTAACACTTTATCATGTGCTTTAGTTACATCTTCATCTGTTAGCGTGCGCTCAGGGTCGAAATAACGAAGGGAGAATGCAACAGATTTCTTACCTTCTTCAAGACGATCTCCTTCATAAAGATCAAAAACAGATACATTTTTTAGCATTTTACCACCTGCTTCAGTAATAATCTGTTCAATTTCTCCCGCAACAACATCCTTATTAACAACAAGAGCGATGTCTCTTGTGATTGAAGGGAAACGAGGAATGACTTCAAAACGAGTTTCAGCTACTTCAACTGTTAAAAGATCTACTAGAGATAGCTCAAAAACATATGTTTCGGTTAAATCTAATTGTTTTTGAACAGTTGGATGTATCTGACCAATGAACCCAACAAGCTTTTCGCCTAGGAATAGCTCAGCAGTTCTTCCTGGATGCATTCCTTCACGATTTGCTTGTTTATATTGGATATGCTTTGTTAAACCAAGAAGATCAACAAGTCCATCAACTATTCCTTTTACAACATAGAAATCAACAGGTTTCTTTTCTGCTTGCCATGAATGTGAATGCCATAATCCTGTAACAGCAGCAGATAAACGTTCTTTCTCAAGCGGTTGAAGATCTTTACCTTGCGTAAGGAAGATTGATCCAATTTCATAAAGTGATACTTGATCGATTTGTCTTGCTAAGTTGTATTTTAACGCATCTAATAAATGTGGAAGTAGGCTTAAACGTAATACACTGCGTTCTTCACTCATTGGTAGCGCAAGCTTTGTTAATTCAGATGCTTCTAGTGCATACTTTGCTGCTTTTTCTTCACTTGTTAATGAATAGGTGATTGCTTGATTTAAACCAGCACCTTCTAAGTAACGACGTACTTTACGACGCTTTTCCTGATAATCGGTTAATTTACCTGGGAATGCTTGCCCGATAGGTAAAGTTGTTGGAATATTGTCATAACCATAAAGTCTTGCAACTTCTTCTACTAAGTCCTCTTCAATTGTAATATCACCACGTCGAGTAGGAACAGTTACAGTGATTGTTGAATTATCAAGCTTTACACCGAATTGCAGACGCTCAAATATCGTCTTCATTTCTTCTGCTGAAATATTCATTCCAAGTACACGATTCACTTTCTCAACAGTTGTTTGAACTATAACTGGTTCGAAGGTTGTAGATTGTACCTCAACAGTTCCTTCTAACACCTCGCCACCTGCATATAAGGAGATTAGCTCAGCTGCACGCTCAGCTGCTGGAAGAACACGGTTTGGATCAACACCCTTTTCATAGCGAGCACTTGCTTCACTTCTTAGTCCGTGATCTTTTGATGCATTACGGATTGTTTGCCCGTCGAATAATGCAGATTCTAGTAAAACAGTTTTTGTATCAGATTGTACTTCAGAATTCGCTCCACCCATAACACCTGCAAGAGCAACTGGCTCAGTTCCATTTGTTATCACTAAATGATCTACAGTTAATGTGCGCTCTTGATCGTCCAATGTCACAATCTTCTCACCATCTTTTGCACGACGGACAAGAATTTCCTTCGAGCCTAAGCGGTCATAATCAAATGCATGCAATGGCTGACCATATTCTAACAATACAAAGTTTGTAATGTCGACTACGTTATTATGAGGACGAATACCTGCAGCCATTAATCGAGTTTGCATCCATAATGGTGATGGTGAGATTGTTACATTTTTAATAACCTTTGCTGTGTATAATGGGTTGTCTTCTGTTGCTTCAACCTTTACTGTCACTGCATTCGATGCTTTATCTGCAGTCCTTTCATAAGAAATCTCAGGATATTTCACTTCAAGGTTTAATATGGCAGCAACCTCATGTGCAACGCCAAGCATACTTAATGCATCTGCACGATTTGGTGTTAAGCCTAACTCAAGGACAGCATCATCAAGGTTTAGTTGCTCAAGTGCATCAGCACCAACTTCTACATCACTTGGGAAGACAAAAATACCTTCAGAGTATTCTTTCGCAACTAGCTTTGATTCAATGCCAAGCTCCTGTAATGAGCAAATCATCCCATTTGATACTTCCCCTCGAAGCTTTGCTTTCTTAATTTTAAAATTCCCCGGTAAAACAGCACCTACAGTTGCAACAGCAACCTTCTGTCCTTTATCCACATTCTTTGCACCACAAACAATTTGAACAATTTCACCTTTTCCAAGATCCACTTGACATTTATTCAGTTTATCAGCATCTGGATGCTGCTCTTTTTCAACGACATGACCGATAACAACACCCTTCATGCCCTCGTTTAATACGTCAACACCCTCTACTTCAATTCCACTCCGTGTAATCTTTTCAGCTAATTCATCAGGTGTGATTCCTGTTAAATCAACATATTCTGCTAACCATTTATATGAAACAAACATGTTAAAAGCCTCCTTATATTGTTAAGAACTATATTAATTTTGCACAATGGATAAGTGCTCGACATTCAGCTCCAGCTTATGCTTGTCGGGGCTGGTCAAGGCGCTTGCGCTTTTGTTCTTAAGCTCGTTTAAATTGTTTTAAGAATCGTACATCATCTGTATAGAAATGACGGATATCATCAATACCGTATTTTAACATCGCAATTCGTTCAGGTCCCATTCCGAATGCAAAGCCACTGTATTTCTTTGAATCAAATCCAGCCATTTCCAATACATTTGGATGTACCATCCCAGCTCCTAATATTTCGATCCAACCAGTACCCTTACAAACATTGCAGCCTTTTCCACCACAAGAGAAACAAGAAACATCAACCTCAACAGATGGCTCTGTGAATGGGAAGAAGCTTGGACGTAATCGTATTTCACGCTCATCACCGAACATTTTTTTCGCAAAAACTTCTAGTGTACCTTTCAGGTCGCTCATGCTAATGTTTTCATCTATAACAAGACCTTCAATTTGGGTAAATTGATGGGAGTGTGTAGCGTCATCATTATCACGACGATACACCTTACCAGGACAAATAATTTTCACAGGTCCTTTCCCTTCATGCTTTTGCATCGTTCTTGCCTGTACAGGAGAAGTATGTGTACGTAACAGCAATTCTTCAGTTATATAGAAAGAATCCTGCATATCACGTGCTGGATGCCCTTTAGGAAGGTTCAATGCCTCAAAGTTAAAATAATCTGTTTCTACTTCAGGACCTTCAGCTATTTGATACCCCATACCAAGGAATAGATCTTCGATTTCCTCGACTACTGCTGTTAAAGGATGATGATTTCCAACCCTTACTGGACTACCTGGTAATGTAACATCAATTGTCTCTTTTGCTAGCTTTTGTTCAACAGCTAGTTGCTCTAAATAGTCCTGTTTTCCTGATATCGAAGTAGCAATTGTTTCACGCACTTCATTTGCAAGTGCCCCCATTACAGGGCGTTCTTCAGCTGTAAGCTTACCCATCCCTCTTAAAACCTCAGTAATCGGGCCTTTTTTCCCTAAATATGCTACACGAATGTCATTTAATGCTTTTAAATCCTGCGCTTGTTCAACCTTTTCAAGCGCTTCTTGTTGAAGCTGTTTTAATTGCTCCTGCATTTGTAATTCCTCCTTTATTCATTATGCTTTAATAGTTTTCTTGCAAAATAAAAAACCCGCCCCTAAAAGGGACGAGTTTGAATTCGCGTTACCACCCTTGTTAACTGTATATACATAGTCCTCATACAGCTCACTTCATTTCCATAACGGTAAAAACCGGAGCACCTTTACGTTCTAGAGGTCGGAGTGGGAGGTTAGAAGTTGGTAAAACCTTTCTTCTCTTTACTCTATTGCGGTCCAAGTGTCAACTCAAGAGGTGAATTCATTTACTTCAATCCTAAAAATGCTTGCAGTCTAAGGCATTTTTTCCCTGGATGGACGAACTGTAAATTACTAGTCTCTGTCATCGTTTCATTCATATGTAATTTCTATCTTATTATAATCAAAACGATATGTTCCCGCAACCTATCCTTTTAAATGATAAAGAAGGATTCCTGTTGCAATCGCAACGTTTAATGATTCTGCTTCTCCATATATCGGAATATACAAATTCTTACTAGTACTATTCAGTAATTTATTGTTAACACCACTACCCTCGTTGCCAATAATAAGACAAAATTGCTCAGATGGTGAAGCCTCGCGATAGCTTACTCCATTTTGTAAGGAAGTCCCATAGGTAGGAATTTGCTTTTCGTTGTAAATTTCTAGCCACTCAAGTAAATTTCCTTTTACAATTGGTAAATGAAAAATAGATCCTTGGCTAGATCGAATACACTTTGAATTGTAGTGATCAACAGTACCTTCACCTAAAATAATACCGTCAATGCCAGCAGCATCTGCTGTGCGAATAATAGTTCCTAAATTACCTGGGTCTTGTACACTATCCACTAGAAGAATTCTTTTCCATGCCTCTGCTGAATGCTGTAATTGAAATTCACAAATTGCCGCGACCCCTTGTGGAGTTTCCGTATCACTTATAGCTTTCATTATTTCCTTTGTGATAAGCGTTATATTCAGTTGATCGACATTCCAATGTGTAGGAAGTGTTACATCTTCTGAAACAATTAGATCTTTTATAATTTCTTTTGTTTTTAATGCTTCCTCGACTAAATGTAGACCTTCTATGATATACGTCCCTGTTGCTTCACGTTCTTTTTTTGTATGTAGTTTTCGCCATTGCTTTACTTTTTGATTTTTAACTGATTCTATTCGATCCACAGTAAATCTCCTTTTGCCTATTTCCAATATCTCTTACCAATCATACATAATTCTTCGCCGAATAACAAACGCTAATCATAAGCAGTTAAAAATAACAAAGGAGTGTGTATAGATGAATTTAAATTTACGTCATGCAGTTATTTCAAACGTAACAGGCAATAGCCAAGATCAACTACAGGATACAATTGTTGATGCGATTCAAAGCGGTGAAGAAAAAATGCTTCCAGGTCTTGGAGTTCTTTTTGAGGTTATTTGGCAAAATGCCAATGAACAAGATAAGCAAGAGATGTTAACAACGTTAGAGCAAGGATTAAAAAAATAATGAAAAATGCTGGGTTAAATCTCCCAGCATTTTTCATTTTTATTCAAATGTAATTTTATCTACTGTTTCACGATCCAAGCGTTTTATTACTTCTGTGATCAATTTAACCGCATTTTCATAATCATCACGATGAAGCATAGCAGCATGTGAATGAATGTAACGAGTAGCAATTGTAATCGAAAGTGCTGGTACACCATTTGCAGAAATGTGAATAGCCCCTGAATCTGTTCCCCCGCCTGCAATTGCATCAAATTGATAGGGTATATTTAGTTCGTCTGCTGTATCTGTTACTAAATCGCGTAAACCTTTATGTGATACCATCGATGCATCATAAAGGATTATCTGTGGACCATCACCCATTTTGCTAGCCGCTTCTTTTTCCGAAATACCAGGAGTATCTCCAGCGATACCAACGTCCACCCCAAATGCAATATCAGGCTGAATAAGGTTAGCAGATGTACGGGCTCCACGTAAACCAACTTCCTCTTGAACTGTACCTACTCCATACACAACGTTTGGATGATCTGTTCCACGTAATTGTTTAAGGACGTCAATCGCTATCGCACAGCCAATTCGATTATCCCAGGCTTTTGCAAGTAACATTTTTTCATTTTTCATAACGGTAAATTCAAAATAAGGAACAATTTGATCACCTGGCATTACACCAAATTCCTTTGCCTCTTCTCGGCTTGATGCACCAATGTCAATAAACATATCCTTAATATCAACCGGTTTTTTACGAGCTTCTGCTGGAAGAATATGTGGCGGCTTGGAACCAATGATTCCTGTCACATCACCTTTTTTCGTTACAATTGTTACGCGCTGTGCCAGCATGACCTGTGACCACCAGCCACCTACTGTTTGAAAGCGAAGAAACCCTTTGTCATCAATTTGCGTAACCATAAAACCGACTTCATCTAAATGGCCAGCAATCATAACTTTAGGACCGCTTTCATTACCAACCTTTTTTGCAACCAAGCTACCTAAATTATCTGTAAATACTTCATCAGAATAGTCTTTTATGTATTTTTTCATGACGTCACGAACTTCACGCTCATTACCAGGAATACCTCTTGCATCTGTTAAATCCTTAAGCATTGTTAATGTTTCATCTAGCTTTGTCATTATATAGCCTCCTTCAATTAACAATATCTTTATTATTATACAATAAAGGCTAAACGAAACGAAATAATGTCCTATAAAGGAAATTAATACCCTTGTTGCTGTCTTTCATGATTAACTTCATTTTTTGAAACATACGCTTTTTCTACCTGCTCATTAGAAAAGCCTAGAAGTTTACCTAAATACAAATATTCCTCAAACATTTTTTTATACTGACTAATGGATTGATTATTTTTAAATGCAGTTATTGTCTCATATACGATTAAAAATTGTTCTGTCATACTACGATCATCTTGCTTGTCCTCTATAGATAATGCTGGGTTAACCTTGATTTTTAAACCTAGTGATAGGATAAAGTGGACACCGTCTACATATTCTTCTAATATGACGTCAATCGCTGCAGGTGGCTTCAAACTCCAGAACTTAAAGCATCTTGTCTCATTAGCAAGTTCTCCTACTTCTACTAATAGAGCAAGAATTTTCCTTTCAGTTAGAGCTTCATTTTGTAGCTGGTGCTGTGTTTCAATTTTAGTATCTAATTGTTGCTGCATATTAAATAAATTTGTTAGATTCATACAATTATGCCTCCGTTCCTAAGATTTGTTCTAAAAAAGTATAACAAATTTTAAAAAACTTGAAACCTTTTTCTATTCTGAGTCGTATATAAGGAAAATTGCCCTCAGGAGGGGTTTTACCATGATTGTATTATTATTGCGAATACTATTAATTGCGCTCATTCTTTTTCTCGTTTACACAGGATTTAAATATTTATTTAATCCAAAACGAAAGCTTGAGTTAGCAAATGAACAAAAACAATTTTACCTCTTAGATGATAAAGTAAATGTACGTAAAAACTTTTTATTAACCTATAAGGGTGTTTTATTTGAGGGTGAAAAATATTTAGGCACTACCACAAATGCATTTGAAGTTGTTTCTATTTTCATATGGGCAAAATCCACAAGCAAATTACAAGGATTAACCTTAGCAGATTTTTCTCATATCGAAGATCAAATTAAGAAGCATTACCCATATGCTAAGATTGATTGGAAGAGTCCGATCAAAGAACTATTAATTAAAAAACGCGAACATTAAGGTTGAAAGCAAAAGGTACAGCGAGATGCTGTACCTTTGCTTTTGTACGCATTATCATTCATGCCTTTTCTCTTGCAAAGAAATCATTCCATTTAATCAAAACCTGCTTTTCTCTGAAAAAATAAACAAGTACAACTAACAAGACCAAAATGATTGCCAAAATTATAGGTGATAATGATTGAATGGCTGCACCTAAAAATGTAAAACAAATTGCAGAAGGAATATGAGTCAAAAATGAAAGCTTCGTGTAACCTCGAAATGTTTTTGTTTTGTCTAAAATACATAACGAAATAAGTGAAAAATTAACAAATGGAATCATGCGCAATATAATGATCTGACCAATTGATAAATTGGTATATGTCCCTAACCATTTGACCTTCATTTTCTCAAATCGGTGCAATAATGTCGGAAATCCTTTTGAGATCAAATAAAAAAGGATACTTGAACCTGTAAGACCTAGCACTGAAAACATGGACCCTAATTCAGCTCCAAATAATACTCCACCAGCAATACAAACAACAGCTACAGGAATCAATAGAAATTGCCTAAAAAGGTGGAACAAAATAAAGAAAAGAGGTGCAAAATATCCAGTTGTTTGTATAGCTGTCATCACAGATGATGTTGCGAGTTCAATTGTCATCACCACTTTCTTGTTGTCATCTCCTGAGGATAGTAGTGTTCGATTACATTTTACGAGAATTTATTTACTTTATGCTAATTGATTTATTAAATAGATAAAAAGAATCAGCTGCAAAATAGAAATGACTGGAAATCCGATTTTAAACGACGTATGCTTTGTTTTATGACGATATACTCTCATTCCAGCAAAACCACCTACTGCACCACCGACAATTGCTAGCCACCACAATGTTGCTTCTTTAATTCTCCATTCTCCTCGCTTAGCTCGAATTTTATCAACTCTCATAAAAATAAAACTAATTACATTTATTAAAAGACAATAGATGATTATGTATTTCACAATTTCGATCTCCTATTCATGAATAATCTATAAATACTATATCATGTATCTAACAAAAAAAAGAGCCGACCCATTAATGAGTCAACCCTTTTTTGAACGTTCAATTATTTGTTAAGTTTTGCTTTAGCAGCGTCTGCTAATTGAGCAAATGCTTTTTCATCAGCGATAGCTAAATCAGCAAGCATTTTACGGTTTACTTCGATACCAGCAAGCTTTAAGCCATGCATTAAACGGCTGTAAGAAAGACCATTTATGCGTGCAGCTGCATTGATACGAGTAATCCAAAGCTTACGGAAGTCGCGTTTTTTCTGACGACGGTCACGGTAAGCATACATTAATGATTTCATTACTTGTTGGTTAGCAACTTTGTATAATGTATGTTTAGATCCGAAATAACCTTTAGCTAATTTTAATACCTTTTTACGACGTTTACGTGAAACGATACCGCCTTTTACTCTTGGCATGTAAATTCCCTCCTATATTACGGTGTTTCCGATTATTTGATGTTGTCTAATAAATGACGAATACGTTTGAAATCGCCTTTGCTTACTACAGTAGATTTACGTAATTTACGTTTTGCTTTTGTAGATTTGTTAGCGAATAAGTGACTAGTGTAAGCATGTGAGCGTTTAAGTTTACCAGATCCGGTCTTTTTGAAACGCTTTGCAGCTCCACGGTGAGTTTTCATTTTTGGCATAAGGTATTCCTCCTTAAGTATTATTGCTTTTCATTTTTCGGTGCTAAAACTAAGAACATGCTACGTCCATCCATTTTTGGATGTGATTCAATCGTACTTAAGTCCGCACATTCTGTTGAGAATCGATCAAGCACCTTTTGACCAATACCTTTATGTGTAATTGCACGTCCTTTGAAGCGAATTGAAGCTTTTACTTTATCGCCTTTTTCTAGGAACTTGCGTGCATTTCGAAGCTTAGTGTTAAAGTCATGCTCATCAATTGTTGGGCTCAAACGAACCTCTTTTAAATTGATGATCTTTTGATTTTTACGCGCCTCTTTGTCTTTCTTTTGCTGTTCAAAACGGAATTTTCCGTAATCCATGATGCGGCATACAGGAGGCTTTGCATTTGGTGCTACTAAAACTAAATCAAGATTAGCTCTTGTAGCAATTTCTAAAGCCTCTTGACGAGATTTAATTCCAAGCTGATCTCCATTGGCACCGATCAGTCGAACCTCACGTGCGCGGATTCCGTCATTTACCATCATATCTTTGCTAATAATTAGCCACCTCCAAGGTTTTTTAAAAACTGAATAGTAGTTTTTCAAATCCGAATTTTTGTAGAACTGGTTTTTTTATTTTCTGAAAATAAAAAAGTGTGGATGCCTTAGACACCCACACTACGATTGTATACATAAAAGATCATCGTAACCTGCCAACTACAAACGGATGTGTCAATCAGGTGAGAAGCGGGTGCCTCTACTTGTTTAAATAAAAGACTATTCAATTACCTTGTATATTATAACATCACAACAAAGATATTGCAAGTAAGTTATATATGTTTTAACAACATATGTTATTCTATCAAATGCTTTACTTTGTTGCAACAGTTTTTTTTGCATAGGCTATTTTCGTAAACTTTGTTGCTTTTAAAATAGTATGGGGTTGGTTGATTGGCACTCCAGGATGCTCGCTTTCCGTGGGACGGGCGATGAGCCTCCTCAGCGCGAAGCGCCTGCGGGGTATCATCTGTCCCGCTACTCCCACAGGAGTCTCGCATATCCGTTCCAATCAACCTAATCAGTTCTGTTCAAAAACAACAATCTTTTAGAAAAGAGCCTTTGCATAAAAGCGAAATGAACCTACTCTGCTACGACAAGCTCAAGTCGTTCATGTATTAAAGAGTTAGCAACAAGGATCTATCTGATTACTTCTTGCTTAATATCCTGTAAAAACTGATCAAACGAAACAGTTTCTGATTTTTGTTCACCGTATTTACGGACATTTACTGCTTTTTCTGCTATCTCATTATCACCTACTACAAGCATATAAGGAATTTTTTGCATTTGTGACTCACGGATTTTATATCCGATTTTTTCATCACGCGCATCTAGTTCAACTCGTAAACCGGCATCTTGCAACTGTTCTTGTACCTGCTTTGCATAATCAAGGTGAATGGCAGGTGAAACAGGAATCACTTGAACCTGTACTGGTGCTAACCAAGTTGGAAATGCTCCTTTATACTCTTCAATTAAAAAGGCAACAAAACGTTCCATCGTTGAAACGACACCACGATGGATAACAACCGGTCGATGTTGTTTACCATCTTCACCAACATAGGATAAGTCAAAACGTTCAGGAAGTAAGAAATCCAATTGAACAGTTGAAAGTGTTTCATCTTTTCCAAGTGCTGTTCTAACCTGAACATCAAGCTTTGGACCATAAAACGCAGCTTCACCTTCTGCTTCAAAATAGTCATGACCTAGTTCATCCATTGCATCTTTTAGCATGCTCTGAGCTTTTTCCCACATGCTATCATCATCAAAATACTTTTCTTTGTCCTCTGGATCTCGATAAGACAATCTAAACGAGTACTTATCAATTCCGAAATCTTTATAAACAGCTTCAATTAATCGGACAACTCGAATGAATTCTTCTTTGATTTGATCAGGGCGAACGAAAATATGTGCATCATTTAAAGTCATACCACGTACACGCTGTAGGCCAGTTAATGCTCCTGACATTTCATATCGGTGCATTAGACCAAGCTCTGCAATTCGTATTGGTAACTCACGATAGCTGTGAATATCATTTTTGTACACCATCATATGATGCGGGCAGTTCATTGGACGAAGAACTAAATCTTCATTATCCATTTCCATTTTAGGGAACATATCCTCTTGGTAGTGCTCCCAGTGACCAGATGTTTTATATAGTTCTACACTACCCAAAACAGGAGTGTATACGTGTTGATAGCCCAAACGCTCTTCTTTATCAACAATGTAACGCTCAACGATACGACGTATTGTTGCACCTTTTGGCAACCAAAGCGGTAAACCTTGTCCTACCTTTTGAGAGGAAGTAAACAAACCTAATTCCTTCCCTAATTTACGATGATCACGTTCTTTCGCTTCTTCAAGAATTCGAAGATGCTCATCTAAATCACTCTTCTTGAAGAAAGCTGTTCCATAAATACGTTGAAGCATCTTATTGTTGCTATCCCCACGCCAGTATGCACCTGCAACACTTAGTAACTTAAATTCTTTAATTTTACCTGTTGATGGCAAATGCACCCCACGGCATAAATCAAAAAATTCGCCTTGTTCATAAATTGAAACAACTTCACCCTCAGGAATTACGTCAAGAAGTTCTAACTTTAACGGATCTTGTAACTGCTCAAAACGGCGTTTTGCTTCTTCTCGACTAACTTCTGTACGAACGATTTCGATGTTTTCATTCACAATTTTTTTCATTTCTTTTTCGATAGCTGGTAAATCTTCAGGTGTGATTGCAAGTTCCATATCGATATCATAATAAAAACCATTTTCAATAACTGGTCCAATTCCAAGCTTAATTGATTGATCTTTATATAGGCGCTTTATTGCTTGTGCCATTAAATGCGCTGTTGAATGGCGCATAATTTCTAAAGCTTCATTACTATCCTGAGTCACAATTTCAATCGTACCATTCTCAAGTATAGGTGTACGTAAATCAATTAATTGTCCATCTAGCTTCCCAGCAAGAGATTTCTTTTTTAAACCAGGGCTAATGGATGCCGCAATATCCTCAGTAGTAGTTCCTTTTGCAAATTCCTTCACAGCTCCGTCGGGAAACGCAATTTTTATAACGTCTGACATCCTTGTTCTCTCCTTATATAAAAGCGGAAACACCTTGTTAAGGCGTTGGAGCTAGACACGGCACTAAGAGGTCCGTCGCTTATTGTCAATAAATTTGCCCCAAAATAAATAAACTCGTCC
Source organism: Metabacillus sp. KUDC1714 (assembly GCF_014217835.1). Lineage (NCBI taxonomy): Bacteria > Bacillati > Bacillota > Bacilli > Caryophanales > Bacillaceae > Metabacillus > Metabacillus elymi. Next base: position 417,594 of record NZ_CP055263.1, read on the forward strand.
CCTAAAAAAGGGACGAGTTAAACTCTAGTCAATGGATCGTGGTTCCACCCTTATTCCCAATACCTACAATTCCGTTAATTACATATAAATAATTACACGATAACTACCCCTTCACATATTCAATATACACCTTTGTGAAAGACTGTAGGATTGGCTTAACATCGATAACGGGAAGTCCGTCAGTTATTACTAAGAGTACTTTTCACAACTGAAGTTTAAAGGTGGTAAGATTGTTTTCCGTGTTAGGAAGGTTTCAGCACTCCTTCCCTCTCTGGAAACCGTAAAAACAAGCTCATATCCTTATCATTACTGATACTTTTGCAATTAATCGTATTATAATGTGTTTTTTTGTGAAAATCAAGATCGGTTTTCGTACAAGTTCACTTATTGATGTGTTGCAAATTGAAAATCACTAAGATTATGTAATCTCACTCTTTCTTGAAAAACATTTTGAACCGTTTGAACCATTCCATCAAATGGATCATTTGTATAGAGGCAGATCCATTTAGGAGCGATTGATACAAGCGGTGCTAATAGTTTAGAATCAATATACATTGGATGTTTATTGACAAAGGTATGATCTATATAGGATTTTAACTCCTGTTCAGAAACCTCTTGTTTGTCTGGATTATAAACAAAAAATCCATTATCATGGACAATTGAAATACCATCCATCCGACTTTCTCTCTTTAAGAGAAAGTCACGTAAACTCTGAATAAAATTTTGGTAGTCTTGTTCAAGCTTATATTCCTCAATCGCTATCTCGACATACTCTCTTAATCTTGCAGTATATTCATGCAAGCGAAACTTCTGAAAGGAAGTAAACGAAAAATACAAATCAGGACGTAAAAATTCTTCAAGAGCATCTTTTAAAATATCATGACGTGGTAATAATTGTTGAACTCTAGGTATTTCTGTTCGTTCTCCCTCAATAATCGATTGCGCGATATGTATGATTTGTTGCTGTTCCTCTTCCTCTAGAAAAAAATAATTCTCCTCTAGCAAAGTTAACATAATTTGGTGTTCTTTATGGTCAATAACAAATTGAACAAGCCCAGGGATGACTAACTTTTCTAAGGAAATATCCCATGATTTTGGGATGATTTGTATACATTGTTGATTTACTAAATATAATTCTGTTTCATATCCTTTACATAAAGTACGAAAAATCGAATAGATCCATTTTGCCTCTTTCGGAGACCCAAATAAAATCTCAAGCATGTTTGTCCCCCCTATTTACCAATACATGATTAATGTATATGGGGGAACACAACTAAATAGAAGTAAAGTAAACAAGAATATGGGATTGTAACCCAATTGAAAAACTTTAAAGACAAACTATTTATACACACATAGATTTTATCTAAAGGTAGTTCAAAAAATTCCTTGCCCCTTTTTTAATATAAAAAAGTACCTCACCTAATTGTAGGCAAAGGTACTCAAAAAGAAACTATCCTCGTCTATTTCGTCCAATTAACTCAATAGGTATGGCCATATGTTTAATCCGCTCCATAATTCTCGCTGCTTTAACTGGCTCTTCTTCACCACGTTGCGAAAAGGCTAAATGGTGTTGAAGCTGTTTCAGATTAAAATTTGACGAAAAAAACGTTGGTAAGTTTTCAAGCATTCGAAATTGTAAAATCGTCCCTAGTATATCGTCTCTCATCCAGCTTGACATCGATTCCGCCCCAATATCATCTAGCATTAAGACTGGTATCTTTTTAACAACATCTAATTTTTCATCTAAAGATGAATTTTGAAATGAACCTTTCAGCTCTCTCATAAATTCTGGTACATACACAAGCATGGACGATATTTTATGTGCTGCAAGTTCATTTGCAATCGCACCTAAAATATATGTTTTACCGACACCGAAAGATCCATATAAATATATACCTTTTGGACGTTTACCATTATTGTATTGTTCAACAAAATCCTGAGCTAGACTTATTGCCTTAAAGCGGCTCGCTTCATCCATTTCAACATCAATTTGATCAAACTGAGCTGCTAAAATATCCTTTGGTATATACATGCTTTTAATAAGTGACTCATGTTTTTTTCGTTCATCATGCGCTTCCTTCGTTGGACATTTGTCATATTGAAGATCAATGATTCGTCCTTGAATCACTAAGCGTGGATGGTAACCCTCCAGAAGATTTTTGCATTCTGATAAGGTTGGACATTGCTCACAGTTTTTACTTTGATTCATAAACTCAAAAAGCTTCCCAAGACTTCTTTCAACCATACCATCTTCAATCTCTGAAGCGTGATTTGTAATAAAGGCTTTTATTTCCGGGTGATTTAACACCTGATTTTTTAAGTCGTTAAATCTATCGTTAAAGTCAGGTCTGCTTGTAAGATTCTTAAAAGAATTCTTCATATGTTCCATTTGTTTTCACCCCCTATTTAGATTGAACTAGTCATTTGTTTTATTATCCTTGTATTTTTTTATTCGATCAAATAATTTCTTTTTTTCCAACTCAAATTGTTCACGATCAAGTGTTGATTGACCATCTGTTTGCTCTTGTTCATCATTGTTTAGCTTATTGTTCTCATCTTCATTTAACCAAGAAGGCAGCATTTCTTTACGAATAGGGGCTTTTTTATAGGTTGAGGATTTTTTCGTTGTTTTTTCCTCGGCCCATTGTTGGTATTGTCTGTGTTCGTGTTTTGCTAGATCCATTGCAGCCTTCACTGTTGAGATTTGTTTTCTTATCCAATGACTTGCAATCTTTTGTACATAGGCTCTAGTAAGCTTCATATCGGTTTTTAACATAACATAATAAATAAGTACATTCACGACTCCTGGCTCAAGCTTTTGCTGAAGCATCACTTCTTCGATGATTTGTAAATCACCAGCACTTGGTGGAACCCCTCCGGAAACATCAGTTAAAAATTGTCTTGGTGAGATGGTTTCTAATTGATAAATAAGTTCTTCTTCTTGTGTAAGTTGTTTTTTGTCTGTGACTGAACGCAATGAAAGTGGTTGAATCTTATCTAGCAAACCAGGTAATTCATCACCATGTTGAAATTGATACCAATCTCTTGCAGATTTCCTGAGTAGCTCGATGTCAATATTATCATCCTGATCAATACTGTTCATTAAGACATTTTTCATATCTATCGCACTTATTCCGTACAAATAAGAAAGCTTTTTAATTACTTCGCGTACAGTTGGCGTAATTGCCTTTGTTGGAATAATGGCATCAGAAAGTCCTGTAATAAACAAGTCGAAGTCAAATACATTATCCGATATTTCCATCGTTGCACGATTATTCGTTTGCATATACTCCCGATTAGATACTAAAGATAAATCTTCTAATGTTTCATGATTTACTCTGGCAATCATATCAGCGGATTGTCCAGAATCAAAGATATCATTAAAAGATCTCGTAATATCCTTCATCCCTTCATCCATTTGCTTGTCTGAGAAAAATCGTTTTAATTGTAAAAATTTATTTTTACCTACTCGATTGTAGAGATAAATATTCAACACACCATCTTGAAAAAACTCATCTGGTCGGAGTGGCGCTTGTAGTTCATATACATATCGTTTAAACTCTTCTGTTTCAATAACAAAGGTTTTTAATAGTCCAAGCCCTTCAAGTTTTAAACGTTCTCGATAAATATCACGTAAATTACTTTGCATGATCGTCAGTAAACTATGATGTGTCGTTTCCTCACCCCATAACCGACTTTGCTCTAGCTCCCCCCACAATGTCATATAAAGGCTAAAGCATTTAGTACCAATTAACGGCTGATAAAGTAAAGTTAGGATTTTTCTATCTAAGTCCTGTAGAACAGAGCTGCTTTTTACTGTATAACGATCAATTGCTAGTAATTCCTTCCAATGCTGCTGATCCATCCCTTTCAAACCTTCCATTTAAAAATGCGGAAGCGCCTTGCTCAGGAGACGCTGTAACTGGACACTAAATCTAATGCACATTTTTCATAGCATTTGAGATACTGCCATTTCAAAAACAAAAGCGCAAGCGCCTTGAACAGCCTCAGGCAAATAAGATGATATAGAATAGAAAGCGTTCTTTGCCTTCAATTCTAAATTAGCTAGACCCTAGAGGGGCTAGGCGCTGGAGCTGGATGTCGTGCGCTTATCCACAGTTTAAGAATTTTATCCTAAACGATGAAAAAAGAGCTTGAAGAAATGTTTCTTCATTAGCTCTCTTTTCCATACTTATCGTACTTTTTTTATTAAATCAGTTAGTTCTTCAATAAAAACATTAATATCTTTGAATTGGCGATAAACGGACGCAAATCGAACATAAGCAACCTCATCAATTCTGGCAAGCCTGTCCATCACCATTTCTCCTACAAGCTCGCTATTTACTTCTGAGACTCCTTGATTTCTTAGTTCTTTTTCGATTTCATGAACAATATCCTCTAATTTTTGCAAGGGTACGGGACGCTTTTCACAGGCCTTGATTAGTCCTCTTAATATTTTATCCCGACTAAACTCTTCCCTTGTTCCTTCTTTTTTCACAACAATTAAAGGGAATTCCTCCACCTTTTCAAACGTTGTAAAACGGTATTGACATTCCTCACATTCACGACGTCTTCTTATCGATCTGAGGTCATCTACAGGTCTTGAGTCAAGAACTCTTGTACCATTATGCTGACACGAAGGACATTTCATATAACCAACTCCAATCAAAACGTCAAATTCATATGAATAAGGCTATTAATCACGTTTATAACGGGCTGTAATAGCCTTCCGCACAATTAATGAAGACCGACCTTATCTTCCACTTTTCCCTGTACCAACTAACGTTTCTTTCTCATCAAGCTTTTTATAAAGCTGAAGGATAATTTTTTTACTAAACCCAAAGTCTGTTGGTAAAAAAGTATTTGTTGTTGCTGTAAAATCAACGGCTGTTTCATATGGACGAACAGAAATTACGGTTACGATTAAAAAACCTTTTCTCGGTTTGTCAATCGTTACACTCATTTCACCACGTTCTTCTGAAATCGAAGTTACCGTCATACCAGGTATTTGTTCAATCAATGAATTTACTGATTGTAAAGCATTCTTATATGTAGTTTTATAATAATGACTTTTCAAATCTGGATTATAATGATTTTCACGTGTTTCTTGGTGTGTACTAAAGAAATCTTTTAACTTATTTATAAAACTCATGCGCTCTTTTCCCCTTTTGTTATATTTTATCGGAAAGTGTCCAATGTTATTCTATCTCTATCATACTGAAAATTCCCGATAATAAAAAGAGGTGCAGATTAAATAATCAGCACCTCGGGATATTTGTTTTAATATTAAAGAGCTTTTGCTTGAGCTTGCTTTACTTGTACTGGTCCCATTCCTCTTGGAATTTCAATATTTTCACGAGTTTGAGCACCTAAAGATTCTGCAATGTGATCTGCAGCAATATTAGGATCTAAATCACCGCACGTGTAAACATCAATACTTGCATAGCCATGCTCTGGAAAGCTGTGGATCGTTAAATGTGATTCAGAAATGATGACTACACCACTTACTCCTTGAGGAGCAAATTTGTGAAAAGCAACCTCTCTAATTTCAGCACCAGATTTTAACGCAGCATTTACGAATGTTTTTTCAATGTAATCCATATCATTTAACTTATCAAAATCGCAACCCCATAATTCTTGGATTACGTGTCTACCCATTGTTTCCATATTCATGGATCCCCCTTTAACTATTTTTTCACATGAATTCTTCGCTCAGGTGATATATAACAACTACCACGGGGGAAAGTTAGTCCAGAGAGGTCCTAACCCTTTAAGTAGCCTTAACACCATGGCTTTTATAAGAAGTTCACGAAAAATAGTATACTTTGTTTATTTATGTTTTGCAACAAACTTTTTCAAAAAAGTTTGTTAATAGTTAAAGGGTGGAGTTTTAATGTGGTGATACACGGTTTATTATTTCCTTTGCATTATTTAATATCCCGAATTAACGTTACATTTTATACCTCTAATAAATTTGTCATTTTTTCAGCAACAAACTTCGTTAATTCTGTTACTCTACATGAATAACCCCATTCATTATCATACCACGCTAACACCTTTACTTTATGACTACCAATTACCATCGTAGATAATCCATCAATTATTGCAGAATAAGGGTTTGTATTGAAATCGATTGATACTAAAGGTTCAGTTGTATAATCGAGTATGCCACTTAAAGAGCTATTTGCAGCTAGTTTAAACGACATATTGATTTCTTCAACAGTTACCTTCTCCTCAACATCGACTACTAAATCTACTAACGATACATTCGGAGTTGGAACTCGTAATGCCATGCCGTGTAGTTTACCTTTTAGATGAGGCAATACCAATGATAGCGCCTTTGCAGCTCCTGTAGTTGTCGGAATAATCGATTGGCCACAAGCTCTAGCTCTACGTAAATCCTTATGTGGATTATCTATGTTTTTTTGATCATTTGTATAGGCGTGAACTGTTGTCATTAAGCCATTTTTAATTCGAAATGATTCGTCAAGAACTTTGATAACAGGTGCAAGACAATTTGTTGTACATGAGGCATTTGAAATAATCGTATGTTTTTCAGGATCGTATTGCTCCTCATTAACCCCCATAACAATTGTAACATCTTCATTTTTACCAGGTGCTGTTAGTATCACTTTTTTTGCTCCAGCTTCAATGTGCAACATCGCTTTTTCTCTTTGATTAAACTTCCCTGTTGCTTCAATTACAATATCCACCCCTAGAGATTTCCAGGGTAATTCTTTAGGGTCACGTTCATTTATAAGTAAAACTTTGTTTCCGTTTACAATTAAATGATCATCATGTGCTATCACTTCACCATCAAATTTACCGTGATTTGTATCATATTTAATCAAATGTGCTAGTGTTTCGGCAGGATAACTTGCATTTATGGCCTTTATATTCAAGTCCTCATTAATCGCTTTCCGAAATACCATTCTCCCAATACGACCAAAACCATTTATCGCAATATTGGCTCTCATCATATTTCCCCTCTCGTTTTATATATGTCATACTAATTAATTATTTATTTTAATTTAGTATAACACATTTATTTTTAAAAGCGATATATATTATTACATTTTTTTAATTTAGGCATATTTCATTTATTTTTATGCTGGGTTTAACTTGGCTTGTTCCATATATACCGCTTAGAGCACAGAATATTTTTTTCGATCACAAAAAAAAGAGACCAATTTAATTAGTCTCCTCATTTCCTATCAACTTACTGATCAACTCGTGTACCTGTGCTCTTGTTTCTTCTATTGAACCCTGATTATGAATGATTTCATCTGCGAGCTCAGCTTTTTCCTTCAAAGGAAGCTGTGAGCCAATTCTTATTTTCGCTTCCTCTTCACTATAACTATTTCTTTTCATTAACCGCTTCAATTGTGTTTCTTCATCAACATACACTACTATTATTTCATCCACCATATACGTTAATTTACTTTCAAATAATAAAGGAATATCTAACACAACTATTTTAGCTTGATGTGCTTTTTCTTCCTCAGTTTGTTTTAACATTTCCTTTCGAACAGCAGGATGGACAATTTTATTTAATTGCTGACGTTTATTTTCCTCAGAAAAAATTAGCGTTCCTAGCTTTTCGCGATTAATTGTTTTATCTTCATGTAAAATATCCTGGCCAAACGTTTTAACAATTTGCTCATATGCTGGTTTTCCGATCTCAACTACCTCTCTTGCAATTTGATCAGCGTCAATCACTCGGATTCCTTGTTTGCGTAACATATCAGAAACTGTACTTTTTCCACTTGCAATACCACCTGTTAAACCAATTACCACTGTCACAATGACTTGCCCCCATTATTTCTTAAGAATTTGACCACTGAATGAAGTCTCAGTTTATAGTTTCCATATACCTATCATAATTAGAATGATCCCCGGTAGGCAAGAAAATTTATCTATCCAAGTAAATTTCGAAAAAATATTCCCTGATTTAATCCCAACAAATACAAATAATGAGCTCATACACGCTACTAAAATACTCATAATAACTGGCGAATACCCTAATAATGCAGCACCAATCCCAGCACCGAAGGCATCTAATGACAATGCAACACCAAGTAAAAATGCCTCCACTCCTGTGATCGTTCCTGACTTATCAATATCTGCTGACATTGGTTTTCTAAGGATATTGATAACAATTCCAAGTGTTTTTATCTCAAAATTAATTAATGTTTTTTCTGACTCCATCTCATCCTCAGACGTTTCCTTTTCAGGTCTAAAAAATTGATATAACACCCATGCACCAATTAGGACCAAAATGAATCCTCCAAGCTTTTCTGTTACATACACCGGAAAAATTCTTGTCAGCAAATCGCCAACTAGCATTGCCACTAACAATGTTGCGGCAGAACAGCAAGCAATAATAAATATTGACTTAAAAGGGATTCTCATTTTTCTCATACCATACGTAAAACCTACAGAAAAGCTATCTAAGCTTACTGCGAGCGCTAATAATAATAGTGATGCAAATTGAAACATAAAAGCCTAGCCCCTTCCTTCTGATTGCTAACATAGTGTATGATAGTCGCCTAGTTAGTGTTAAAGATCGATGAAAAATTTTATAAAAGTTTTGCTGACTTCTTGTATTCTTGAAACCTTGGGAAAGTAAATCACTCAATTTTAAATAATTGGCATAGAGTGGCTTTAAGGAATTCGAATAGTACTAAAAATTAAGGATTTAATGCAAATAAAAAAAGGTAAAAAGCACATAAAGTACTCTTTACCTTTTGGATTACTTTTGACATTTATCACAAAAGTGTGTTCCTCTTCCACCAACGACTGATTTTGTTAAAGTTGTTCCACATTTTTTACAAGGCTCATTTGTTCTTCCGTATACAAATAATTGAAGTTGGAACATCCCCATTTCACCTTGAGTATTTACATAGGATCGAATAGTGCTACCGCCTTTTTCGACAGCTTCCCCAAGAGTTGCAATGATTTCCTTATGTAAAACCCTGCATTCTGCTAATGTTATTTGATTTGCAATGCGCTCTGGGTTTATCCCAGCCCGGAACAATGCTTCATCAACATATATATTTCCAAGACCAACCACAACGGTTTGATCTAATAAAGCGGCTTTAATTTTTCGTGACGTTTTTTTTAAACGTTCACGTAAATAATCTACTGTAAAGCTTTTAGAGAAAGGTTCAGGTCCTAGCTGAGAAAGTGGCAGCTCATTATCTTCTTCACCCTTTGAAAATAAGTGCATAGTACCAAACTTTCTTACATCTCGGTAGCGCAATTCAGTGCCATCTACAAAGGAAAAAATAACATGTGTATGCTTATCATACTCTTCTTCTGGATTATACAATCCATATCGACCTTCCATTCGTAAATGTGAAACTAGAACATAATCGTCAAGGATAAATTTCAAAAATTTCCCTCTACGGTTTACATCTTGTATTGTTTGCCCAACTAAGGCATCCTGAAATTGTTCACTTTCTTCAGGTTTTTTAATTATTTTAGGCCAATGAATTGTTACCTTTTGTATCTTTTTTCCTTGTACTAGCTGAAGCAATGTACGGCGTACTGTTTCAACCTCTGGTAGCTCTGGCATTCCATCACTTCCTTTTTATTCGGTTTAACGGTAACTCTTAAGTGAGCTTCAAAACAGGCCACTTGATGGGGTTTATTTCGCGTCATACCAAGAAGCACCATAAGAGTAATCCACCTTTAATGGAACGTTTAACTCTACAGCATTTTCCATGACTTCAGGAACAATTTTTTCAAGAATTGAAATTTCTTCTTTTGGTGCCTCAAAAATTAGTTCATCGTGTACTTGTAATAATAATTTCGCTTGAACATTTTCCTGTTTTAATCGATCAGCCATATCGATCATTGCCTTCTTAATAATATCTGCAGCACTTCCCTGAATTGGAGTATTCATTGCTGTTCGTTCTGCAAAGCTACGTAAATTAAAGTTACGGCTTGTGATTTCTGGAATATATCTTCTTCTATGTAGAAGTGTTTTCACATACCCTTTTTCCCGCGCATCAGCGACAATGTCATCCATATATTCTTGAACACCGACAAAAGTCTCCAAATAACGTTTAATAAATTCTCCTGCTTCCTTACGAGTGATTCCTAGGTTTTGTGAAAGTCCGTAATCACTTATTCCGTAGACAATACCAAAATTAACCGCCTTTGCTTGTCTTCTCATATTCGATGTAACATCTTCTTTTGCAACATGAAAAACATCCATTGCCGTTTTCGTGTGAATATCTAAATCATTACGGAATGCTTCTACTAAGTTTTTATCATTTGCAATATGAGCTAAGACCCTTAATTCAATTTGCGAGTAGTCAGCTGCAAACATGACCCAATCATTTTTTGATGGAACAAATGCTTGGCGAATTTTCCTACCTTCCTCAAGTCTAATCGGGATGTTTTGTAGATTTGGATCAATTGAACTAAGTCGTCCGGTTGTTGTTAAAACTTGATTAAAACGGGTATGGATTTTATGTGTGTCTTCATGTACAACCTTTAATAATCCTTCAATATAGGTTGATTGTAATTTTCCGAGCTGACGATAATGAAGAATTCCTCTTACAATTTCATGCTTTTCTTCAAGCTTTTCCAATACGTCTGCAGAGGTTGAAAAACCTGTCTTCGTTTTTTTTATCACTGGTAAACCTAATTTTTCGAATAATATTACTCCTAGTTGTTTCGGTGAATTAATATTGAACTCTTCTCCAGCATGCTCATATATATTCTCCTCAAGCGATTTTAATTGTTCTGCTAAATTCTTACCCATATCTTTTAAGCGATCAACATCAACTTTCACACCTGTTGCTTCCATTTCAGCAAGAATGACCGAAAGTGGTAGCTCTAAATCATAAAATAATGATGTTTGATCATTTTTCTCCAGTTGATTCACTAGCTTTTCTTTTAAAGCGAATATCGCTTGTCCTTTTCGAACAATATGATCACTAAGCTTTTCTTCATCAGGGATTGCTCGCTTCGCTCCCTTACCGTACACTAACTCATCTGATTGAACAATTGATAAACCATTTGTTCTCGCAACACTTGCAACATCATCGAAGTCTTGTGAAGGATTTAATAAATAAGCGGCGATAAGTACATCAAAGTCGACCCCTTTTAAAGTGATCCCTTTCCAGCTAAGCGCAACACTTGTTTTCTTTCCATCATAAACAATCTTTTGTTTCGTTTCATCAGCAGCCCATTTTTTAAATTGCTCTGATGCTAACGCAACTTCAACAGGGATGTAATATTGACCATTCTCATTAGTTATAGAGAATCCGATAATATCTGCGTTATGATAGCTTTCTTCAAGAACCTCTACATATAACGCTGCTTCGTCAGTCAATAGTTCACTTGTAAGTTCAGAGACTTTTTCAAAGCTAATGTCTTCAACAACCACTTCTTCTTGAACGACTTCTTCACCAAGCTTTTCTAATAATGTGTTAAATCCTAGCTCTTTAAAGATATCTGTAACCTTTTTTATATCAAAGCCTTCATAATGAACATCATCAACTGAAATTGTTATTGGTGCATTGCAATCAATTGTGGCAAGCTTTTTACTCATTAGCGCCTGATCACGGTTTTCCTCTAATTTTTCTTTTAGTTTTTTACCACTCACTTGATCAATAGAATCTAACACATTCTCTAAAGTTTGAAATTCTTTCAAAAGCTTAATGGCAGTTTTCTCGCCTACCCCTGGTACTCCTGGGATATTATCTGACGCATCCCCCATTAAACCCTTCATATCAATAATTTGTTCTGGTGTTAAGCCGTATTTTTCATTAACAAAATCAGGTGTGTAGGAATCTACATCTGTTATTCCTTTTCGAGTGATATCAACAGTAATTTTATCTGTCACTAGCTGTGTTAAATCTTTATCACCTGAGATGACCTTGACTTCATAGCCGTCCTTTTCAGCCTGTTTAGAAAGCGTACCAATAATATCATCTGCTTCATAATTTTCAAGCTCATAGCGTGATACCTGATAAGCATCAAGAAGCTCTCTTATAAAAGGAAATTGCTCTGATAATTCAGGTGGAGTTTTTTGGCGTCCCCCTTTATACTCCTGGAACGTTTCATGTCTAAATGTTGTCTTTCCTGCATCAAATGCAACAATCATATGTGATGGATTTTCATCTTCTAATATTTTCATTAAAATCATTGTAAAACCATAAATCGCATTCGTATGTACACCTTTATCATTATTCAATAATGGAAGCGCAAAAAATGCTCGATAGGCAATACTATTTCCATCAATTAAAACGATCTTTTTAGTCACTATTTCTTCCTCCTACATCTATTAATAGCACCTATCTTTAGCTCATAGCCTAACGAACAAGCTTTTGTTTTAGCCTTTTGGTAATCTAGACCTTATAGGTGCATACGATCTTAACGTTTATCGCTGTAACAGCCCATGCAAACAAAGTTGGCCTAGACCAATGGATCTCGGAACTAGACACTAAACGAAGTCAAAATTCAAAAAAAAGAACCATAAGTTCCTTCTCTATTCTATCACGACTACAAATAGAAAGGAAAACTCTGGTTCTTTGATTTTATAGGTTATATCTTCAAAAGCCGCGATTGTAAACTCCTAGCGTTCCCCTTTAAGTAGACTTGCATATGGAGAATCAAATGGAATAATTATAACCGTTTCTTCATCAATCGTTTGCTTATATGATTGTAATGTTCGATACAGTTCATAAAATTCAGGATCCTTTGAATAAGCTGTATTATACATTTTAGCTGCTTCCTTCTCACCTTCACTTCGAATAACCTCTGCATCTCCTTTAGCCTTTGCTAGCATCTCTTTTACTTCTCTATCTGTCTCAGCAATAATTCTATTTTTTTCGGCATCACCTTTAGATAAATAACCTTGTGCAGTTGATTCCCGTTCAGAAATCATTCGCGTAAAAACAGATTGTTCATTTTCTGCTGGTAAATCTGTCCGTTTCATGCGGACATCAGTTACGACGATACCGTAATCGTCTTTTTCTAATAAATCATTTACGATATTTGTAACCTTGTCGTTTAAGCTTCCTCGAGAGGATTTCTCATCATTGATAATTTCATCATAATTTAATTGACCGAGTTCAGAGCGCACAGTTGAAAAAACAAACTCCGCCATTCTTGTCTCAGCACTTACCATGGTTCGTGCATTTGTGATCATTTTTTTTGGATCTTCAATTCTCCAAACTGTGTAGTTATCAATAATTAGCCTTTTTTTATCTTTTGTATTAATTTCTGCCTCTTGAACATTGTATGTCATTTGATAATTTGGCAGAGTTGTTACAGATTGAATAAAAGGGATTTTATAATTTAGTCCAGGTTCTTCAATTATTCTAACGACTTCGCCAAATTGGCGGACAACTTTGTATTCGTTTTCTTTTACAATAAACAAGTTTGTTAAGACAAGTACTAGTAATAGGATCGTAATAAGTAAAATGATACCTCCACGAAGGTAGCCTTTGAATGAAAATGCAGGCTTTTTCTCCTCCATATTCACTACATTATCATTGTCCATTTGTTTCACTCCCTTCCCCTTCATTGCCTTCTTGTTCTACTGGTGCTACAGGCTTGGTTGTAGCATCCTTAATCGGTAAATACTTCATTGTATTACCGTTATCCTCCATAATATAAATCTCTGCATTTGGTAGCACTTGATCGATCGTTTCTAATACTAAACGCTTTTGTGTAATGTCTTTTGCATTTTTATACTCATTATAAATGGCATTAAACTGGGCTACATCGCCACGTGCTACTTCCATACGCGCAGCTTTGTCTCCTTGGGCAGCAGACATAATCGCATCCTTCTCCCCTTGTGCTTCCTCCGTACGTTTGTTTCTGTATTTATTTGCTTCATTTTTTCTTGTGTTCATCGTTTCACGGGCATCTGTAACATTTGTGAATGCTTTTCTAACCTCTTCATTTGGAAGATCCACATCCTGTAATTTAACCGCTAAAATAGAGATTCCAATATCATATTCTCCAATTAGAGTTGATAATAATTCTTGTACTTGCTTTTCAATTTCAACTTTACCTGAAGTTAATGCATCATCAATTGTCGAACTTCCTATAATACTTCTTAAACTTGCGGAAGTTGCATCTTCTAACATTTCCGTTGGATTTTCTGCATTAAATAAGTATTTACCAGGATCTATAATCTTCCACTGGACTACCATATCCGCTAAAACAATATTCTCATCACCTGTAATCATTTTTGTTTCTTTAGGAAAATCCTTAACATCTCCATCTTCTGATTCCTCGTATCCAAACTGTAAGCTAAATGTTTCCTTGGAAAGAACCTCTACGGATTGAATTGGCCACGGGTATTTAAAATGTAGTCCTGGTTCACTAACACCTTCCTCAACCTCTCCAAGAGTAATCATGACAGCTTGTTCTGACTCATCAACAGTGTACCAAGATGTAAAAGCAACAATCGCCAAAATTGAAATTAAAAAGGAAAAACCGATAATGGTAAAAACTCTTTTCATGCTTAACATCTAATCCCCTACCTCCTTTTGAACTCAACAAGATCATTTGTAAATGTAAAATTTTTGATCTACCTTTAATACGGTTTTGTTACGAAAAGGTTTCATAGTTATTTCTCTTTTATTCGCAACCGTATTCAGGAAAACAAAAAAAGGGACGAGAGCGTTATGCTCTCGTCCAAAAGATTGGCTCCTTGGATGAAGGGGTTTTCACTTAGTATCATATCAACTTTTTATTAAGATAGAATAAATTAGATGTAAATTAATTGTAAAGTATGTCGAAATTACTAAAATTTCTTTATCTTTTTTATGTAATATGGCCATCTTGATACTTTTTATTTAACTTTACAGTAAAAGATGTCCCTTCTCCTAGTTTACTCGAAACACTTATTTGCCCCTTGTGCGCTTCAACTAAATGTTTTACAATTGCCAATCCAAGTCCAGTTCCCCCAGAATTTCTACTTCTTGCTCGATCAACTCGATAAAACCGTTCAAAAATCCTTGGAATTTCTTCAGTCTTAATACCAATTCCAGTATCAGACACAACGATAAGTAGATACTGTTCATGCTTTTCTACGGTTACTTGAACAGATCCACCCTTAGGAGTATAGGTTAATGCATTGTTAATTAAATTTATGAAAATCTGCTTTAAGCGATATAAGTCACCTTCTATTAATAACAACCCGTCTGGGATAGCTAGTGATAACTCTACTTCTTTTTCTATTGATTTACCTTGAAGGATGACACCAATATCCTCTAAAAGCTCTTTTACATCACACGGCTGTATAGACAATTGAAATCCTTGCTGTTCAATTTTAGATAGATCAAGCAGATCTTGAATTAATGACTGAAGACGATCACTTTCCTTAAGAATGATCGATAAAAAATACTCTGCTGTCTGTTTGTCATTTAGGGCTCCATCTAAAAGAGTTTCACTAAACCCTTTTATTGAAGTTATCGGTGTTTTTAATTCATGGGATACATTTGCTACAAAATCTTTTCTCATTTGCTCTAGCTTTTTTAGTTCAGTAATATCATGAAATACAAGGACAATACCCTTCCATTCATCATTTGTGCCGATAATCGGTGCACCATAAACCTCAAAATGTCTTCGTTCTATTTTCAGCGGTAAGTGCAGCTGCTTCCTTACCTTTACCTCTGTCATAAAAATTTCTTCAACAAGTTCAATAATCTCTTTATGTGTAAAAGCATCATAATATAACTGGTATAGAAATTCAGCAGAGTCTACCTCAAAAAGCTCCTTATAAGCTCGATTCACTAAATTAATATAGCCCCGTCCATCAATAAGGATTAAACCACTTCCCATATTTTCAATTAATGTTTGGAGGCGGTCCTGCTGCATTTCCTGTGCTCTAGTCATATCTTGGAGATTTCTCGCTAGTATATTAATAGATTGACTAAGCATTCCACTTTCATCTATATGCTCTTCATATGTTCGAGCCTTATAATTTCCTTTCGCAAGCTCCATCGCTACTTTGGTGGCTGATTCAATAGGACGTGTATATCGAGATGTTATCCTAATTCCTATAAAAACCATAATAATAAAAGCCAAACTTAAACTAACAATTAGTACCATCCAAGTTTGTTGGTTTACCTTTTTTACTTGTTCAATTGATGAGTTGACAAGAACAATACCTTTATATGAATCACCTTCACTAATAGGGAGCCCGTAATATGCTAATTGTTCCTTTTGATCAATAAAAAAGTAACCATCTGACTTATTTTTCATAATTGGAAGTACGTCTTCTACCATATGGTCATGATTATGCTTTTTTGATATTTCACCTTCATCATAAATAATCTGATCTTCTGCATTTAAAACAGTAATATGTGTTTTAAAGGAGCTACTTAGTTCAAAAACAAGATCTGACGACTCCTCAGCAGTTAACCCTCTCTCAAATAATAATGTTTTCATTAATTTTGTTTCTCTTTGCATAATATCCTTATAAGAATTGATATAATAACTATTAAAAATTTGTCCAAGTAATAACCCTAATCCAACAAGGACTGTTATTACTAAAGTAATTAACGCAAAAAGTAATCGTGAACGAAACCTATTCATTCACTTTTGGCTCCTCGAGCTTATATCCTAATCCCCTAATTGTTTTAATATATAAAGGTTTTTTTGTGTTTCTTTCAATTTTTTCACGCAAATGACTTATATGAACATCTACTATTCTTGTATCACCTGCAAAATCATAATTCCAAACTGCACTAAGTAGCTGATCACGTGTAAGGACACGCCCTTTATGTTTAGCTAAATAAACAAGCAACTCAAATTCCTTAGGTGTTAAGTCTAAACGTTCCTTTCCATAATACGCTTCATAATGTTCAGGTAATACTTTCAAATCACCGATCATTACCTGCTCTGATTCATCAGATTCCTTAATTTCAACTTCTGTATGTGATTGTGTTCTTCTGAGAATTGCCTTTACCCTTGCTACTACCTCTCTTGGACTAAATGGCTTTGTCATATAATCGTCAGCCCCTAGTTCAAGTCCTAGTACTTTATCAAATTCATCATCTTTTGCAGTTAACATCAAAATAGGTACCATGATCTTTCTTTGACGAAGCTGCTTACACACTTCGATACCATCCATTTTAGGTAGCATCAGGTCAAGAACAAGTAAATCTGGCTCTTCATTTAAACAACTGTGCAATCCCTCTTCCCCATCCATTGCCGTTATCACACTATAACCTGCTTGTTCTAGATTATACTTTAACAATGTTGAAATCGATTGCTCGTCATCTACTACTAATATCTTCTTACTCATATAAGCCTCCAAGGATTGTATTTCCCTTCAATTGAACCAATTTTTTATTTTATTCATTATAAATGAATTTTCTCTATTGTTTCTATTCTAGCGAATAGTAGTGAAAAAGGGCAACTATTGCTTTATTAAATGTTCAAACTGCTCCTGAAAATGTATTTATTACCCTTAGACTCCCTTCTATTATACCTCATTAGAATATAAATTCTGATAATCAAAAAAAACTGACTCAAATTGAGTCAGTTTTTTTAACTATCGTTAAAATGGTGATGATTAAAAATTATCTAAAGCTTTCCCTTCAATAGGTGTCAGTTTACTAGGTGGACAAACAGTAATCCTTCCTTCTAAGACAACCTCTTCTTCGGCATTAACTGCATGGACTTCCACGACAATTTTATTTTCTGAAACAAATATCTCACTAACTTCAAATAGGAATTGTACGATACTATAATGATAAAGTGGCTTAAGGAAGGTTATATCTTGCTTAACAATGTGACTACCTGGACCTGGTAAATATTTAGAAACTGCAGAAGTAATAATCCCTGTTAGCATTAAACTAGGAACGAGCGGTTTTTCATATGGAGTTTGTGATGCATAATCATGCTGTATATAGAGCGGATTGGCGTCATTTGTTAATCCAAGATAAAGCAATAGATCTTTATCTTCAATTTTTTCAGTTAATGATAATTTTTCTCCAACTGTAATCTCATTAATAAGCCTACCTAGCTTTCTCTTTTTACCAAGGAGCATCTTTGCACCACCTTCATTTATTTGAAGAAGAATATAAGAAAAGCTCAGGGCGCCTTGAATAGACCCGACAGGCATAAGACGCTCAGGAATAGAAGACGTTCTTTGTCTTCAATTCCTGAGTGGCTGTTGGCCTAAGAGGGGCTAGGCGCTGGAGCTAGACACCAAAACTGAGTAAGAAAAGTTATAATTTTGATAGTATAAAAAAGAAAATTGAGGATATCCCCAACTTTCTTTTTGTTTATATCGTTATTTATTATAAAATTGTTACTCTTATGATAAGACCTTCATTACATTTCTAACAGAGTCTGCAGACTTTTGTAATGCTGCTTTTTCTTCCTCAGTTAGTTCTAGTTCGATGATTTGCTCTAAACCATTGCCACCGAGAACAGTTGGAACACCTAGGTAAATACCGTTGAATCCATATTCACCTTCTAAGTATACAATTGTTGGAAGCACACGACGTTGGTCCTTTAAGATTGCCTCAACCATCTCTACTAAAGATGCAGCTGGTGCATAGTATGCACTTCCGTTTCCTAATAGGTTAACGATTTCTCCGCCGCCTTTACGCGTTCTTTCAACAATTGCATCTAAACGATCCTTAGGGATTAACGTCTCTAATGGGATACCTCCAGCATACGAATAACGTACTAGAGGTACCATGTCATCGCCATGTCCACCTAATACAAATCCTGTTATATCCTTAACTGAAAGATTAAGTTCTTGAGCAACAAATGTACGGAAACGAGCTGTATCTAGTACACCTGATTGTCCAATTACACGATGTTTTGGGAAACCAGATTCTTTAAATACTGTATATGACATTGCATCAACAGGGTTTGTTAACACAATAATTGTGCACTCAGGAGAATACTTAACAACTTCCCTTGTAACACTTTTCATAATTCCAGCATTTGTAGAAACAAGATCATCACGGCTCATCCCGGGCTTTCTAGCTATACCTGCAGTAATAACAACGATATCTGAATTTGCTGTATCCTCGTAGTTTGATGTACCAATAATATTTGCATCAAATCCTTGAACAGGACTTGCTTCTAGCATATCTAAAGCTTTTCCTTTAGTAGGGTTTTCCATTTGCGGAATATCTACTAATACGACATCTGAAAGTTCCTTTTGACCTAATAGAAAAGCTGTAGTAGCACCAGTAAATCCACTACCAATGACAGAAACCTTTTTACGCTTAATTGCCATATTAACATCCCCTTAATATGTATAGGATTGGTAGAAGGAGAAGTTCCTTCTACCAACTAGTTAAATTTAATAGCATGTAAGGTCAGTAAAATTCAGTTTATGACTAGTAATTAACCCAGGTTTTTAATAAGCTCATCAGCAAATTCAGAACATTTCACTTCTGTAGCTCCATCCATTAAACGAGCAAAGTCGTATGTTACAACTTTAGAAGCAATTGTTTTTTCAACTGAATTCGTAATCAAATTAGCCGCTTCAGTCCATCCTAAATGTTCAAGCATAAGTACACCTGAAAGAAGCACTGAAGAAGGATTTACTTTGTCAAGACCAGCATATTTAGGAGCTGTACCATGAGTTGCTTCAAAAATTGCATGTCCTGTCTCATAATTGATGTTTGCTCCAGGTGCAATTCCAATTCCTCCAACTTGTGCAGCTAACGCGTCAGAAATGTAATCACCATTTAAGTTCATCGTTGCAACAACGTCAAATTCACGAGGACGTGTTAAAATTTGTTGTAAGAAGATATCAGCAATTGAATCTTTTACAATAATTTTTCCAGCAGCTTCTGCATCAGCTTGTGCTTTGTTTGCAGCATCTTTTCCTTCTGTTTCTACTAGGCGATCGTACTCTGCCCAAGTAAATACTTTATCACCGAATTCTTTTTCAGCAAGCTCATAACCCCAGTTTTTGAAGGCACCTTCAGTGAATTTCATAATGTTACCTTTATGAACAAGTGTTACAGATTTACGACCATGCTCAATTGCATAATTGATTGCAGCTCTTACAAGACGGCTTGTACCTTCTTCAGAAACTGGTTTGATACCGATACCTGATGTTTCTGGGAAACGGATTTTATTAACACCTAATTCATTTTTCAAGAAGTTGATTAGCTTTTCTACTTCTTCAGAACCTTTTGCATATTCAATACCAGCGTAAATATCTTCAGT
This sequence comes from Metabacillus sp. KUDC1714, assembly GCF_014217835.1. Classification (NCBI taxonomy): domain Bacteria; kingdom Bacillati; phylum Bacillota; class Bacilli; order Caryophanales; family Bacillaceae; genus Metabacillus; species Metabacillus elymi. The sequence goes on from NZ_CP055263.1 coordinate 437,778, forward strand.
ATTTTCACGGAAGATAACCATGTCTGTGTCTTCTGGACGCTTAACTGGTGAAGGTACACCTTGGAAATAACGTACAGGACGTAAGCAAGTAAATAAATCTAACTCTTGACGAAGCGCAACGTTAAGGGAACGAATACCTCCACCGATTGGTGTTGTCAAAGGTCCTTTAATTGCAATTAAGTACTCACGGATAACATCTAATGTTTCATTTGGTAACCATTCGCCAGTTTGGTTAAATGCTTTCTCACCAGCTAATACTTCTTTCCAAACGATACCTTTTTCACCATTGTATGCTTTTTCGACAGCTGCTTCTAATACACGTGAAGCTGCAGCCCAAATATCTGGACCAATTCCGTCTCCTTCAATAAATGGGATAACTGGATTGCTTGGTACGTTTAATACTCCATTTGTTACTGAAATTTTTTCACCTTGTGTCAAAAAAATAACCTCCCAGATTATGTATTATCTATATTTATCCAAAGGATAGATATGCTCACTATTTAGTATAGTAGTTTTCTAACTTTTTTGCAGAGAATTACATAAAATTTTTAAGATTTTTATGAATATAAAAAATTCGCACAGCAATCCTCCCGATTTAACAGGGAGGATCACATGATAAGAATAGAGTTCTATTTATACCATTTCCAAATTATAAATAATTAACCACGTTGTTCTAATGGGATATAAGCTTGCTTATCAGGACCAATATAATCAGCACGTGGACGAATTAAACGATTATTTTCATATTGCTCTAGAATATGAGCTAACCATCCTGATACACGACTAACCGCAAAAATCGGTGTAAACAGGTCATGGTCGATTCCTAAACTGTGGTACATTGACGCAGAATAGAAATCAACATTTGGTGGTAATGGCTTTTGTGATCTCACTAACTCTTCAACTTTTAGAGACATTTCATACCATTTTGGTTCACCAGTTAATTTCGAAAGCTTTTCAGACATCTTCTTTAAGTGTTTAGCTCTTGGATCACCTTGTCGATATACACGGTGACCAAAGCCCATAATCTTTTCTTTGTTTGCTAATTTTTCATTGATATAGCTTTCCGCATTATCTACTTCACCAATTTCAGAAAGCATCTTCATAACAGCTTCATTTGCTCCACCATGTAATGGACCTTTTAAAGCTCCAATTGCTGCTGTTACACCAGAATAAACGTCAGATAATGTTGCAACGCAAACACGTGCAGTAAAAGTTGACGCATTTAATTCATGATCGGCATGTAAAACTAACGCTTTATTAATTGCCTCAACTGCTACTTCATTTGGCTCTTCACCAGATAATGTATATAGGAAGTTTGCAGCCATTGATAAGTCTGTTCTTGGTTCTACTGGCTCTAAACCTTTACGAATTCGCGCAAAAGAAGTTACGACGATTGGAAGCTGTGCTTGTAGACGGATTGCTTTTCTATAGTTAGCTTCAGTATCCATCACATCAGCTTCTGCGTCAAATAAGCCAAGTAATGATACAGCTGTACGAAGAGCTGCCATTGGGTGCACACTATTGATAGGATATGTTTTGAAGTGGTCAATTACTTGCTGTGGAATTTTTGCATTTTCCGCAAGTTGTTTCTTAATTTCATTGAGTTGTTCTGCATTTGGTAACTTTCGGTGCCATAGTAAATATACCACTTCTTCAAAGCTAGCGTTTTCTGCTAAATCATCGATGTTAAAGCCCGCATATGTTAATGTATCATCAATAATCGAACTTACAGATGAAGTAGTCGCTACGATTCCTTCAAGACCGCGTGTTGCTGTCATAAAAAACCTCTCCTTTACCTTTTATTCCCCATTCATCTTAAAAGTTTAAAAGTTTAAACCTCAAAAAAGTCTAAAAAAGCATCACCATTTTTCTCATCGTTTGAAATATGTAAGAAAAATATCTGAGGAAAGAGATATTTCTTTATAGTATGAGCAAAAAAATGTAGATTCTTCTATCTATGTTAAAATACAAAATGCTCTTTCTTTTAAACTTTTAGACGATTGAGCGCTTGCTCACATTGAAGCACAAAAAAAGAAAATGCTTACATTTTTCATGTTTAGAGAAAAGTCAAAATGATCTTTCTTTCATTACTGACTTCCTATTGTAGGCATTATAAAAGTACCTATTCCTATTATAAACAATTATCAGACTTTTGTGAATGAAAACAATTCAATAAGGACAAAAATTTGTTAGAAAAATGTTTTTTTAGGAATTATTCCACTTCATTCTACCACACATATAGAACTATACAATAAAATTGTTATATTAGTGTATATTTCCACTTGTAAATATTACCTGATATCTAGATAAAGAAAAGGGAATTTAGCTCACTTTTACTAGTTATTATGTCTATAAAATAGTTTGAAGATATAATAGTTTTGGTTTAACAATAATTAATATACTTGTTTACAGATTATGAACTAAAAAGCTTAACAATCTGCATTGCGATATAAGCAATACCTGCACCTATTAGTGGACCAACAGCAACTCCATTAAATAATGCCACAGCTAAAATCGTTCCAAAAACAAGTGCAGTAGTAATATGAGGATCTTCAGCTAATAGAGTTAAACCATTTTTAGCGATTAAGGCCACAGCAATGCCCGCTCCTAAAGCAATCCATGCATAAGCAGATTTTACTGCTTCTAAAAGCTGTTTAAACCCGATATCCCCTGTGGCAATTGGAACAAGTACAGCTATTGTAATTATCGTAACTCCCCAATTTATCCCTTTTGATCCGACTGTTGGAAGTATTTTTGAATCCAAACCAATTACCTTAATGATAATTAAGCATGAAACAGCGATAATTAATGATTGATTTTTTGCTAACACTCCGATACCTAGCAATATAAGTAAAAATAACATTGGTTGACTGAACATGTTGTTAACCTCCAAACTGACCATTTCTAGATCCTACATCCTTATAATATAAATTCAGATAGTATAAACAAGCCTGTGGTGTAATAAACATCTATAAGACGCGATACTATTACGGGAGGAGACAAGTTGAATTTGTATTATGTTTATAGCATGTTAAGACTTTTAATAATTGTTAGCTTATCAATCCTCGGTATCTTTTTCACTTATTATTTATCTACTTTGACATATCCTTTTATTATTGCCATTTTCATCTCACTGCTAATTAACCCATTTGTTAATTTTATGGAGAAAAAAGGCAGAGTCCCTAGAGGTTTATCCGTGATCATCGCAATTTTATTATTAATCTGTATCATTGCCGGGATACTTATCCTATTAGTTGCCGAAATAGTCACAGGTACAACATACTTAGCTAAGGTTTTACCAGGGCATTTAACATTGCTAGCTATGTATATTGAAACATTTTTTGTCGAGAAGATCATGCCTTTATACAACCAATTAACCTATCTTTTTAATAATCTTGAATCAAATCAACAACAATCCATTATTATAAATATCCAAAACATAGGTGAGCAGGTATCTTCAAGCGTGGGAAATTTCATAAAAAGCTTTTTAGAAAATATACCAATGATGATTAGTTGGCTCCCAAATGCAGCTACTGTTATTATCTTTTCCTTATTATCTACATTCTTCATCAGTAAAGATTGGTATAAATTTAAGACCACACTTAAAAAAATCCTTCCTCCTAAAGCAAGGAAAAGTGGGAAAACAATTTTTGAAGAACTAAAAAAAGCGCTTATTGGGTTTATTCGGGCGCAAGCGACACTTATATCCATTACAACGACGATTGTATTAATCGGCCTTCTGATTCTACGTGTTGATTATGCGATAACAATTGCTTTGCTAATTGGATTAGTTGATATCCTACCATATCTAGGTACAGGGTTAGTATTTGTTCCTTGGATTGTTTACTTAGCGTTTAGCGGCAGTCTCCCACTCGCAATTGGGATTGGCGTTCTGTATCTCATCGTATTATTGCAAAGACAAATAATGGAGCCTAAAGTACTTTCTTCAAGTATTGGATTAGATCCTCTCGCCACCCTAGTGTCTCTTTTTATCGGCTATAAGTTAATTGGATTTTTAGGACTTATTGCAGGGCCCGTTGTTCTGGTAATTTTAAAAACCTTACACAGCGCAGGTGTATATATGGGTTTGTGGAAGTTTATTGTTGGGAAAGAAAAGTAAATCGGCTGACTCCATTTCGAAGAATCAGCCTTTGTACTTTTTTGAAAATAAAAAATTATTGAACTGTGGATACCACTTTAACATCTAGCTCCTTCGTCTTTCCAAGAAAAATTAACGAATAATTGTAAATTGATTCTTGTCTATCATTTTTCGAATAATGGATAAAAGAATCGGTTTAATTTTATTCCTACTTATCGGAAATAACAATAAAAATCCCGTTACATCCGTTATAAAACCCGGTGTAAGTAGCAATAGGCCACCAACTAAAATACATAATCCATCTAATATAGCCTCATTAGGAATTTGTCCGTATTGCATTTGTTGCTGTGCTTTTCTTAATGCTTCGGTTCCTTGTTTTTTTGCAAGCCACGCCCCAACCACACCAGTTAAAACAATCAGTAAAATAGTTGGAAGTACACCTATCGTTTTTCCAGAAAGAAGTAGAAACCCAATTTCTAATGCTGGTATGACAATAATCAAAAATACTAATAACCTCATTATCTCACCTCTTTAAAATATAGGCATGAAAAGCTTTGTTCTCACTGTGTACTTTCTTCTATTTTATTCGATTGATTAAAAAAAGAGAAGGAATTCCCTTCTTCCCCCTTTTTAGTGGATAAACAAAAAGGAATCGGTGGTCCCCGATTCCCTCACATCTCACCTCAAACTTCAAATTGATAAAGTCTGAGACAAGAAAAATTAATTTTAAACAAGAATAATTAACCCTAGCCTATTTATTACAGTACACTCGCGTGGCCTTCATAAATGACGCCACGAACAGAATCCACAGTAATATCTTGACCATCCTTTAATAGAGTTGTTACACCTTCTACTCCGACAATAACAGGGATTCCAAGGCTTAATCCAACGACTGCAGCATGACTAGTTAATCCACCCTCTTCAGTTATAAGAGCCGAAGCTAATTCAAGTGCCCCCATCATATCGCGATCTGTGCTTTGAGCAACTAGAATAGCGCCTTTTGTCATCTTTTCTTTAGCGTCTCTAGCTGTGCTTGCTACAACAACCTTACCGAAGGCAGATTTACGTCCAATCCCTTGTCCTTTTGCAAGTACATCACCAATTACATGTACTTTCATTAAGTTTGTTGTTCCTGCTTCACCAACAGGTACTCCTGCAGTAATGACAATTAAGTCACCATGTGAAACAAAACCACTGTTTATTGCTTCTTCAACAGAGTTATCTAGCATTTCATCTGTCGACGTTGAGTGGTTTCCACTTCTTGGATAAACACCCCATACTAGAGCTAATTTACGAGAAATTGAATCAGAAACCGTTACAGCTACAATCGGAGCTTTTGGACGATATTTTGATATCATTCTTGCAGTATGTCCACTCTCTGTTGGTGTAACAATTGCTGATACACCTAAATTCAATGCCGTATATGATGTTGATTGACCAATTGCATCAGTAATTGTAGTACCTACTTGTGCACTACGCTTTGAAAGAATTGATTTATAATCAAGTGCTTCTTCAGCTCTTGAAGCAATGTTATGCATTGTTTTAACCGCTTCCACTGGATATGATCCCGCAGCAGTTTCACCTGAAAGCATGATTGCATCTGTACCATCAAAAATGGCATTGGCTACGTCACTTGCTTCTGCACGTGTTGGTCTAGGATTACGTTGCATACTATCGAGCATTTGTGTTGCTGTAATAACAGGTTTTCCTAATGCATTACATTTTCTGATTAATTCCTTTTGAACTAAAGGTACTTCTTCAGCAGGAATTTCAACACCTAAATCACCACGTGCAACCATTAAACCATCTGAAACCTCAAGAATTTCATCGATATTGTCTACGCCTTCTTGATTTTCAATTTTAGGAATGATTTGAATGTGGCTAGCATTATGTTCTTCAAGTAGCTCGCGAATTTCAAGAACGTCTGATGCACGGCGAACAAATGATGCTGCAATAAAGTCAACATCTTGCTCAATACCAAATACGATGTCTTTCGCATCTTTTTCGGTAATACCCGGAAGTTTAACACTCACACCTGGTACGTTAACACCTTTTTTATTTTTCAATGTACCACTGTTTTTAATTTTTGTTTTTATTTCACCATTTGAATGGTCTAAACCAATTACTTCAAGTTCGATAAGGCCATCATCTAAAAGAATAGTTGAGCCGATATGTACATCATCTATTAAGCCATCATATGTGACAGAAAATTTATCTAATGTACCTACAACTTCAGTCATAGAAATAATAATTTCATTTCCAGCAACAAGCTCAATTGCTCCATTTTCCATTGTGTTTGTGCGAATTTCAGGACCTTTAGTATCCAATAAAATTGCAACATTTTTATTTAACTTTGCTGAAGCTTCTCTGATGTTTATAATTCTAGCACCATGTTCTTCGAAGTCACCATGAGAAAAATTCAAACGGGAAACATTCATACCTGCTTCCATTAACTCTGTTAATTTTTCAATCGATTCACTAGCTGGTCCAATTGTACATACAATCTTAGTTTTACGCATTTACGTTCCTCCTACCATTTTTGTGGAAAAGGGGACAGATCTAAATTAAAGATTGTCTTCCTTTAGATTCCACAACTATTATGGTTTTTTATAATCTTAGCTAATTCCCCGCAACTTCATATCAGGGTAATGCATTTGAATACAGCACATCAAGGGTTGAAACACCCCAATTAGTGCGTAGGCATCCTGTATGAAAACGATCCCAACATTTATATATTAGATTGATAATTCTTTTGATAAGCGGTACATATCATTGTCAATTGTATGTGGTTGATCTAGTATTTCAATGATGTCATGATGAACGAGTTCATTCTTTTGAATACCTACACAGCGTCCGCCTTTACCTTCTAGAAGTAATTCTACAGCAAAAGCACCTAATCGACTAGCTAATACACGGTCAGATGCAGTTGGTGATCCACCGCGTTGAACGTGACCTAACACAGATACACGTGTTTCAAAAGTAGTAGCTTCTTCAATTTGTTTTGCAAAGTCTACTCCACTTCCAACACCTTCTGCCACAATAATTATACTGTGTTTTTTGCCTCGCTCATTCCCTCGCTTTAAGCGTGCAACAATATCGTCCATATCATAATTTTCTTCTGGAATTAATATTGTTTCTGCTCCGCCTGCCAAACCTGACCATAAAGCGATATCACCTGCATGTCTACCCATTACTTCAATTACATATGTACGTTCATGTGATGTAGCTGTATCACGAATTTTATCAATCGCATCAATTACTGTGTTAAGTGCAGTATCAAATCCAATTGTAAAATCAGTTCCTGGAATATCATTATCTATCGTGCCAGGTACTCCAACACATGGAAATCCATGTTCAGTTAGTTTTTTAGCTCCCATATATGAGCCGTCTCCACCAATTACTACTAACCCTTCAATACCATGCTTTTTTAGTTGTTCAATCCCTTTTTTCTGTCCTTCAATTGTCTTAAATTCAGGACATCTTGCTGAATATAGTTTCGTACCACCACGGTGAATAATATCTCCTACAGATCCTAATTCTAATTTTTCAATTTGACCTTCAATTAAACCCGTATATCCATGATAGATACCATAAATTTCAACATTATGAAAAATTGCCTTACGTACAACTGCTCGTACAGCAGCATTCATACCTGGAGCGTCTCCTCCACTTGTTAGAACACCAATTTTTTTCAAATTTCTTCACCCCACTATAATAATATAGCACATTGATTTACTTTAAAAATAACATGAAAGAAAAGTCAAAACAACAAGATCAAACGTGCAACTTTTGTCGAATAACCTTTTTTAAGAGCCTCTATCATTATACAATAAATTAACCTCTGTGTTTAAAGAATTATATAATTTTGCAAAATTATTGTCTTTCCTTGCATGCTAGTAAAGCAGCAGTGCATGAGTGCCTCTAAGCTAATTAGCCTCTATTGAAAATAAAACCTTCATTACCTTCCATAGTGACTAGTCCATAGAAAGCAAGATACCCAAATTAAGTCTAAACAAACCATATTTTTCATTACCACCAAAAGAAACGTGGACCTTGAAGGCCACACGTTCTTATTTTACCCCAAGTAATTCATTTGTAAATGATACTTGCCCGATTCTTTTAAACTTTTCGTAACGATGGTGAATGAGTTCTTCACCAGTCATTGCTGATAGAGTTTTTAAAGAGGTTGCTAATATTTCTTCAATATAACCTGCTTGTTGAGGGATATCTTTATGTGCTCCACCCTTCACTTCAGGGATTATTTCATCAACAACACCAAGTTCTTTTAGGTCTGGTGCAGTTATTTTCATTGTTTCTGCTGCTTTTTTTGCTAATCCAGCATCCTTCCACAATAATGCTGCAGCACCTTCTGGTGAGATAACAGAGTAAGTAGAGTTTTCTAGCATGTGAATATAGTTACCCACACCTAGAGCAAGTGCACCTCCACTCCCACCTTCACCAATCACTATACAAATTACTGGTACTGACAACCCAGCCATTTCAAACAAATTTTTAGCAATTGCTTCGCTTTGACCACGCTCTTCTGCAGCTTTTCCAGGGTAAGCACCTTTTGTATCAATAAAGCAAATAATTGGACGATTAAATTTATCCGCTTGCTTCATTAATCTTAAAGCTTTACGATAGCCTTCAGGATGAGGCATACCGAAATTTCTACGAATGTTTTCCTTCGTATCCTTACCTCGTTGATGCCCAATAACAGTAACAGGAAGACCTTTAAACTTTGCAATTCCACTTACAATCGCATCGTCATCACCATAATAACGGTCACCGTGACATTCAAAGAAATTAGTAAAAATGTGTTCGATATAATCTAAAGTTGTGGGTCTACTAGGATGTCTTGCAATTTGAACTCTGTCCCAAGGCTTTATATTTGTATAAATCTCATTTTCTAGCTTTTCTAATCTTGCTTCAAGCTTTTCAATTTCGGATGATAAATCAACATCTGAACCTATTGTAAATTCTTTTAATTCACTAATTTTTTTTCTAAGCTCGGTTACAGGCTTTTCAAACTCTAATTCGCCTACCATGTTAATTCACCTCCTGATTGATGAATGTCAAGAATATTACTTAGCGTTTCCTTTAACTCTTGACGATTTATAACAGCATCAAGCTGACCATGTTTTAATAAAAATTCAGCAGTTTGAAAATCTTCAGGAAGTTCTTCTCTAATTGTTTGCTCGATAATTCTTCTTCCAGCAAACCCAATAAGTGCTCCTGGCTCAGCAAAATTATAATCACCTAACGATGCGAAGCTTGCTGACACCCCACCTGTTGTAGGATGTGTCATAACAGAAATAATTAAGCCTTGATTATCACTATAAAGCTTAAGTGCAGAGCTAGTTTTAGCCATTTGCATTAAACTTAATACACCCTCTTGCATTCTTGCACCACCTGATGCAGTTAGAATAATAAAGGGTAAGTTCTTTTCATTAGCTTTTTCAATTGTACGAGTAATTTTTTCACCAACAACTGACCCCATACTTCCCATTCTAAAGCTAGCATCCATGATGGCAAATGTTGTTTTAAAGCCATTTATGGTACCTTCACCTGTAACAACAGCTTCATTTTGTTGTGTTTTTTGACGGTCCTTTTCTAGCTTTTCTTCGTAGCCTGGAAATTGCAGTGGATTTTCTGAAATCATTTCTTTATCATATTCAATAAAACTATGCTCATCAAATAAGCTCTTAATGCGTTCCATAGCGTTCATTTGATGATGGTAACCACAATTCATACAAACCTTCTCATTTTTTATTAATTCTTTTGTATACATAATTTTTTTACAACTCGGACATTTAATGACAATTCCTTCAGGAACATCTTGTTTTGCTTGCTCAGACGGAACCTGTGCATATTTTTTTTTCTTCGGTTTCGGTTTCGTAAACAAATCTTTTAACAAAACGGTACCTCCCCTTTTCTAAAGCTGTTTCTCTACAATTCTTCTTTTTCATATTGAAAGTATTGAGGTTGAACTAAGCTAATTTACTAGTAAAACTATCATCAAGAATACTATTATTTATCAGTTATCTATACTTTATAGAATGATGAATAAGCATGTTGTTGAAGCTTGTCAGTATCTATTCGACATATTCCTTAAGTGATACCTCTTCGTAAGCAGCAAAAACCTTTTCTTGTTCCTTGTTTAATAAGGCATTAACTAGCATTTCTAATTTTTCATTTGAATAAACCTTCACTTGATCACTCTTACAAACAAAGGTAACATAATCATTTAACACCATCCATATACGAAAAAGAAGATGGTTATTAGAGAGTTGAATAATCTCCCTCATACATTCATATCTTGTTACTGTATTCTTTGAAAGTTTTTCTGCTATCAATTTAAGTTCTGCTTCAGGATTGTTTTGCAAAACCAATTGCAATGCATTATATTCCAATAGAGAATTCATTTGGATAATATCAACAACCGCTTTTGAATCCTCTAATATAAACGTTCCTAAAAGTTCAATAAGATTATGCTCTCGAAAATCTTTAAGAAATGTGCCTTCTCCTCTTCGCGTTTCAATCATCCCTAAAAGCTCAAGGGCACGCAATGCTTCTCTTACAGATGATCTACCAACCTTAAGCTTTTCTGCAAATTCTCTTTCGGAAGGGATTTTATCACCATATGAAAGCTGCTTTTCTGCAATATAAGCTCTAATATGACGAAGAATTTCTATATAAACTTTTGATTGTGCGGTTGTCAAAGACAAATCACTCACTTCTACTCAATAATAGCAAGCTGCCTCGTTTTTTCTGCAACTTCTTCTGGGTCAACTTTTATTCTAGCCACACCAGTTTCCATAGCAGCCTTTGCCACTGCTGATGCTACTGCTGGGGCAACACGTGGATCAAATGGAGCTGGAATAACATAATCTGAAGTTAATTCACTTTCCGAAACAAGTGATGCAATTGCTTCTACTGCAGCTATTTTCATCTTTTCATTAATGTGAGTTGCTCGAACATCTAATGCGCCTCGGAAGATTCCAGGGAAAGCTAGTACATTATTAACTTGGTTCGGAAAATCTGAACGACCTGTTCCAATAACCTTTGCACCAGCTTCTCTTGCATCTTCTGGCATAATTTCTGGGACTGGATTTGCCATCGCAAATATGATTGGTTCGGGGTTCATTGACTGAACCATTTCTTTTGTTAGTGCACCTTCAACTGAAACTCCAATAAACACATCTGCTTCTTTTATTACATCAGCAAGCGAGCCTTCTAATTGATCTCTATTCGTAAATTTCGCTACTTCTGATTTTACCTCATTCATACCTGCTTTACGATTTTCGTAAATAGCCCCTTTAGAATCACACATAATAATATTTCTAACACCGTAAGTATAAAGCAACTTAATAATTGCAATGCCAGCTGCACCAGCGCCATTAGCAACAACACGAATATTTGACATGCTTTTCCCAACCAATTTTAAGGCATTAACAAGTCCTGCAACTGTTACAATTGCTGTTCCGTGTTGGTCATCATGAAAAATAGGAATATTCGTTTCCTTTTTTAAACGCTCTTCTATAACAAAGCAGTTCGGAGCTGCAATGTCCTCGAGGTTTACACCACCAAAGGTTGGTTCAAGAAGCTTAACTGTATTTACGATTTGGTCAACATCTGTTGTATTTAAACAAATTGGAAAAGCATCTACTCCTGCAAAGCTTTTAAATAAGACCGCTTTTCCTTCCATTACAGGCAGAGCAGCCTCTGGACCAATATTTCCTAGACCTAAAACTGCAGTTCCATCGGAAACAACTGCAACCATATTACCTTTCATTGTATAGTCGTATACTTTGTTTTTATCATCATATATATCTTTACAAGGTTCAGCAACACCAGGTGAATAAGCGAGACTAAGATCGTGTGCATTTCTCACAGGTATTTTAGATTTTGACTCAAGCTTTCCCTTATTTACTCGGTGAATATGTAAAGCTTCTTCTCTTAATGACATCATTAACATCCCCTTTGTACCTTGTAAAGTTTTAAGACCTATAAAAAAATATTCTTTACAATCCCCCAGTGGTCTGACCACTAATAATCATTATTAAATGATAACATAATTCATCTGTTTGTAAAGTAGGACTTGTCGTAGGTTGGAAGGAAAACAGGTTACTTTTAATTAGTCCTATCGTTATTTTTATCTTTGGGTGTCTGATAAGACATATTTAACGACAAATTATGAGTTTATTCCTTCCATTCATAAGTAATTGACTGTTTATGTCTAATTAATTATTGTAAAAAAGTAATTTTCATAATTATTGATGGTTCCTTAAAACAACATTTTCTTTACCAAGTAATTTAATTAATGCATCCATACATTCTTCAGTTGGAGAAATAAAGAATTCTGATGGAAGTTGAACAGTTCTTTTTTCAGATTCATAATAGAGAAATACTGGAGTATCCCCACTGAACTCTTTAAGGTAATTCTTCACTTCAAATAATCTTTTTGGTTCCATAGATTGTCTTTCAATTTTTATAAAAAGCTTTGATTTGTCATCAAGACTAGATAGTTCTTCTGGTGATACGACTTTTTGGATAATAAATTGGACCTTATCTTGACGTCTCTCTACTTTCCCATCTAAAAGGAAGGTGTCACCAATTGATATCTTTTCACTAAATTTAGTATAAATTTGTGGAAACATAACAGCATCAATATCACCTGTCTCATCAGCAATGACTAAAAATGCCATTACGTCACCTTTTTTCGTGCGGATTGTTCGAATACTCACGATCATTGCACCTATCATGGCTTTTTTATCTATTTTCAAACCCATATCTGATATATTACTTGCATTAACTGATTGAAATTTTTCCCGATACAGTTCGACTGGATGGGAAGAAAAGTAGAAGCCAAGTGTTTCTTTTTCAAATTTCAACTTTTCTTCAATTTTGAATGGTTCTACCTCGATGTATTTAGGCTTGAGTGCAAAGGCTTCTTCCTCAAAAAAATCAATCTGATTCTCATCAGTCGGTGTAAGCAATTCTGCATGCTCAATAGCAACATCTAAGCTGGCTAGCAAGGTTGCTCTCTCCACTCCAAAATCATCCATAGCTCCTGAAAAAATTAACTGTTCCATTATCCGACGATTAATAATCTTCATTGATACCCTTATGCAAAAATCAAATAAGTCTGTAAATGGTTTCTTTTTGCGGGCATGGAATATTTCTTTTATCGCTGCAATCCCAACATTTTTTATTGCAGTTAAGCTATATCGAATATTACCATTCTCAACTAAGAATGGGTATGCACTATAATTTACAGAAGGAGGTAAAATTGTAACTCCCTTCTGTTTTGCTTCACGTATATACTGTGAAACCTTATCGTCATTTCCACTCGCACTTGTCAATAGAGCCGTCATAAAATAAAGTGGGTAATTCGCCTTAAGATATGCTAATTGATAAGCAATCATGCTGTATGCCACTGCATGACTTCGATTAAAGCCATAATCGGCGAATTTCACAATTAAATCATAAACATTATTTGCAACTTGTTCATTATAACCATTAGACTTACAACCCTTCACGAAATGCTCCCGCTCTTTATCAAGTACATCTTTCTTCTTCTTACCTACAGCTCTTCTTAATAAATCAGCTTCACCTAAAGTAAATCCAGCAATAGTCGAGGCAATTTCAATGATTTGTTCTTGATAAACAATGACTCCATAGGTCGAATGTAAGATGGGCTCAAGCGCAGGGTGGAGGTAATGCACAGAGCTTTTCTGATGTTTTCTTTCAATATAGAGAGGGATATTTTCCATTGGGCCCGGACGATACAATGCATTAACTGCAACGATATCTTCAAGGCTTGTTGGTTTAAGTCGTTTTAAAACACTTCTCATACCTTCAGACTCTAACTGAAATACACCTGTTGTATCCCCACTTGAAAGTAGAGAAAATGTTTTTTCGTCCTGATAAGATATTTTCGGTAAGTTAACAGAATATCCTTCTTCACGCTGGATTAATTTTGTTATATTTTCTATCAATGATAAATTCCTTAGACCTAAAAAGTCCATTTTCAATAAGCCTAGATCCTCTAAATAATCCATTGAAAACTGAGTTAAATATACTTCATGCTGCCCATTTTGAATCGGGACAATATTAGTTAAAGGTTGGTCACTTAGAACAACACCTGCTGCATGTGTTGACGCGTGTCTTGGAAGCCCTTCTATTTTTAATGCTGTATCGATTATCTTTTTATATAACTCATTTTCACGAATCATTTTTTGTAAAACATGCGATTCTGTTATGGCTTTTGTAAGAGTAATACCAGGACGTGTTGGAATTTGTTTAGAAAGTAATTCGGTTTCCTTCGGTGAAGCTCCCATTACTCTACCAATATCACGGATTGCAGCTTTTGCAGCCAAAGTTCCAAACGTGATAATTTGCGCTACATGAATTTTCCCATATTTGTTCGCAACATAATGAATGACTTCATCTCGTCTTGTATCTGGAAAATCAATATCAATATCAGGCATTGTAATTCGTTCTGGATTTAAAAAACGTTCAAAAAGGAGGCGGTGTTTAATCGGATCAACATCGGTAATTTTTAACACATAAGAAACTAGTGATCCTGCTGCCGATCCACGCCCCGGACCCGTAAGAATGCTATTTTCATGTGCATATTTCATAAAATCCCAAACAATTAAAAAATAATCGCTAAAATTCATCTTCTTTATGACACTTAGTTCATATGTAAGTCTATCTAGATAGCTTTTCTTAGGTTCCTCAAAACGGTCTTTTAATCCTTCCATACAAAGTTGTTCTAAATATTCATTCGCACTTTCACTGTTTGGTGTTGGGAATTTTGGTAAATGTGTAACTCCAAGTTCAAGATCAACTTGACACCGCTCCGCTATTAACAAAGTATTTTCTAACGCATCAGGATATTGATCAAATAGTGAGACCATGTCCTCCTGCGATTTTAAATAATATTCATTCGGTGTGTGTAAATCAATGTGCTCATCTGAAAGCTTATCACCGTTTTTTATTGCTGATAAACATTTATAAGCCATATAGTCGTCTTGCTCTAGGTAGGCAACATTATTAGTTGCAACAACGGGTACCTTCGTTTCTTCGCTCAAAGAGACTAGTTCGGTTAATAAATGCTTTTCCTGCTCTAACAAGTGATTTTGGAGCCCCAGATAAAAAGATTTTTGACCAAATATAGTTTCATATTTTTTCGTTAGCTCTTTTGCTTTTACACGATTTCCTTCTAATAAATTTTTCTCAATGATTCCGTCCATTCCTGGGCTAATGGCGATTAGACCCTGACTATAGCTCTTAAGCCACCTTTCAGGTAATCCTTCAGGAGTTTTCGTCTGCAGTGCACTACTAATCTTTAATAAATTTCGATATCCATTATTATTTTCTGCTAATAAAATAAGTGAGGTAGACTCTCCCTCTCCTTGTTCATCTAGAATGTTTATTGTTAAACCGATAATTGGCTTAATACCATGTTGTTTGCATAGCTTATAAAACGCAACAGTACCATACATGACTTGATCATCGGTTAATGCCAATGCTTTAAATTTAAGTGTTTTCGCTTTATTTACAAGCCTGTCCAACCTTGCAGCACTCGTTAACAGGCTGTATGCACTTTTTACTTGTAGATGTACGAAAGGCAAACAAATTCCTCCTTTCTTGAACTAATTTATGTAAATTTCTATTATTTAAATTCACTAATGTATATCCTTCATTATATTCCGAGATTATTTTCGATACAAATAGAAAGATACATGCTCTGTTCATAAGATGTATAAAGCTAATCTATTTTCTATTTTACATGTAAAACAAAACATACTTAAAAAGGGTCGTCCATATACATTATATAGAGGAGGATGATGTTTATGGACAACGAAGCCTTTATACCGGCTTTTATTCATAGCTATTTTATTGCATTAGGGGTTATTTTAGGTGGTACACTTATAGGTGCAATTGGAGCTTTCTTGGCAGGTGAGCCTCCTTTAACGAAAATGTTTGAGTTTGCAAATCGCTTAAAAATATGGGCACTTGTTGCTGCAATAGGTGGAACATTTGATGCTTTCTACAGTTTTGAACGTGGTATTTTCCAAGGAGAAACAAGAGACATCATAAAACAAGTATTACTAATTATTTCTGGAATGGGTGGAGCACAAACAGGCTGGCTTCTAATTCATTGGTTAACACAGGAGCATATTTCATGAGAATTCCACCACATTATCAACAACCTTCATGGCAGCGTTTTTTTGCCGGTGCAGCGATTGGGGCAATTATTAGCTGGGGCGTTTTTTTATTTATCTTTGGAGTGATCCAAGAAAAGCATAAGACCATTATCGATGAACAAGAGTTAACTATTCAAAAGTTAAGAAAAGACAAAGAAATTTATCAAGAAGAATATATAAAATTAAATAAAGAAGCGCAACAAAAAATTACTGTTCAAGAAATAAATATCCATCTAACAAACGGTGACAAATATCTTTTTAAGGATTTTATGATAAAAAATATAGAGGATGAGGTAGAAAAAGATTTATCTGATTTAATTGCAAAAGATATCGAGAGCGTTTCTTCAAGTCATTTATTAATCGAAAGAACGATTGAGAATAAGGTTTTTAAGAGAGATGGAAAAGAATATAAACTTGAGATGACAAAATTCATGTTACTAACAACTATTTATATTGAGGTTGAGATCTCATTTTTAGAATAGGCTCTGTTAAAGCTCACTGGTGATTTTTGTACTTTGTTGATTGGAACGGATATGAGAGACTCATGCAGGTGCATAGCACCGACGAGGCTCCAGGACCGCCCCGGAAAGCATTCACCTGCAGCGGAAATAAAGAAACAAGTATAACAGAGCCTTAGAATAAAAAATTTTATGGAATATGCAAAAATGAATCGCATTTAACTCAAATATCCGATAAAATAGAAATAGGAAAAACAAGTAAATGATTTATTTTTTACTTTCATCAAGAATTACTACAATGTTCACCTCTCTCTACTCACCTCAAGGGTAAAAAACTTGTGAAATCCTATGATATCTTTTTTGATAAACACCTGCCTACTGATTCTATATCAACTACCTAAAGTAAGTGTAATGCACAAACAGTTTGATGGCAAAAAGCAAAATATTTATTTTACCTTTTACCATCATGACATTCCGTTCAATGTTTCACAAATCATTTTAAGACGAAACTGACAAAAAAAGGAAATGTCACACTCGTCAATATTGATTTTGTAATGACATATTAATGGAGGGATTAAAATGGACATTTTTAATTCAAAAAAAATTGCTCAAGAAAAATTAGAGCATATTAAAAATGGCTTTTCAGCATATGTTGAATCTGCCGAACTAGCAAAGTTAATAAAAAAAGAAATACAAGTATTAAATCTCGATGTATATGAGGATGCCACTGATATCGGGGTTTGGTTTATCCCAAACAGAGATTAGTAAGCGTTATCATACCCCCTCAACTTTATAATTTCTTTATTGTATGAGACATTACTATTCTTTTTTTCTTGAAATCTTCAAAAAGTCCATACCCTATAAAAAAAGGTTCGGAACCCTATCACAATTCCGAACCACTACATAACCTTTTTCATAACTATTTAATAATCTTGACAAAGCTCTTCCAAATCTTTAAGCACCTGAACAGCTTCTTCCCAGTTATAAATGGATGCTCCTGATGCTAAAGGATGTCCACCACCATTATATTTCCTTGCTAATTCATTTATCACAGGCCCTTTTGATCGCAATCTGACTCGAATTTGATTTTCCTCTTCAACGAAAAACACCCAAGATATAACTCCCTCAATATTTCCGAGAATACCAACCAACTGAGATGCTTCTGAGGGCGTTACTTCATACTCAGTTAAGATCTCCCTTGAAATATTCATACTTGCAGCACCTGATGAAGTTAACGTAAAGTTTTGCAGCACATAGCCACTTAGCTTTGCAACATTCCGCTTTGTTTTGTAAAGTTCATTATATAATGGAGTAAACTCAATTCCTTCAGATATTAGTGCACTAGCGTAACCAAAAGTCTTTTCAGTTGTACTAGGGAAAAGGAAGCGCCCAGTATCACCAACAATACCGGCATATAATAACTGTGCAGCTTTTTTAGAAAGTACAAGCCCCTGTTCTTTACCTTCTAAAAATAATTCATAAATCATTTCACTTGTTGCAGCTGCTGTTGTATCAACCCATAGCAGATCTCCATACTTGTCCTCATTCGGATGATGATCAATCTTTATCAGTTTTTTACCATTTTTATAGCGTTGATCACTTACACGAGCTTGGTTCGCAGTATCACAGACAATAACTAACGCTTCCTGGTAAACGTCATCATCTACTAGATCCATTTTATAAAGAAATTCCAAAGATGGCTCACTTTCACCAACAACAAAGATATTCTTTTCTGGATAAGATGCCTTCAACACTTCAGCTAACCCACATTGTGATCCATAAGCGTCTGGATCTGGACGAACATGGCGATGAATAATAATCGTATTATTTTGATGTATTTCTTCTAAGATCTGCTGTTTCATTTGAATCTCCTTTAAAGTTCTTTATTAGTTATTAAATCATAAATACATGTATTTAAAAAGAAAGAATAATCAGCAAATAGGAAATAAGTACAATTTAATGAAAGTCATGTTAAAATAAAGCGAGACTTTTCAGATCTTTATGGTCAATTTTAAAATAACAGCTGAAATATGATTTATTGTGGAGGTTTTTAAATATGCCAGTGTTAGTTGTGATCATCGTTATTTCTTTAGCTTTTTATGCATATTTTAAGGTAAAAGCATTTAGATCCACTAAGTCGATCGAAAAACGGTGGATAGCTGCAAAATCTAGTATTGCATTAGGATTATTTGTTGCATCTTTTGGCCTTAACCAATTATTCCTATATCGTTCCACCTTGTCGTTAATCGTGGGAATAATCTTTGTACTTATTGGAATAAGTAGTAGTTGGGCAGGATTCCGTGCCTATAAGCATTATTTACCACAAGTAGTAAAAGAAGCTCAAGAACAAAAATAAGAAGGGGATTGTGTCTTCCTCTTCTTATTTTTAAAGTTAAATATCGTTTTTTTATTTAGTTTTTGTAATTTACTTCAACAGTCCAACTTTGTGAAAAGACGTTGCCCATTTGATCGATACTAATAAAGTAGCTTCGAGGTTATCTTTCTATCAATTGAACCATCATCATCGCCTTCCCTACTACCATACCTTCACTGTATGCTTCAATATCAATCTTTCCAAACTTTCTCCCTACTTCTAGTATTTTCGGGTGAAGTTCAAGCATTGATTCCATTTGCACTGGCTTAATGAAGTAAATCGTGATATTTTCGACAATGATATCACCTTTTTTTTGCGCTCTTAAATATCGATTTACTGATTCTGTAACAAGTGTCGTAAACACACCATAAGAAATTGTTCCAAGATGGTTTGTCATTTGCGGACTTACTTCACATCTAAAAATACTACTCCGCTTTGATTCATCTTCAATCGTTATAAACTGATTGGTCACAATATCGTCAAGTTTCTCACCAATTTGCGGCTGACGCTGGATCATTTGCAATGCTTTTAAAACGTCCTGACGACTAATCATCCCTTGTAAACGATTATGTTGATCAACTACCGGAAGCACTTCAATCCCTTCCCAAACCATCATTTGGGCAGCAGATGCAACTGACGTTTTGCCCATAACTGTAACTGGACTTTTTGTCATTACCTTTTCAATTATTGTAGAATGATCATGTCCCATTATATCCTTTGATGTTACGATTCCATGCACCTTAATATTTTGGTCAATAACAGGAAATCGTCCATGTCCTGTTTCATAGTTATTCTGATACCAGGTTGCTACAGTATCTGTTGTTTTTAAGTAAATTGTTTTTTCAAGAGGTGTTAATATATCCTCAACTTGAACAATTTCCTTTTTGATAAGCTGATCATAGATAGCACGATTAATCATTGTACCAACAGTAAACGTATCATAGCTAGTAGAGATAATCGGCAATTCAAGCTCATCTGCTAATTTCTTCACACTATCTTCTGTATCAAAGCCACCTGTTATTAAAACAGCTGCACCAGCCTCTAAAGCGTATTGATGAGCATTTGTACGGTTTCCAACTATTAATAAGTTACCTGCACCGGTATAACGCATCATTGCCTCTAGCTTCATTGCACCGATTACAAACTTATTTAACGTTTTATGTAAACCAGCTCGTCCACCTAAAACCTGCCCATCAACAATGTTAACAACCTCTGCATAGGTTAATTTCTCGAAGTTTTCCTTCTTTTTTGTTTCAATTCTAATTGTTCCTACTCGTTCAATCGTACTAACATACCCTTTATTTTCGGCTTCTTTAATCGCCCTATAGGCTGTTCCTTCACTAACATTAATATCCTTAGCAATTTGACGAACTGAAATTTTTTCACCGACAGGAAGTGAATTAATATATTGTAAAATTTGCTCGTGCTTCGTAGCCAAGCTGCATCACCCTTTATATATAACAATCTAATAGTACGTTATTCGTCTTATCTTCTTTTATTATAAGGGTGGTGCATATATATATCAACGCATGGTTTAGAACTGCTTTATCTCTTCATTTCAAACGTTGACGTGCATAGGTTCTTTTTGTTTTGTAGGATTTAATTTGTTTTGCTTGAACCTGTTTCTTAGGACGATATAGATAATATGCAAAGTTCCCACCAATTACAAATATCGCTAGACACAACCAACTCATAGCAAACACAGTTTGTAATTGATCACCAGATAAAGTAATTTGCTGAAGTCCGTAATAGAGCATTGCAAGAGTAACTAATGTATAAATTAAATTTTTCAATCAAATCACCCTTTCAAATTAATTATTGCTCTATTTTATGCATGTACCATAAAAAAAAGAAGTAGTTGATATGAATCATCTACTTCCATCTATTGATTGCCCATTCGTATTAAAATCAGATGTTTCAATATTAATTAGTGGGGTTTTAAAACAATCACATTAAATGATATTTTACCTTATAATTCTAGTTTTTCTCCAACCTTTAATGGATAGCCTATCCCTTTTGGCAGCATGTTTGTAAATTCTTTAGGATCCTGTTTTATTGCAGGAAACGTATTGTAATGAATAGGAACGACCCTTTTAGCTTTTAGCCAATCAGCTGCAGCTACTGCATCCTCTGGACCCATTGTTAAATTATCCCCTATTGGTAAAAATGCTAGATCAATAGTATTTCTATTCCCAATCATCTTCATATCAGAAAACAACGCAGTATCCCCGGCATGATAGATCGTTTGGCCATTAGCTGTTAACAGAACTCCTGAAGGCATCCCTGTATATACAACAGTTCCGTCTGCTTCTTCATAACTTGATCCATGAAAAGCCTGTGTTAGTTTGACTGTACCAAAGTCAAATTTATAAGCTCCACCAATATTCATTGGATGAATGTCAATATCATTTTTACCTATGTAAACCGCTAACTCATACGGAGCAATAACTAATGCATTGTTTTTCTTAGCAATTTCGACTGTATCACCGACATGATCATTATGACCATGTGTTAAAATAATCACATCAACTTCAAGGTCAGTTACTTTTAAATCGGTTAAACCATTACCATTAATAAATGGATCAATAATAATCTTTTTATTCCCTGTTGAAATTTGTACGACTGAATGACCATGATAAGATACATGCATTCTATTCACCTGCTTTCTTTATATTTACACGAAAATGGTAATCAGTATCTATAATTCGTTTTACCCTTTTTCACCGTTTTTTTAAACGTTATACTCAAAAGAGGCTGACAAAATAAAAATGGTTCAGCCTCTTTTGTTGGAGTAACGTATTTAAACCCCAAGTAACAGAGTACGTGCATCTGAGTAGGATAAGCCGTGTGCTGCTGCTACCGCTTCGTAAGTGACATATCCATCTAATGTATTGATACCTTTTAATAGAGCTTCATTTTCCAAGCATGCTTTTTTGTAGCCCTTGGAAGCAATTTGAACAGCATAAGGGACAGTTACATTTGTTAGAGCGAATGTTGAAGTGCGTGGAACAGCGCCTGGCATATTAGCAACAGCATAATGTAATACCCCATGTTTCTCATACGTTGGATTATCATGAGTTGTTATTTTATCAGTTGTTTCAAAAATCCCACCTTGATCAATCGCAATATCAACAATAACAGATCCATCTGACATAGAACTTACAACATCCTCTGTTACAAGCTTTGGAGCTTTTGCACCAGGAATTAACACTGCTCCTATAACCAAATCAGATTCACGAACAGCTTCTGCAATATTAAGAGGATTTGACATTAATGTTGAAATGTCACTACCAAAAATATCATCAAGCTGTCTTAATCGCTCAGAATTCACATCTAAGATTGTTACCTCTGCACCTAGTCCAATTGCAATCTTCGCCGCATTTGTTCCAGCAACACCACCACCAATAATGGAAACCTTTCCTCTCCTTGTCCCAGGAACTCCTGCTAATAATATCCCCTTACCTCCCTTTGGCTTTTCTAAAAATTGCGCACCAATTTGCGAGGCCATTCTACCAGCAACTTCGCTCATCGGTGTTAGCAGTGGGAGAGTACCGTTTGGAAGCTGAACTGTCTCATAAGCAATCGCAATTACTTTATGATCAATTAAAGCAACAGTTAACTCAGGCTCAGGTGCAAGATGTAAATACGTAAATAAAATGAGCCCTTCTCGGAAATAACGGAATTCTTCTTTTAAAGGTTCCTTTACCTTCATAACCATATCCATCGCCCATGCTTGTTGAGCTGTTTCAACAATTTGCGCACCAGCTTCAATATACTGTTCATCTGTAAACCCTGAACCTACCCCTGCATTTTTTTCAATATATACTTCATGTCCAGAGTTTACGAGATGAAAAGCACCTGCAGGGGTCATAGCAACACGATTTTCATTATTTTTAATTTCTGCAGGAATGCCAATTTTCATAATAACTCCTCCTTAGCAATCGTTTCAAACTATTAATCCTTATCAGTATTGCCGTAATTTATTATATGATTACGAAAACAGACAGGTCCGAGGAGTTTTATTAAAATTTATAAAAAAATTGATAGTTGCTTAAAGTCTACTTAAATCTATAGTGGAAAAAGGATGTTCTTCTCAAAAAATATCCCTTAGATCTTTCCCATAGTAAGCTAATTAAACATTATAACGATGTATAACATTAGCACCTCCTGTTACCTCGATTATTGAACCAGTTATCATATCAGAGTTTTCTTCACATAAAAAGGAAATTGTTCTAGCTATATCTTCACCAGTTCCTGAACGTCCAATAGGTGTTTGGATATCGCTTATTCTTCTAGAATGATCTATGGTTGCTTCTTTCATTTCGCCTATTATATTACCTGGGCATATCATATTAGCTGTTATTCCAAACTCTGCTTCTTCTATACTAATCGATTTCGTTAGTGACACTAACCCCACCTTTGCAGCACTAAAAGCCGATCGATGTAACCAACCAGGTGATGATACAGCTCCTTGAAATCCATAAGTAATGATGCGCCCATAGTTCTGCTTTCTCATGATTGGTACGATTTTTTTAAACATGTGAAAAACAGAGCTTAAATTTCCTTCAATCATTTGATACCACTCTTCATCTGTATAATCTGCAAGTTTTTTTCTTTCAAATATGTATGGTCCAGCATTATTAATTAAGCAATCGATTCTTCCAAAGCGTTCGAACGAAAGATCAATCATTGTTGTTAGATCTTCTTTTTTTGTAACATCACCTTGAACAAATAAGAGACGATCGCCAATATGTGAATACAATGTTTTTAATTCTTTCACAGCACTCGTATCACTTCGGTAATTTATCGTAACAGAAAAACCATTTTTTAAAAATTCCTCTGTTACCTTTTTCCCCAAGCCTTTAGATCCAGCCGTTATAAGGGCATGTCGCACGATAAAGTCCCTCCCCATCAAACTTGTCCTTATTCTTTTCTATCTCTATTGTGCTGATAACATCTCTATTTTACAATATACTTGTTTTAAAACTTGTAACTTCTTGTTAAATTCACGTTAAAAATATTCATAAGGGAGGGAAAAATGCACAAAAAAAGCCGACTAATTATAAAGTCAGCTAAAAAATAATTAAAACTAATCATTTTATTTAGTCCTTCCTAACTTGTAAATGCTCCTGTAGGAAGTTTTGCTCATATTGTTGCTCAACAACACCACTTGAATAGGAATCCGTTATTTGCTGCATCGTTTCTTGTTCACCAAGATGATCATAATAATAGGTTTGCCGTGTTATTCGTTTGTTTTTCAAAACTGTCAACTCCTTATTTTCATTTACTCGGTTAGTGTCTCTGAAAATAAGAAGCTTATTCAGTTAAAATGTTAGCTTTCGTTAAACGTTGTCTTTGCTTTTTCAATTGCAATTCTAACCATATCAAAGCCAGTCCCACCAGCGCTCATCCGTTTTCTCACAGCTTCATAAGGATTAATAATCTCATATAAATCTTCTTCAAAGAGATCAGAGGACTTTTTATAATTCTCAAAAGGTAAATCTTTCAAGTAAATACCGGACTGGATACATTCATAGACAAGAGTACCAACAACCTCATGAGCTTCTCTGAATGGCATCCCTTTAGTAGAGAGATAATCAGCAAGCTCCGTTGCATTTGAGAAATCCTCTTTAGTAGCTTTCTCCATCTTCTCTTTATTTACTTTCAAAGTATCAATCATGCCAATAAAAATCTGCAGGCTACCTTCAATTGTTTTTACAGTATCAAACATACCTTCTTTATCTTCCTGAAGGTCTTTGTTATATGCCAATGGAAGTCCTTTTAAAATTGTCAGAAGAGACATTAAGTTCCCATATACTCTACCTGTTTTCCCTCTAATTAGCTCTGCCATGTCTGGGTTTTTCTTTTGAGGCATGATGCTACTACCTGTTGCATATGTGTCATCCAACTCAATAAATTGGAACTCCTGTGAGCACCATAAAATAATTTCTTCACACAAGCGTGATAAATGCATCATTAATAGTGAGCTATTACTTAAAAATTCAATAATAAAGTCCCGATCACTTACACCATCTAAGCTATTTTCATAAATCCCATCAAAATCAAGCTTTTTCGCTGTATATGCACGATCAATCGGGAATGTTGTCCCTGCAAGTGCAGCACTTCCTAATGGAGAAATATTTATTCGTTTAAATGATTCAGTAAATCTTTGTTTATCACGGTCAAGCATCCAGAAATAAGCCATTAAGTGATGGGCAAACGAAATCGGCTGTGCTCGTTGCAGATGTGTATAGCCAGGTAGAATTGTCTCTACATGGTTTTCAGCCTTTTCAACAAGTGATTTTTGTAGCCCTTCAATTAATTCAATAACCATCGCAACGTGTTTACGCAAATATAAGTGCATATCAGTAGCAACTTGATCATTTCTACTTCTTCCTGTATGTAGTTTTCCACCAACAGGACCAATTTCATCGATTAACATCTTTTCAATGTTTAAGTGAATATCTTCATAGTTTACAGAAAAAGTGAGCTCATTTTTTTTCGCTTTTTCTAGAAGTGTTGTTAATCCATTTGAGATTTGCTCTGCCTCTTCTTCAGTGATAATTCCGCATTTGCCAAGCATATTAACATGTGCAAGACTACCAGTGATGTCTTCCTCAACTAATTCCTGATCAAAATGGATGGATGCGCCGAACTCATCCACCCATTGTTCAGGGGTTTTTTGGAAGCGTCCACCCCAAAGTTTTTTCATACTTCCACCTTCTTGTTTTTCACCATGCTATTCACTTTCGTAGGTAGTCCCCATAGCTCAATAAAGCCAATTGCTGCATTATGATCAAATGCATCGTCTTTTGTATAAGTTGCAAGCTTTTCATCATATAAAGAGTACTCAGACTTTCTTCCTTCAACAATTGCATGACCTTTAAACAGCTTCACTCTAACTGTTCCAGTTACATATTTTTGTGTCTCTTGTAAGAAGGCATGTAATGCAGTCTTTAATGGTGAGAACCAAAGTCCGTTATAAATTAGTTCTGTTAACTTTTGCTCAATTACAGGTTTGAAGTGAGCAACTTCTTTAACTAATGTTAAGTCTTCAAGTTCTTTATGTGCTTTTATAAGAGTCATCGCACCAGGGCACTCATATACTTCACGTGATTTAATTCCAACAAGACGATTCTCAACATGGTCAATACGTCCAACACCATGCTTACCTGCAATTTCATTAAGTTCAAGGATTAGCTCATGAAGAGGATATGCTTTGTCATTAATTTTAACAGGAACACCTTGTTCGAATTGAATTTCGATTACTTCTGCTACATCAGGTGTTTTTTCTAATGGTGTAGTTAAATCATATGCCCCTTCAGGTGGTGCTGCCCATGGATCTTCTAGTACACCACATTCATTACTTCTACCCCAAAGGTTTTGGTCAATTGAATATGGACTGTCTAAATTAATTGGAATTGGAATATCGTTTTTCATTGCATATTCGATTTCTTCTTCACGAGACCAGCCCCATTCTCTTACTGGAGCAAGAACTTCAAGGTCAGGATTTAAAGCTTTAATCGATACTTCAAAACGTACCTGATCGTTTCCTTTTCCTGTACAGCCATGAGCAATTGCTACTGCATTTTCTTTTTCAGCAATTTCAACTAGCTTCTTAGCAATCAAAGGACGAGATAAAGCAGAAACTAGTGGATATTTCCCTTCATATAATGCATGTGCTTGTAGAGCAACAAGTGCAAAATCTTTTGCATATTCTTCTTTTGCATCGATCATATATGATTCAATAGCTCCTACTTGAAGAGCCTTCTTTTGAACGAATGATGTATCTTTCCCTTCACCTACATCAAGGCAACATGCAACTACTGAATAACCTTGTTCTTGTAACCATTTAATTGCAACAGAGGTATCTAATCCTCCGGAATAAGCTAACACAACTTTTTTCATCTATTTGTTCCTCCTTGGTTGTATAAAAATGAATATATGTTTATAAAAATACATTTCTTGTATAGGTAACACTTTACCAACTGTATCCCTATTTCGTCAATAGAAAAATGCATATTTTCACAGATTCTTTGTATAAAAATTAATTAAAGAGAATAATTCGCCTGAATATACCTCTTTTTTTACATGTCATGCATAAAAACTACATCAACTAGTTCATAGCTGTTTTTAATAAACTGTTGTAAAATGTGAGTAGATCAAATTTATGGAGGAATGGGAATTGGACGAATATTTTGCCTATGATCCTAGATTAAAAATAAATTTACCTCGTTTGAATAAGAATTGGGATATGTATAGTGTTTCCATTCAGAATAGAATTTTAACCGACTGGGAAAAAATCCGTGGAGGAATTCCGGATCGGATTGCAGAGTTAGAGGATGAAATTAATCTGAAACAACATGCACTTAATCATGAAGAAAACTTTAAGCGTTCTTGTCAACTAAACGAAGAAATTTCTGAACTTGCATCGATTATTAACGACCTCTGGATTTGGTTTCGTTTAACTCAAAATATATCTTCAACGAAAATTCATTCTTAGAAATTCAAAAGGAACAGCGATACAAATTATATAAGCTGGCCAAAAGGCTTATTGATAGCTTGACTCTCTACTCTAGTGTCACTGGTCTTACTCTAGACATAGTCCTAGGGATTAACACACATATTCATTTTATTCTTTAAAAGAAGGCTATACTATCAGCCTTCTTTTTACTCCCTAACTAAATCTTTTCGAATTTCCCTGGTCACATGACCTAATTCAGGTAGAATCAGTTTTTCCAGTGCTAATTGAACAGCACCAGATGATCCTGGCATTGCAAATACAGCTGTCTCCATTGAAACTCCTGCTACAGCTCTACTTAAAATTGCAGCAGAACCAATATCCTCTTGGTAACTTAACAAACGGAATATTTCTCCAAAGCCAGGAATCTCCTTTTCAATCAACGATTGAACGGCTTCTATTGTCACATCTCGTTTCGCAATACCTGTACCTCCATTGGTAAGGACTACATCAATCTCTCGTGATTCACAGCCCTTTAAAACAGAACTACGTATGAGTGTTTTTTCATCTCTTACAATCTCATAATCAACAACGTTGTGACCGCTCTCTTCTAACATCTTTTTAATTAGCTTACCACTTTTATCCGTTTCTTCATTTCTTGTATCACTAATTGTGATCACTTTACAATTCACAGAATGAGGAGCTTCAAGTTTATGTTCAATACTACTCATTTGCACCCTCCTAGAAATTATGATTTTTTTCGTTTATTAATCTGTATTGATAAAATTTATTAGCTAGATCCGTAACTTGGCGTGTGAGCTGGTAATTAGCACCTGCACCAATCATGATACTTACTAGAGGAATACCGGAAATTAGCTTTCTTTTGAAAAGTGATAATACAGAAAGTTTAGCAATTTGTTTCACTAAAAATTCCAAGCTATTAGAATTAGCTAATTCATCGTTCCCTTCATAAAAATAGTACATACCATTCTCTAAGTCTATTTCTTTTTTTAAGGCTTGCCATTGCTCATATTGAAGATGTTTAGGCATTAGAGAAGCGTGATAGACCTTTAAGGATGTCATCATTTCGTAAGGGTTATTAATTTCGTAACCATAGCACATCGAAACCATTTGGATTGACCGTAAATTAAGAATTGTTTGTGCAGGTATATCAGTACCTGATAAAAGAATTCCACCTGTTCCTGTTATTCCACCTTGTAATAAAGAATAAAGACGATGCTTAGACGTTTGAAGGTCAGCCAAATAATGTAGTTGATCAATTGGGAGCATGGATAAATCATTAATTTGCTGAATGTCTTCATTTAACGCCTTAGCTGATAATAAAATTTGCTTTTTGGCATCCTGTTGAACAAAAGAACTTTGAATAAAGGAGTGTAAATTAAACAGACTAGCATCAAGCTTTTTAAAAAATACTTGCTTCATAGATGTTGGAATTTCACCCATTTTGCGATTCATCCATTTATCAAATGTTCGTTGAAAATCGGTTCGAACATCGTTTTGCAAATCAATTTCCCATCGTTTAATCTCATCTAAAATTGCCTTTTCACGTGCTGATTCATTCATCCTTTTGTCTCCTTATTCCTGTGTAATAAGTAGGTTATTTACGGGTGAATCTTGATATATTTATCATATCACAAAAAGACAGTCGATTTCTTCTCGACTATCTTTGATCTTTTGTTATTACTTTGCAATGCGAACAACATCACGTGCGATGCAGTAATTCGTGAACGATTATTTATTGTAATGAACTCAGCTTAAGGAGCAATTCTCTAATGAGTTACGATTTGGCTTTAGTGGATCGATTGCATTTTTAAAGTTAGTTACTTTTTTTTGTAGTCTAATAGTCGTAGAGGGACTAATTCCTTTTTGTATGGGAATCATCCTAAAACTCCTTTCAAATAAAATTTAGATTTTAATCAAAATAAAGACACTCTTTAAAGAGTGTCAATCCATTAAACCCTCATCTATGTATACTTCCATTCCTTCCTCTTCCAGACATTCACCAAAAAATTTTATCTCTTTCTTATAGTCATAACTGATTACATTTAAATCTTGATCATCTGCATCATAAACAGCTACTACAACATCATTTGCGTATAAGTTTATATAATCATCAGTTCCTTTTAGTTGTGCTTCTACACTGAATTCCTGGCCTTTTATTATTTCTTTATTGGTCTTTAATGCTCTAGATAATAACTCTTTAATTTCATTCATTTGTGTAACCTCCTACAATTAGTTCTATATAGGTTGTAACATATTAGGCTGATTTAGTACAATTTATTATCGAAGTCAGGTCTTAGAAGAGCCTAAGACCCTTTACTGATGCTTCTTTTATATAATGTTCTAAAAATATTTACAAACAAATAAAGACAACCTCCCTCATGATAACCATGAAAAAGGTTGCCTTAATAAAAAAATAGGTGTTGGTTAGATGTACCTAATTAGACTATCGGAAAACGTTGAACTCAGTGTGAAGCTATTCTCTGCACATCGCGTGCTATCATAACCTCTTCATTGGTTGGGATAACTAAAACTTTTACTGGTGAATGAGGGTAGCTGATGTATGCTTCCTCACCACGTACTTTATTAAGAGCTGGATCCCAATAAACACCCATAAACTCTAAGCCTTTTAATACTCGTTCACGTATTTCTGTACTATTTTCACCAATTCCAGCTGTGAAGATAATCGCATCTACGCCAGACATTCTTGCTGCATAGGAACCAATATACTTGTGGATACGGCTTGCAAACACTTCAAGGGCAATTTTAGCTCGATCATTGCCTTCATTTGCTGCTTGTGTAATATCACGAAGGTCACTTGATAAACCTGAAACACCTAAAATTCCACTCTTTTTATTTAAGATATCTAGTACTTCGTCTGCAGATTTCCCTGTTTTCTCCATGATAAATGGTAGAAGTGCAGGGTCAATATTACCCGAGCGTGTGCCCATTGCAACCCCTGCAAGTGGAGTAAATCCCATAGAGGTGTCAATTGATTTTCCACCTTCGATTGCAGCAATACTTGCACCGTTTCCTAAGTGACATGATATTAAACGTAGGTGTTCTACTGGTCTACCTAAAATTTCTGCAGCTCGTTCTGAAACATATTTATGTGATGTTCCATGGAAGCCGTACTTACGAATTCCAAAGTTCTCATAATATTCATAAGGTAAGCTATATAAGAATGATTGCTCAGGCATTGTTTGGTGAAATGCTGTATCAAATACTGCTACTGCATTAACATTTGGAAGCACTTCTTTAAATGCTTTTATACCAACTACATTTGCAGGATTGTGAAGTGGAGCCAATTCAGAAAGGTTCTCAATTTGTTGTAAAGTTTCATCTGTAATAAGTGCAGAATCATTAAAGATTTCTCCACCGTGTACAACTCGATGACCGATTCCTTCAATTTCATCTAAGGATCCGATAATTCCAAGATCAGTTAATTTTGATAAAAGAATTTTTACAGCAACAGCGTGGTCAGGTATATCTGTTACTTCTTTTTGATTTTCTCCATTTACTGAAATAGTAAATACAGAATCATTTATCCCAATTCTTTCTACTAAACCTTTAGTTAAAACTGTTTCGCTTGGCATTTCAAAAAGTTGAAATTTCAATGATGAACTACCAGCATTAATTGCTATAACTTTTGCCATATATTGTTACTCTCCTTTTTATTCCGTGCCGAAAGTTGGTAATACACGATATTAATCATGTAGACAAACAGTTAGACCCGAATCTTTCGTCTAATAAATAGTCGATAATAGACATACAATGTAGATTTTGTTTATTATGAATCTTCCCATTTTGCTTATATTTTTACATTCTTATTCTTTGCAAAATGTTCACGATTATTATCTGCCTTTTCCATTTAAACACTGACATATTAACATTTCAAGAACTTGATTTAACTGGAATCGTTTACAACTAAAAGTCTTACAATTCTAATAATTAAGGTAATGGATTAAGTATTAAGAAAAGCGCAAGCGCCTTGAACAGACCCGACAGGCATAAGACGCTCAGGAATAGAAGACGTTCTTTGTCTTCAATTCCTGAGTGGCTTATGACCCCGAGGGTCTAGGCGCTGGAGCTAGACACCAAAACTGAGTAAGAAAAGTTATAAATTCTGATACTATTCAAAAAGGAAACCCTAAGAAATAAGAGTCTCCTAATTAATCCAATATAATATTATTTATTTTCTCTAAACCATTGATCGATTTGCTTCATAATTGAATTCATTGCTTCTTTATTTGAGAATTTTGGTAATTCTGCAAGAATTGCTTGCTTAGGAGGTGTACTATTTTCACCCTTCTTTTGTAGAATCAAGATGCTCTTTCCATGCTTTTCATCTTTAAATAAGGATAACGGCAATTGAATAAATCCTTGAATAATAGCCATCTTTCTAAGAAATTGATTTAGCTTCGGTGCTTCTTTCGTATCAAATAAGGAATTGGGAACAATAAAAAACAGATAACCATTTTCTTTCGCATGCTTCATGCTCTGCTCAATGAAAAGATGATGAGCATATGAGTGGCCTTCATCTGCCTTAAGTTCATATTTAGATGCTTCTATATCGTTAGGATAATAGCCAACTGGTAAATCGCAGACAACAATATCAACTGGATCAATTAACAATCGCTCTAAGCTATCCTGATTGAAGAATTGCACAGGATGTTCTTGAAGATTTGCATTAATATATGCTAATTTAATTAGTAAATCATCGACATCTACACCATAGCTATCAACTTGTTCTAGCGTTAAATAATTCAGTATAGTTGTAAGTAAGTTTCCAGTCCCAACTGCGGGATCCAATACTGATATTTCCTTTTGATTACCGACAAATTTGCTTACTAAATAACCCAAAAATAAACCGATTGTATCTGGTGTCATTTGATGATTAGGATGCGCACCTTCTTTTAACCCTTTTAAAATTGCCAACTGATATGCTTTACGAAGCTCTTCATTACCAAAAGAATCTATTTTAATTGTTTCATATTTACGTTTTAAACTTTTTTCTGTAATCTCGCTCAGATCTTCCTGTAGAATTGAACCATGAAAAATATTTTCGCCAGTTTCTGCAACTGCTTCTATGTAAGTCATGTTACATTCTTTCGCGATAAGATCTGCTGTTTCATTTATTACTGCAAACAAATTCTCTATTTTAGAAACTGTTTTCATCCATTTTCCTCCTCGCCATCGTACTCTTCTCATTTTAGACATTGCAGAACAAAAGCGCAAGCGCCTTGATGAATAGGACAACTCCTAATCTAGCTATTGTCCTAGCGTAAAATTTTTATACGACAAAAAAGACTGCCAAAAGCAGTCCCTTTATCTATGTTAGTCTTTGAACCTTATTGTGCAGACTTAGCAGCTTCAATTGCAGCTTCGTAGTTAGGATGATTTGTTGCTTCACTCACATACTCAACATATGTTACTTTGTCATTTGCATCAACAACAAATACAGCACGAGCTAATAAACGTAATTCTTTAATATGGACACCATATGCTTCACCAAAAGAAAGCTCACGGTGATCTGATAGAGTTTGCACATTTTCTAATCCATTAGCAGCACACCATCTTTTTTGAGCAAATGGTAAATCCACACTAATTGTTAAAACTTCAACATTCTCTACTTTTGACGCATCTTCATTAAAACGGCGTGTTTGTGCATCACAAACCCCTGTATCAATTGAAGGTACGACAGAAATTAGACGAACCTTACCTTTTGAATCTGCCAGTGAAACAGGAGATAAATCGTTTGCCAGTATTGTAAAATCAGGTGCACTGTCTCCAACTTTCACTTCATTGCCTAACAATGTAACTGGGTTGTTCTTGAACGTAATAGAAGCCATACCAAATTCCTCCTTTTAATTATGTACAGTGTAAATATAGCCTAGCTATCAAGATTTATCAATTGTTTTGAACTTTTAAAAATTCTAACTTTTTGCAAGACTTTGCAAAAGCATTTGTATCCCTCAATTATGAGAAATGACCCATAAAAAAAATTAACTGCCTAAACGGCAGTTAAAAATCTAAATCTTGCTTTTGCTGACTTTGATTGTTTGAACTTTGTGAATTACTGCTATCTTTATTTTTTTTGAACATTCCTTGAATTTTCTCTACAGTTTGTGGGGCTGCTTCTAAGATTTTTTCATATAAATGAGTACTTTCATCTAAATGAAGCATTTTTACACCTGTTGTTGATACGATTAGAAATGCAATTGGAGTAATGGAAACTCCACCACCACTCCCACCACCGAATGGAAGTTTTGGAGATTTTGGGTCGCCACCTTCTTCGCTACCTGAGGAATTAAACTCACTACCTCCTGCTGCGAATCCAAACCCAACCTTAGATACTGTTAAAATGACGCTTCCATCTGGCGTTTCTACAGGATCTCCTACGATTGTATTAACATCAATCATTTGTTTTAAATTTTCCATTGCTGTTTTCATTAGTCCTTGAATTGGATGATCACTCATGTTATGTAGCCTCCTTAAAGATTATTAACGGTCATTTTCATTACATACCGGGAAAGTTGTCCCCAAGTTCATTGCTAAACTGTTAGTTTGAAAAAAATGAAAATGGTTTGGTTTTCAACTTAGGACGTCCACCTTTCCAATATTTAATGAATTGTATACCTGCCAAAATAGCTTGCCCGATTCGAAACTGAAAAATACATTGTAATTTCGTTCTTGAACAGAACTGATTAAATTCAGGAGTTATTGTTACTACAGGGGTCGTCTGTAACTTCATATACTGACTTAGAAGACCAATGACGCCTCCTTTAATTGCCCAGGCAGCACCTGTTAATAACCCGGTATGTGCAGCATCACCGATCCCGAATTGTGAATGCCATTCTAGTTTTTTTATTCTTATTTTCCTTAAAAACTTGCGGATGATTTTATGCATTCCAACAATATGTTGTGTAATCTCCTTTATATCGCTCAGCCCATTTAGTGCATCCTCAGGTGTTACCTTATCCTCTATTTCTTTTACCTTATTATCCGCTTTTTCACTTCCCATTTTCTGCTCCTGCTTTACAATAAGTTTGGGTTCATCCTTATCAATTTTTACTAGTGGAATGTTAATCGTGTAGCGAAGTAATCCAAACCATGCACGAAATTTTATTTTAAACTGGTCATTATCACCGATATGATTTAAATCCAGTGTAACCGTCATCTTAGTAAAAATAATCAGTAAAAAGAGTAAGGATAAAAGCAGTAAAATAATCATCACTATAAACACGATTTTTCACACCCTTTCAATCCATCATTATCGCCTCTATAAAACTAAAATAAACCTACTGATATGTTCAGTAGGTTTATTTTAGTTTTAACTCTGTTAAAGCTCACTAATGTTTTGGCACTTTGTTGATTTGACCAGATACGTGGGATTCCTGCTTAGAGTGCGAATACAAGGGAGACTATATCCAGATGCAAAGCAAACCGGATATGCTCTCGGACCGCCCGCGGAAGCGAACGGTTGCAGCGGAAATCAACAGCCAAGTTTAACAGAGCCTTACATCAAAAAAGTCCGCTGATTTATTCAGCAGACAATTCTTCAGCATATTTAATAAATAACTTTTCATGAATAACTTGTGTATCAGAAAAGATATCGTGAAGTCCTTGTTTTTTTGGAGTAAAAGCAACAATGATATAGCCAATCCAAATGGTTTTTGAAATATAACGTCCTATTAATTCTCGGAATAAAATGGTTCCCCAACTTATTGTTTCTTCCTTAATAGAAATTACTTTTATACCAAAAATCATTTTCCCTAAAGTTTGATTAAAGTATTTTGTCATTAATACAAAATAAGCAAAAAAGATCACAGCTGTTGCAATTGAGACAGGAGAAAACAGAAATGAGTTATTGTTATTTAAACCTATTAAATCAAATAGTGGATAAATTACAATTCGATTCACACTACCGATAACTAGAAGATCGATTAAATAAGCCCAGAGGCGAATCCAAAAACCTGCTTGTAAATGATCGAAATCAATTGTCTTTTGCTTTTCTACAGGCTTATCCAATAACTCTGTATTATCTGCACCTTCAAAAGTAGCATCCACGTTTATCCCCCCTTATTCAGAATATAAGTACATAAGCCTTGGAGAATTTGAACTCGAAAGCAATTGATAAAGACTAGATAGCTCAGCATCCTCTTTAAATACTTTACCAACACTCATTGATAGGAGTGAATCAAGACCTAATGAATCACCATACTCAACGACCTGTGCCTCCTCTAAATCTAAATCCTTTTTCATAGCGGCAACTGTATCGTCGAAATATCCTAGCTCATCGATAAGATTATTTTCCTTTGCTTGTCTACCATCGTAAATTCGGCCGTCAGCAACTTTGCGAACCTCTTCTTCTGATAATGGACGTCCTTCTGTAATTACATTCACAAACCCTTTATAGGCATTGTCCACCATAGATTGAAGTATTTTTCTTTCTTCCTCTGTCATATCGCGAGTTGGAGAGAAAATGTCCTTATAGGGTCCACTTTTAATGGTTTCGAATTTAACACCATATTTTTCAGCTAATTCCCCATAGTTTATTGATTGCATGATAACTCCTAGAGAACCTGTTAAAGTATCTGGAGCTGCGAAAATTTTATCTGCAGCAGTGGAGATGTAATACCCACCTGATGCAGCAGTTGTTCCCATAGACACATATAAAGGTTTTTTACTTTTTTTAGTTAGTTCAATTAATTTTTTATGTATTTCAGCACTTTCTACAACTCCGCCACCAGGTGAGTTAACTCTAAGTATGACACCTTTTACACTATCATCCTCACCTGCTGCTTTAACCATATCTAAAAAAGTTTGGTGCTGATAGCCTGCAGTACTAAAAAAAGAAGTTACATCTTCACCAGTGTCTTGTATAACCCCATTTACATTCAAAACAAGGATCTTATCTAACGAATTGCCTTCTTCAATTATTTCCTCTGAAAATCCAGAGCTTGATGCAAAAGCATCCTTAAATAGGTCGCTTTGATTTATGAACATCATCGTTGAGCTTATAATAATTGAAAATACGAACAAAACACCTGCAATGGCAATAGCTCCCCATCGTTTACCGTTCATTTAAAATGTCTCCTCCTTCAACTAGAATTGTTTTGATATGATTTGCATAGCTTTAAAACATTTAATTATGTAAAAGTGGTAAACTAAACAACATAGAGTATTGTATCATCTTCAAGGAAAAATGTGGAGAATTTACCTATCATGAGGAGGAATCAGTGTGTCAGATCGTCGTAATGTTTATTTTTTTTACAAAAAAGAGGACGAACTCTTAGAGAAAATCAATTCCCTTATTGAATTAGCAAGAGAAAATGAATTTCGAGTTGTTGAAGATCATACTATCGCAAATGTAATTGTAAGCATAGGTGGAGATGGTGCATTTTTACAGGCAGTACGCAAAACAAACTTTCGTTCAGACTGTCTATATGTAGGCATAGGAGTTGATCATACATTAAGCTTGTATTGTGACTTCCATCTTGATGATCGAGAGAAAATGATTCAAGCTATGAAAGAGTCTCAAATTGAGGTTAGACGTTACCCAGTATTAGAAGTAAAACTTGATGAAACGACATCTTTTAAATGTTTAAATGAATGTTCCATCCGTTCAAGTATCATTAAAACCTTCGTTATCGATGTTTATATAGATGATCTACATTTTGAAACGTTTAGAGGAGATGGGATGTTAATTGCCACACCTACAGGAAGTACTGCATATAACAAATCTGTAAATGGTGCAGTTGTAGATCCTATGCTTCCATGCATACAAGTAAGTGAATTAGCTTCATTAAATAACAATCTTTATCGTACACTAGGTTCTTCATTTATACTAAGTGACACAAGAAAATTAACATTAAAAATCGTACAAGATGGCAATGATTACCCTGTTATTGGAATGGATAATGAAGCATTAAGTATCCGCAATGTAAAACAACTAGAGTATGGTTTAAGTGAGTTACCAATTAAAACAGTAAAACTTAAGGATAATTCATACTGGGAGAAAGTTAAGCGAACATTTTTATAAAAATGATTAAAAGGAAGCCTATATGCTTCCTTTTTCACTCATCTCTATTTCCATCGTTGGTTACCTTTTATACATAATTTCATTATCAACAATCGTTAACTCGACAGTCGCATTTAGCAGCTCCTCATGTGGCAGTTCAAATATATCTTGATCAAACACAGTGAAATCTGCTGTATAGCCTTGTTTAATCATCCCACGATTATGTGAATGGTGAGTTGCATATGCACTTCCTTTTGTAAATAGCTCAACAGCCTCATAAACTGAGAGCTTTTGCTCTGGGTAGTAGCTTTTTCCTGAATCATCATAAATACTAGTCCTTGTCACTGCAGCATAAATACCTAAAAGCGGATCAACTGGCTCTATAGGTGCATCAGAACCCCCTGCACATTGAATACCTTCTTGAAGCAGCGTCTTCCATGCATAGCATGTTTCCATATATTCCTCACCAATCCGCTCAGTTACCCATGGAAAATCACTTGCTACAAACCGTGGTTGTATATCTAAAATAATAGGAAGCTGTTTCGCTTTTTTTATTAAATCATTTCTTAAAATTTGAGCATGAATGAGACGGTCATGTTGCCCTTTCAATGGAGGGTACTCTTCAATCACATCTAATATCCATTCAAATGCCAAATCTCCGATTACATGTACCGCTACTTCCATTTTATAGCTTCTTGCTTTCACAATAAGATCTACTAATTCAGCTTTTGAATGAATAGCTACACCTGAAGTGGTTGGATCATCTTTATACGGGAAACTTAACAACGCAGTTCTTCCTCCAAGGGCTCCATCAGCAAAGATTTTCATCGCGCCGAACTCTCCGTAGTTTCCTAAACTTCTTTGTTTTTTGTGAAATTCATCTACGACTAGATGATGAACAAGCAGATGGGTGCGGAATTTAAATCCCTTGGTTAAGACACGATGAAATGCGGTTAAAGTATTATCTAAACTGCCATAGTAGGCCAAATCCTCCGAATGTGCACCCACTAGCCCTTTTTGATAGCAATCATTTATAGATGTCTCAAGTACATATTCTAACTCCTCCTGAGTAAGAGAAGGTGCAATTTCAAACAGAAGCTCCTGTGCTTGATCTAGTAAATATCCAGTTGGTTCGTTTTGTTCATCCCGTACAATAACCCCCCCAGCCGGGTCAGGTGTATCACCTGTAATATTTGCAAGCTCCAATGCTTTTGAGTTTGCTATACTTGCGTGTCTGCATATTCTTTTAAGTAATAATGGATGATCCCGTGCAACCTCATCTAATTCAGCTTTATGTAGAATCTTTTGATCCTCTAGTTGATTTTCATTCCATCCTTCTCCAATAATCCAGCTTCCTGGTGTTATGTCCTTTACTCGATCTTTAATACTTTCTAAAATTTCTTTTGAGCTTGTCGTCTTTGAAAAATCCAGTCTTGTTAGTTTTTCTCCATGTCCAATTAAATGGAGATGGCTATCTACGAGACCAGGTATCATCGTTTTTCCCTTTAAATCATGCAGCTCTTCTATATCCTCTTTATAAGCTTCAACTAAATACTTATAACTCCCAGTTGCAATAATATAGCCATTTTTAACATATACAGCTTCGACTTGGCTACCTTCTTTTTCTAAAGTGTATATTTTTCCTCCAGACCATAATGTACCCAATCATCATTCCTCCAGGATTTAGTGTCTACCAAAATGTTACCATAACCATTTCCAAAACAAAAAACCAGGCGATGTTGAGCCTGGTTTTCACTGACTATGCTTGTTTTAGTTCAAGCTCACGTTGTCTAAGTTCTATTCGACGAATTTTACCTGATGTTGTTTTAGGTAATTCATCAATAAACTCAATTTCACGCGGATATTTATAAGGAGCTGTTAGCTTTTTGACATGCTCTTGCAGTACAGTAATTAGCTCCGGGGTATTGATATTAGAAGGATCTCTTAATACAATATAAGCTTTTACGATATTTCCTCTAATTTCATCTGGGCTAGCTACTACGGCACACTCCTTCACTAAAGGATGTTTAACAATTGCATCTTCAACCTCAAATGGACCAATAGTGTAGCCAGAGCTAATGATAATATCATCGCCTCTACCTTCAAACCAAAAGTAGCCGTCTTCATCCATCTTTGCTCTGTCACCAGTAATATAATAATCCCCTCTAAATGCACTCGCT
This sequence comes from Metabacillus sp. KUDC1714, assembly GCF_014217835.1. Classification (NCBI taxonomy): domain Bacteria; kingdom Bacillati; phylum Bacillota; class Bacilli; order Caryophanales; family Bacillaceae; genus Metabacillus; species Metabacillus elymi. The sequence goes on from NZ_CP055263.1 coordinate 477,613, forward strand.
GTCCGTTCAAAATCCTTATAGTATTCTTTAAATAATGCAGGTGTATCCTTATGAACTGCAATGTCCCCAACTTCATTGACTACACATGGTTCACCTTCATCATTTATAATTTTCACATCATTACCTGGAGTAGGTTTCCCCATTGAACCTGCTTTGATTTCCATTCCCTTCATGACACCAACAAGGAGTGTATTTTCTGTTTGACCATAACCATCACGAACTTTTACATTAAAATAATGCTGGAATGTATCGATGACTTCTCGGTTCAATGGTTCTCCAGCCGAGACTGCACTATGTAAATTTGCTAAGGAATAGTTCTCAAGCTGCTCAACCTTTACCATTAATCGATATTCTGTAGGTGTACAGCATAATACATTTATTTTGTAATCATCTAAAAGCTGTAAATATTTATTAGGCTCAAATTTCCCTTGATAAATTAACCCTGTAGCACCCGAACCTAATACTGATAAAAACGGACTCCAAATCCATTTTTGCCATCCTGGTCCAGCAGTTGCCCAGACCATATCATTTTCCTCAATGCTTAACCAATTTTTCGCTGCAGTTCTTAAGTGAGCAAAAGCCCAACCATGTGTATGTACAACACCTTTTGGATTTCCTGTTGTACCTGATGTATAAGAAACGAATGCCTTACTATCAGATTTTGTTTCTGCTATATTCATTGATGTGCTTTGTTTCTTCATTAGCTCGTCTAGCGGTAACCAATCTGGATCGTTTCCATTTATAACGAATTTTATCAATTTATCAAACTGTCTTATTCCTCTAAATTCATTAGTATATAGTCCATAGCTTATTACAGCTTTAACTTCTCCATGTGTTACACGATACTGTAAATCTTTTGTTCGTAACATTTCTGAGCTAGGAATCACTACTAAACCTGCTTTTAAAGCACCAAGATAAACAGCATATGCATCTATAACCCTAGGTATAACAATAAGAACTTTATCACCCAGTTTTAAGCCTTCGTTTTTGAAAGCGTTTCCAATTTGATTTACCCTGTCCAATAAAGCACGATAAGTAATCTCACTTTTCTGACCTTGTTCATTTTCCCATTTTAATGCGATCTTTGTTGCATCTGTCGAATATTTTTCAATCTCTTCTACAAGATTATAACTTAATGGCGCAAGTAGTTCTTCTCTTACCATTTTCCCCCTCCTAATGTTTGCACAATCCTAAATAAATTCATGGCACAATTTAAAAATGAAGGAAAATAGAGTATTCCCACAAGTAGCTCCAATTAGGAGTGTACAAGCACGCACTACAATAAGTGTTGAGCTAAAACTCATCTATGTTCAAACTAATGAACAAATTAATAAGTTTTTGCAGGTTCCGTCCCATTTCCTTCTTACAATAATATTATACCTAATAGAATAAATAATTTAAATAATTATCAGTAAGACGATCGTTAAATACAATCGATTATGTATTGGAAAAAGACAATTATTTAATGCTTTCATGTAGAGTCTCATATTTCTTCACACAAGAAAAAGAACGGGATTTTACTCCCGCTCTTAGTAGCCATTATTTATTAAATTATGTTATTTGAAAGAACCACCCATTTGTTGTTGAGCAAAAGATACTAAACGTTTAGTGATTTCACCACCAACAGAACCGTTAGCTCGTGAAGTTGTTTCTGGTCCAAGGTTTACACCGAACTCAGAAGCAATTTCATATTTCATTTGATCGATAGCTTGTTGTGCACCAGGTACAACAAGTTGGTTTGAGTTATTGTTTTGTGCCATGTGTATCACCTCCTTGTGAGTTTAGAATGTGTAAATACACATGGCTTCATTCATATTTGTTTTTGGTAAATATTCACAAGTGCTTTTCTATAATAAGTTATCGAATTTTTCCTTTTGCTCCTTTGTTATGACGATTGTTTCCACCTTATTTAATGATTGTGAAACAAGCTCATCAAAATCAACAAAGCTTTCAAAACGTGATACTTTCTCAAGCTTTGGTTTTGTTTTAGGATTTGCAGGAGTAAAAATTGTACAGCAGTCCTCATATGGTCGAATTGATATATCATGTGTTCCAATACTTTTGGAAATTTCGATTATCTCGAGTTTGTCCATTGTGATAAGTGGTCTAATTATTGGTGTGCTAGTAACATCATTAATAGCAACCATGCTTTCCAATGTTTGACTTGCTACTTGTCCAAGGCTTTCCCCAGTAATTAGTGCAAGAGCTTGTTGTTTTTCTCGTAATTTATCAGCTATTTTAAGCATCATTCTACGTGTAGATGTCATCGTGTAATTTTCGGGAACTTGTTCTTGAATTTTTTCTTGAATAGCTGTAAATGGGACGATGTGAAGCTTTATCTTACCTCCAAAAGCAGTTAACTCCCTGGCTAGATCAATTACCTTTTGTTTCGCACGTTCACTTGTATAGGGGGGACTAAAAAAATGAATAACCTCTAATTCTACTCCTCTTTTTAATGTTAAAAACCCAGCTACAGGACTATCGATCCCACCTGATAATAAAAGCATTGCCTTGCCACCAGAACCTACAGGTAGACCTCCTGCTCCTTTAAAATCATAGCATGTAAGATATGTTGCCTCTTTTCGAACTTCGACACGTAGATTTATTTTCGGATTTTTAACATCTACGGTAAGATCTTCGGTATTTATTAGCACATGACTTCCAATCTGATAATTTAATTCATTTGTATCAAGTGGAAATTGTTTGTCTGCTCGCTTTGTTGTTACTTTGAATGTATCATATGGCTGGAATACACTGTTAACCGCCTTTAATGCCATTTCTTTTATTTCAGATATATCACTTTTACATTTAATCGCTAAACTGAATGATTGAATTCCAAATATGTTCTTTAACCTTTCAACGATTACTTCATGATCCTCGTTATGTAAATGGATATAAAGCCTATCACGTGTACCCTGGTATTCAAGATTTGGAAAATCTGTTAGCACATCTCTTACATTATTTTTTAACCTATCAATAAATTTCCTGCGATTACGTCCCTTAGTAGATATTTCCCCAAATCGAATTAATATGTGATCAAATTTCATCTTTTTTACCTCATTACCTTTGATAATTTTTCTATACCCTTAGAAAGCGTCTTAATAAAAGGATTAATTATTTCTTCATTTTGGTCAATTGACAAACTCACTCGAATTGCACTTTTCGCAACATCCTGATGTTTATTCATAGCAAGAAGTGTGGTGCTAATAGCTTTCCTTCTTGATGAACAAGCTGAAGTTGTTGATACAAAGATATTACGCTCACCTAAATAATGTATCAGCACTTCTGCTTTCACAGATGGTACTGAGAAGTTTATTATGTGTGGTGCAGTATTTTCTTGCGGTGTGTTAACAATAACACCATCTATGTTCATTAATTCCCTTTTAAGTTTAGTGAAAGTATTTTTCATGGTCGAAGATTGCTCTTCAGCTCTTTCAGATGCCATTCTTAGTGCCTTAGCAAAAGCCACATTTCCTGCAAGACTTTCTGTACCTGATCTCAACTGAAGTTCTTGCAAGCCACCTGAAAAAAGAGGAAGAAGATCAACTCCTGTCCTCACAAACAAAGCACCAGTCCCATTTAAACCATGGAATTTATGACCTGAAATCGTACAAAGATGAATATTAGCTTTCTTTAAGTCAAGTGGCACTTTCGTGATACCTTGAACATTGTCAACATGAAACAGAGCCTTAGGATACTGCGTAATAAGCTGTCCAATTTCTGTTACCGGCTGAATGGTGCCGACTTCATTATTTACATGCATAATCGATACGAGGATAGTATCTTCACGTATTTCTTTTTTCATGCGTTCAATTGAGACTATACCATTCTCATCAACTGGTAAATACGTAACATCAAAATCATGAACTTGCTCAAGCTGTTTAAACGACTCCAAAACAGATGGATGTTCGACTACCGAAGTGATGATATGCCTTCCTTTATGTTTATTAGCAAGTGCTGCTCCTTTTATCGCAAGATTATTCCCTTCTGTACCTCCTGAAGTAAAAATAACCTCCTGTTCATGCACCCCTAAAAGATTTGCAACCTGTTTTCTAGATTGATTTAGAAGTGACTCAGCTTCACTTCCTAATTTATGTACGGAGGATGGATTAGCAAAATAAACTTCAGTTACTTTTGAAAACGTTGATATGACCTCTGGATAAGGCTGTGTTGTCGCACTGTTGTCTAAATACAACATTCTGTTTCCTCTTTCTATATTAAGTTTAAAATGATTGCAATCACGCAAAATTATGTCTATATGTAAAATATTAATCATTCATTAATTAGGCTGTAATAATACCATATCAAAAAGCGAAATAAAAATATACGGTTTCAATAATTCCAAAATAAAAACAGGTATGACTTGTGAAATTATCATACAAATAGCCCTTTGTCTAATTGCATCAAATTTCAGTTAGTCATCCCTGTATAAAAGTTTTATTTATGTTGTTTACGTTGTTCTTCGTTTAAAATTTCTTGTATTTTTGTTAATGATCCAGGTTCAACTTGTTCAAGAGCGGCAGCTGCAGTTTCTAACGATCTGCTGTATTCATATTCTCTGAACAGTTCCTCTGATTCTCTAAATTTTATTGCAAGCTGGGAATTTCGACTGCGATAGCGATTACCGTATTGAATAACCTGCTCTATTAAATATACTTGTTCAATCAATTCATCAGCGACGTTCTTTAAGGATTCAACTGATTGAACACCTTCTTCTAATAATTGATTAACAACGAGCATATTTAATGGAATTTCATCTAATTTTGCTGTTATCATTGAAACATCTCTTTGTGCTTTATCAATAAACTCCAAAAAGTCAGCAGGTAAACCAGGTATATTGCTATGTTGGACAGCCCTACTTGTATTTAGTAATACTCTTTTTATCTGGTTTAATTTTTCCCTAGCCTGGAGTTCATCCTTTCGTAACATTTGGAGCATGTCTTGATATTGATTATGTTCTTCAAACAGCTTAGTAATTTGTTTTTCTATATCTTCAAGCTCTTCTTTAATAATTGAATGGGCAACATGGTCATTTTGTAAATTCTGTTCAATATGTGCGAATTTCTTCTCAATTTGTGAGAGTTGCTTTTCAATTAGTCTTTGTTTATCAAGCTCTGTTTCAGACAATTGGTAACTCTGTTTTACTATGTCTGTTTCTACCAAGGTAGCAGTTTTCTGTTCAGTCAATTCATTAAGTTTTGTGTTAATTGTTTCTTTAGCTTGTTTAACAAATTGACTCGCTTCTACTTCATGTTCTAAAAGATCATATATTGTATCAATTGATTCTTGAACAACTTGGAGACTTTCACCAATATCCTCAATTTCAGTTTCTTCAATTTGCTTTCGGTATGTTCCTAGTTGTTTGTTTATTTTTTCAATTTCTAACTCAACTTGAATATGCTCTAAATAATAGCCATTACCTTTCATTTCTTTATAGCCTTCTTCTAATTCACTTAAAAGATTAGGTAAAGTAATATTACATTCTGTAAGTAATTTAGGAATCTCGTTTATTTTGTCTTGAAGAATATCAAGCTCGCCCTTTTGTTTCACCAAAATTTCTCTAGCAGTTAAATAATTACCTACATTTGTTTCAGACTCAAATTCTTTTAACCCCTCTGAGATTTCAGCTACTTTTTCCTCCAATTTGGTATGTGCTTTCCCAAACTGATGGCTATGAGCTAATAAAGTCTTTTTCACTTTTTTAAATTGTTGTTTTATTTCTTCGCTTTCAACTGTGTTTTTTTCTTCACTAGAAACTAGTTCGTTTATTTCATCAATGATTTTGTCTATATTCTCATCAACTGTTTTTAATACATTCTCAATATGCTCGAGTACACTTTTCGACTTCTTAAATCGATATTTATCAGAGAAATCTTCAGCATCAAAGAGAAGTTCCTCAACCTCTGGAAGTTGGGTTGTAATAATTTCATCCCATTCATTTCTCCATTGCTCAAACAGTTTCTCCGCTTGACCTACCATTTTTAGTTCCTTCACTTTTGACAATTCATCTATAATCGACCGATTCATAATTTCAATTTTCCAAGCTTCTAAACGATCAACATCTTTATAAATTCTTCTTCTTAACATGTATCCAGCACCAAATAGAATACATACAAGAAGTATTAGTCCAACTATAACTTCCATAATGAGCCCCCTCGTTGTTACACAAAATCCTCATGACAGGAAAAAAACTCCCCACTGATGAAAGTTTCACAATATCATGCTGATAAGCGTTTTATTAAATTATCTATGTATTAATCTAATCTACTTTTTATCATCATACTTTCGTTCAAATAAGGAGACTTCTTACCTGAACTTTTATAACAGCTTTTGTGGAAAAGGTTCCTCTTAAGCGAGCAACACTTTTTTAATGTTATTTCAATGTATTTATGATACCATGTAAACGACAATTTTTGACCAGAAATTTATTTTTTTTTACAATATTTGTCCTTTACCGATACTTAGTAATAAACGTTTTCTAAAAGGGTTCGTATTTGAAGAAGTTTATCACTTAAAAAGCGCCATTATGCTTATTAGATAGAGACTCGACAATTTATTGCTTTTCGAAAGGAAGATGATGATGAAGAAGGATGGACATGTTCATACACCTTATTGTCCACATGGGACAACCGATCAACTAGAAACATATATAAACCAAGCAATAGAAGAAGGTTTCGACAGTTTAACTTTCACAGAACATGCCCCACTTCCACCAGGTTTTAAAGACCCAACACCTGAGGAAGATAGTGCAATGAAATTAGAAGACATGGATTCTTATATTAATGACATTCAGATCCTAAAAGATAAGTACCGACACAAAATCACAATTAACATCGGATTAGAAGTTGATTATATAAAGGAATTCGAGCATGAAACAAAAGTATTTTTAGATCAATATGGAAAATTTTTAGACGATAGTATTCTCTCAGTGCATTTTTTGAAGATCGATCATTCCTACTACTGTATGGATTACGATGAAAACACATTTGGCAAAATGATAGATATAGCAGGGTCATTACAAAACCTTCATCAAGCATATTACAATGAGGTATTACATTCTATTCATAGTGATTTGGGTAATTTCAAACCGAAGAGAATTGGTCATATTACGTTAGTTAATAAATTTCAAAAGCTTTATCCCGTTACCTTTTCTACTGATACTTCTGTCAAGAAAGTCATACAAGCAATAAAAGAACAAAAATTGGAAATTGATTATAATGTAGCTGGATTAAGAAAAAAATATTGTGGTGAAACATATCCTGAGGAATCGATTGCAAAATTGGCACACAAACAAAAAATCCCTCTTATCTATGGTTCAGATGCCCACAGCGCAAGGGATATTGGGAAGAATTACACACATTATGATCAACTAACGAACAGCAACTAGCTTTCCTTCTAGAGATTGATTCTCTAGCAACAATGAGTTCAGCCAAATTTTCAACTCTTTATAATATTGATGTACAAAATAGACTTCGTGAGTTTGGATATGGAGTACTTCGCTCATATATTGTGGCTGCAAATACGGTGTGTGCAAAAGGCTTCTTAATTGGATAATCATATGTGGTACAAAAACTTTTCGATAATATCCTTCCTCAATCCCTTGATCGATGACTGATTTGATATAGTATTTCTCCTTGGTTAAATAAGTTGTCATGACTTCACGAATTAGTACGGAATCCACTGTGACTTCACGGTATACTAATCTTGAAAGTTGACGATTTTCATGTTGATAATTTAATATATCTAAAATGATTTTACTTAAAACTGTGTGTGCATTTCCGTATTTTAATTGGGAATAATTTTCTTCAATTACTTGTATATACCCCTCATAATAATGAGATACAAGGTATTCAAGTAAACCACCTTTCCCTTTAAAATAGTAAGAAATATGAGCTACATTCGCATTAGCTCGATTTGCAATTTCTCGCACTGAAGTACCAGTAAAACCCTTTGAGTTAAACAAATATATTGCCGCATTTAGGATTTTTTGTTTTGTATCACGTAAAGGTTGTTTAGTCATTCGATTCACCCCCTTTTCCCTTTTATCTATACATTCAATTAATTAAGGTTGATTCCTTTATCATTCGCTCGACAAAGTTCTTTAGACTTTGTTAATTTTTAGCTGAAGGTAGGTTATAACAATGTTTTCTGTCGAAATGTACAAAGGTAGTAAAAAAGAACAATTTCCATTAGCTATTAAACAGCTAAAAGCATTATTAGATGGTGAAGATGATCGCATTGCAAATCTATCAAATGCTTCAGCATTTCTAAATCAATTTCTAGAAAATATTAACTGGGTAGGCTTTTACCTAGTAAAGGATGAACAACTTGTACTTGGCCCCTTCCAAGGTTTACCAGCATGTGTGCGAATTCCACTAGGAAAAGGAGTGTGCGGCACTGCTGCAGCTAACAAAAGAACTGAACGTGTTGCAGATGTTCATCAATTCCCTGGCCACATAGCTTGTGATGCGGCTTCTAATTCAGAAATTGTTGTTCCACTCATTAAGGACAATATTCTAATTGGAGTCTTAGACATCGATAGCCCTATCAAAAACAGATTTGATAAGATGGACGAGGCTTTTTTAGAAGAATTTGTTGAAATTCTTGTTAAATATATATAATTGAAAGTAAAAAAGTGAGCTGAATTTCAGCTCACTTTTTTATACCTGTACAATCACTTGATTTTTACCCTCATTTTTAGCGATATATAATGCCTTATCTGCTTTACTAAATAGTTGATGGAAGTTTTTGTCAATTTCAGCATTCCAATAAGAAACTCCACAGGAAATGGTTATCATCGGGTTAGTATTTTCCCTAACGCGCTTAACAATTCTCTCCGCTACTGAAATGCCTGATGCAAGTTCTACTTGTGGAAGATAGACGGCAAGTTCTTCTCCACCCCATCTAGCCCCAACATCATTTTCACGTATATTACTTTTAATAATGTTTGCTACTTGAACAAGTACTTCATCACCAACTTGATGACCATACGTGTCATTAACTTTTTTGAAATTATCGATATCAATTAGCACAAAAGTACCTTGCCGATCTTTCTGCATCGAGCTACCAATAAAATCATTAAAGTAATTACGAGAAAATAATTGTGTTAAATGATCGGTTTTAACCAATGTTTCAAGCTCTTCTCTTAACAATGAATTTGTCAGTGCTAATGTTGAATGATGAATTAATGATTGAAGCAACTTAAACATATCAAAAGAAAAATGATAGGGATCTTTATGGAGTACTAATGCACAGCCTTTAAGATTTTCACTCTGAACCATAGGAACAGCCATAACAGATGAATATGGTAAATCTTTTAAATATGTTGTTATATCGCCAATAAAAAGGCCCTCTAAATCCTTTTCTATTTTCTCTCGTACATACTGAATGTAGATCATTACTTCTTCTGTATTAAAGAAATTCGTACTTCCAGGAAAGATTTGAATCGAACCATTTTGATTAATATAGAAAAATCCAACTTCATCTGCTTTAAAAGAATTTAATATTCTTAATGACATATACGTCATTGTATCTGTTAATCTTAAGTTCTTATTTAAACGATGTGATGTTTCATTAATTAGTTGTAAGTCCTTTATTAACCTTTTCGATTGCTCATACAATTGAGCATTTTCTAAGGCAGTTCCTGCAGCGTTTGCTAGCATTGCTACAAAATTTACATTTTCATCCTCAAGCTGCAATCCATGATTTGCAACAACCTGAAGCACACCATATACACCCTGTTTCCCCTTTAGTGGGATATATACAATCATTTGCCTATTCTTTTTATCAAATGACCTTTGAGCATTACCTGTGACAAAGGCTTCCATAGCCATTTCATTACCATCTTGATGATCAAAACCTAAATCTTTTATTGGTAAATCTAGATGGTTTTCATGGTCATGTGATAAAAACAAATAAAAATTATATTCAAAAAACATAGATTGTAAAGTAGTAACTAGCTCGGAAAGTACATCATCTTTATTCATAAAAGAATGAAATTTTTCAGTTAATCGATATAATTGTTTGAATTTCTGTTCATTTAGTGTGATTTGAACTAAATTTAAACTATGTGCAAAGAAAGATGAACAAGATTTGACTACTTCGTCTAATGATGCACTAGAAAATTTACTTATATTTAATCCTATTAACTCGACTAAACCATGTAAAGTATCATTTTGAATAATTGGGATGAAGGCTTGTTCTTCAAAAAAATAAAGCTTTCCGTATTGAAGGTCGTCTGGCACTGCCTTAACCGGATAACCTCTGTCTTTAAAAGCTGGTGTTAGGTAATCTAACTGCTTGTTATAAGAATAGAAAATTGCATCTTTAATACACAGTTCCCTTTTTAAAACACTTGTAAGCTTTTTTAAAATTTCATTTATTGAAGGTTGCTGGTGATTGTTACTTAAAAATTCAAAAAAAGTACTCTTAATCGCCAGAACAACCAATTGATCACCCATATATTTCACCCACACAATCAAGTTACAAGCTGAATATGACGGATTTAAACCACCATATAATATAAGAAAAATCTCTCAGTAATTATATCATAAAACTTCTTACTATATATGTAATAGGCTAAAGTTTTTGGCTCATCTACTTTCTCCTTTATAAATATCCTTTTATTAATAGTTGAACCTTCCCCTTATAATTTAATATAAGAAATGCTTAATTGCCCTAATTAGGATCCTAGCAAAACTAGGGAATTAACTGATAAATTGTTATATCCTCTAACACTTTAATATGATTTTTGTGTTAGCTGGTATTTAGAAACTTTCTAGACTAAAAAATATAAAGCTTCTTGACATTATACATATAAGATCATATAATGTTCGTTGTGTATAAAATATGCAGCCTATTGATGTAGCAGTTTTGATTTCATTTTGTTCCCCTTTTAACAAAGGAGGTGTATCGCGTAACTCTATGCTGCTGGAGCGAGGATACATGAAAACAAAATGTGCATAATTGTCCAATCAGTCTGGTTTTTATTTTATGCAAAAATAAAAACATAAAGGAGGAGTTAGCATGGCTCGTTATACAGGCTCAAGCTGGAAACTCTCTCGTCGTCTAGGTATTTCATTAAGTGGTTCAGGTAAAGAATTAGAAAAGCGTCCATATGCTCCAGGACAACACGGTCCAGGACAACGCAAAAAAATCTCTGAATATGGTTTACAATTACAAGAGAAGCAAAAGCTTCGTCATATGTATGGTGTAAATGAACGCCAATTCCGTAACCTATTTGATAAAGCTGGCAAAATGGCTGGTAAACATGGTGAGAACTTCATGATTCTTCTTGATGCTCGTCTTGATAACGTAGTATACCGTTTAGGTTTAGCACGTACACGTCGTCAAGCTCGTCAATTAGTTAACCATGGTCATATCCTTGTAGATGGCGGACGTGTAGATATCCCATCTTACCAACTTAAACCAGGTCAAACAATCACTTTACGTGAAAAATCTCGCAACCTTGATATCGTTAAGGAAGCAATCGAAGTAAGCAACTTCGTACCTGATTACCTAACTTTCGACGCAGACAAATTAGAAGGTACATTCACACGTTTACCTGAACGTTCTGAATTACCTGCTGAAATTAACGAAGCTCTTATCGTTGAGTTCTACTCTCGTTAATAAGAAAAATCCTGGTCTATGGACCGGGATTTTTTTATTTCCATATTTAAAAAAAGTGGTTAACTCTTTTAAGTTAACCACTTTTTTGCAGTCTAATATTATGCGTAACGAATTAAGAAATATTTCTTTTTCCCTCTACGAATTACAGTAAACTGTCCATCAATTTTATCTTCATCTGAAATAACTTTGGATAAATCTTGAATACGATCTCCGTTTATATAGATTGCACCATTTGTAATATCTTCTCGTGCTTGACGTTTTGATGGGGCAATTTTAGCTTGAATAAGCAAGTCAACTAAGCCAATTTCAGTCTCTTCCATTTTAGTAGATGGTACATCTTTGAATCCTTCTAAAATTTCATTACCTGTTAACTGTTTAATATCCCCACTAAACAATGCCGCAGAAATCTTAATTGCTTGTTGTAAAGCTTCTTCACCATGAACGAGTTTTGTTACTTCTTCAGCTAACGATTTTTGAGCTAATCGTTTTTCAGGTGCATTTTTAATCTCTTCTTCAAATTGCTCAATTTCTGTCTGAGATAAGAATGTAAAGTATTTCAGATATTTTACTACATCACGATCATCTGTGTTGATCCAAAATTGGTAAAACTCATATGGAGATGTTTTTTCACGATCTAACCAAATCGCTCCACCTTCTGTTTTTCCAAACTTCGTGCCATCTGCTTTTGTAACAAGAGGAATCGTCAATCCATACGCCTTAGAATTTTCTTCAGATTTACGGATTAGCTCTAGCCCTGCTGTAATATTTCCCCACTGATCACTACCACCAATTTGTAGTTTACATTCATTTTGTTCGTATAATTTTAAGAAATCATAGGATTGTAAGATCATGTAACTAAACTCAGTAAATGAAATACCAGATTCGATACGGGTCTTAACTGAATCCTTAGCAAGCATGTAATTAATACCAAAGTTTTTCCCAACATCACGTAGGAAAGAAATAACATCTAGACTACCAATCCAATCATAGTTATTCACAATAACTGCTGGATTAACATCCGCTTCAAAGTCAAGGAACCTAGATAATTGTCCTTTAATTCGATCAGACCAATCCTGTACAATATCCGCAGTATTTAAAGTACGCTCTGCCTTCTTCCCACTTGGATCACCAATCAGCCCAGTAGCACCTCCAACAAGAGCTATTGGATGATGTCCGTTTAGTTGGAATCTTTTAAGCGTTAACACCGGAAGCAAATGACCAATATGAAGACTATCCGCAGTAGGATCAAATCCAGAATAAAGCTTAATTTTATCTTCCTGTAGTACTTTAGCTAGTCCAGCCTCATCTGTAACTTGGTTTACTAAGCCTCTAAATTGTAAATCGTTTAATAATTCACTCATAATCGTTCTCCTTTGTCGTTTTTTTCAGGTGAATGAACACCAAAAAGCCCCTTCATTACTGAAGGGGCGAAATATTCGCGGTACCACCCTACTTAGGATTAAAACACAAATAATCCTCACTCGGTAATCTAACGGTTAAACCGTCTTTTTCTACTCAGTTGACCTTTTCAAAAAAGAAGCTCATGGACGTAATTCACGGAGTATCTATATGCTGATTTCCACCACCCATCAGCTCTCTATAAAAGGGAGATCTCCACTACTGAACCCAATCTCAGCGATTTCATATATAGTTATGATAAATGAATTTTAACCATAAACTCAGGTGAATGTCAATTGTTTGATGAATAATCACACTTTTAAAATAAGATTTGACCGTAAAGGCTACCTCTTATCCCATTCCCTTTATGACAAAACCCTACAAAATATGCGTTTTTTTTGGTATAATAAGTTGATTCGGGGGGATTGCATAATGAAAAAAAGGATGAAAAACTTAGGCGCTTCACGCCTTTTAACAAAGATGTAGTTAAAGGCTTTCGGATATCATATAACGTTATAGGAAATCTTCTTTTATTATTTCTAGTCATTGGCCTCATTGGCATGTGCTTTGCTGGAGGTGTTGGTGCTGGATATTTCGCTTCATTAGTAAAAGATGAACCCATTCGTTCATTTGAAGTTATGAAAAATGATATTTATAATTATGAAGAATCTTCAGAGGTATACTTTGCAAATAACGTATATCTAGGAAAATTAAGCGCGGACATTGATCGTGAGGAAGTAAAATTAGAAGATATATCAGAGCATGTCATTAATGCAGTCATTGCAACTGAGGATGAGCTATTTTATGAGCATGAAGGTGTTGTACCGAAAGCAATCATGCGTGCTTTGTTTCAAGAGTTCACAAATGCTGCAGTTCAAACTGGTGGTAGTACTCTTACACAACAATTAATTAAAAATCAAATATTAACAAATGAAGTTTCATTTGATCGGAAGGCAAAAGAAATTCTTTTAGCACTACGCTTAGAGAAGTTCTTTGAAAAAGATGAAATTATCGAGGCCTATTTAAATGTAACGGATTTTGGACGTAATTCAAATGGAAGAAATATCGCCGGTATTCAAGCCGCTGCTAAGGGTATTTTTGGTGTTGAAGCAAAAAACTTAAACATCGCACAATCTGCCTTTATTGCAGGTTTGCCGCAAAGTCCTTTCGGCTATACACCATTTTCTAATGATGGCGGTGCTATAAAAGATAATCTTGATCCTGGGATTAACCGTATGAAAACTGTATTAAGTCGAATGTATTCTGGAGGATATATTACAAAAGCAGAATACCAAGATGCATTAGCATATGATATTCGAGCAAACTTAACAGCGAAAAAGCCAACTCCTATCGACGAGTATCCTTATTTAACTTATGAAGTTGAGGATCGTGTAAATAAAATAATTATGGTTCAACTTGCGAAAAAAGATGGATATACAGAAGAAGAATTGAACAAAGATAGTGATCTTTATAACCAGTACTATTCTTTAGCAGATGATGAGATCAGGCATAATGGCTATCGTATTCATACCACAATTAATAAAGAAATCTACGACAAAATGCAAGATGTCGCCGCTCAGTATGAATATTATGGTAGTGATAAACCACAAGAGGTAAAAGACCCCGATACAGGAGAATTAAAAACTGTTCAAGAGCCGGTTGAAGTCGGTGGAGTCTTAATCGAAAATAGTACAGGAAAAATGATTAGTTTTGTTGGAGGACGAGACTTTGATCGTGAAAACTTAAACCATGCAACACAAGCCGAGCGTCCAAATGGTTCTACTATGAAACCATTGCTTGTCTACGCTCCAGCAATGGAAATAGGAAAATCACAACCTGGTTCTGTCATCGCAGACGTCCCTTTTTCATTAGGAAAATGGAAGCCAAAAAACTATGGTGGGGGCTATCATGGATTAACGAGTGCTAGAACAGCTTTAAAGCATTCTTATAACATTCCTGCTATAAAAACATACATGAGTATATTAAACCAAAATCCGGTATCTTATTTAGAAAAAATGGGTTTTACAAGTCTCCAGGAAGCAGATTATACTAATGTGTCATTAAGTTTAGGTGCAATGGAGAAAGGCGTAACAGTTGAGGAAAATGTAAATGCATTTGCAACTTTTGCGAATAATGGTAAATTTATTGATGCTTACATGATAGAAAAAATTGAAACAAGTAATGGGGAAATCGTCTTTCAGCATGAAAAAGCAGAAACTAATGTATTCTCTGCTCAAACTGCTTATTTAACAATCGATATGATGCGTGACGTTATTAGTAGCGGAACAGCTGCATCATTGAAAGGTTATCTGTCATTTAGTGCAGACTGGGCTGGTAAAACTGGAACAGGGCAAGACTATAAGGATGCTTGGTTTGTTGCGTCAAACCCTAGTGTGACATTTGGAACATGGATTGGATATGATACACCAAAACCTATTGAACAAAACTATAAAGGTTTATCTTATAGTAAACGTAATATTCTTTTATGGGCTAAATTAATGAATGTAGCTCATGATGTAAATCCTGAGTTATTAGCACCAAAAACTCGTTTCCAAAAGCCAGGTGGTATCGTAAGCCGTTCATATTGTGCATTAACCGGTGAACTTGCATCAGATCTATGTAGTAGTGCTGGTTTAGTTGCATCAGATCTATTTAATGTAAAATATGTTCCGACAAAAGTTGATGATAGTTTAACTAAAGGAAAATACGTGGTTGTAAAAGATCAAGCCTATCAAGTCCCATCATCAGCACCTGCTGAATTTGTTCAACAGGGTGTTATGTTAAAAAAGGACATTCTTAAGAAACATGGAATAAATAGTGTTCAGGATCTAAAACGTTTATTACCTAATACAGCTAAATGGGGAAATCTTGTTGTGACAGAAGGTAAATCAATTGGGGATAATGGATCAAACCCTAGTCAAGTTAGCGGTGCCTCTATTAGTGGATCGAAATTAAGTTGGGGTTCCAATCCAGATAATGATGTTGTTGGATATCGAGTATATGCAGCAGCTAACTATTCTACTAGTTATAAAAAAGTTGCAAGTATTCATGCATCAAGCACATTATCTGTAACTGTTGGTTCATCACCTGCTGCGTATTACATTGTCGCAGTTGATGTTGCAGGTCGAGAATCATCTCCATCGAATATAATAAAAGTCGGAGAATATGCAGATAAAAAGCCAGAGCCTGTAGCTACTGAGAACGAAAAAAGTAATAAAGATAATAAAGATAATAAAGATAACTCACAAACTAAACCACCAAATAACGATAAACCAAACACACCACCAGCAGCCGATAAAACTGCTGAATCAATATAAAGTATAAATATTGATTAAATGAAAATCCCAGGGAATCAGATCATTACTGATTCCCTATTTTAAGAACCAATTCAGTTAATAACACAAAAAGTCAGAGATTGTTTATTGGAAATATCCAATGCTAATCTCTGACTTTTTATATGTTAACTATATAACCTTGATATATTTACAACAATCAATCTTCCATCGTCGAAAGATCACCTGTTGGTAAATCAAGTTCCCAAGCCTTTAATACACGGCGCATAATTTTACCACTTCGTGTTTTCGGTAGCTTATCACGGAATTCTATTTCACGTGGTGCAGCATGTGCAGCTAAACCTTTCTTAACAAAAGTACGAATTTCTTCTTTTAACTCATCAGAAGCTTCATACCCTTCACGAAGCGCTACAAACGCCTTAATAATTTCCCCTCTTACTGGGTCAGGCTTCCCGATAACACCTGCTTCTGCAATCGCTGGATGCTCGATAAGCTTACTTTCGACTTCAAAAGGACCAACACGTTCACCAGAAGTCATGATAACATCATCAATTCTACCTTGGAACCAAAAATACCCTTCTTCATCCATATAGGCTGAATCACCTGATACATACCAATCACCTGGCATAAAATAAGATTCATATTTTTCTTGATTGTTCCAAATGGTATGCATCATGGATGGCCAACCTTTCTTTATCGCCAAATTCCCCATTCGATAAGGTGGTAGTTCATTTCCTTGATCATCTACAATCGCAGCTTCAACACCTGGAATTGGTTTTCCCATTGATCCAGGCTTAATTTCCATACATGGATAGTTACAAATAAGCTGTGCACCCGTCTCTGTCATCCACCATGTATCATGGATCCGTTTATTAAATACCTTCACACCCCAACGTACGACTTCAGGGTTTAGCGGTTCTCCAACACTTAGAACATGCCTTAGTGAGCTTGTATCAAATTGTTTTACTAGCTCATCACCAGCACCCATTAGCATTCTAAATGCAGTTGGTGCACTATACCAAACCGTCACACCGTAGTCCTCAATCGTTTGATACCAAGTATCTGGACTAAAGCGACCACCAACGATTACATTTGTTGCACCTGACAACCACGGTCCAAAAATACCATATACTGTTCCAGTTACCCAGCCTGGGTCAGCCGTACACCAATATACATCTTCTTCTTTCAAATCTAATACCCATTGTGCAGTTTGATAGTGCTGAACCATCGCCTGATGAACATGAAGGACACCTTTTGGTTTACCAGTTGATCCAGATGTATAGTGTAGAAGTAATCCATCTGTCTTTTCAACCCATTCAATGTCAATATCCTTGCTTGCTGTTTGCATTTCTGATAAAAAGTCGATGTGCTGCTTGGAATCAACAGAATTACCTACTACGACAACATGTTTTAATGATGGTAAATCACTTACTGGTATTCTATCAAGCAACTCGGGAGTTGTAACGATGACCTTTGCATCGCTATCCTCTAAGCGATCCTTTACAGCACCTTCCATAAATGCTTCAAACAACGGACCGACAATAGCTCCCAGTTTCACTGCTCCTAAAATCACAAAATATAATTCAGGGGTTCTCGGCATAAAAACGAAAAGACGGTCTCCTTTTTCAACATCAGCTGAACGCTTTAACACATTTGCAGCTTTATTTGAGAGCTCCTTCATTTCTTTAAACGTATATTTTTCTTCACGTTCAGGGTCGCGATAATGTAAGGCAATTTTATTTTTACGAAATGTTTCAGCATGCTTATCAATTGCCTCATAGGCTGCATTAACACGCCCAGTTTCTGACCATGTAAAATTCTTTTCAACCTCTGACCAATCGAATGAATGATAAGCAGTATCATAATCCTGTAAATTAAAATTCCCCTTTGTCGATGGCAACGCTTCCAATTTCATCCTAAACTCCCCCTTATGTAAGATTTTACAAATCTATTATATTACAATACTACATTTTTCACAATTTTTGAAATTAATATAATTTAATCATAATGTAAACGCTTCGATTTGTAAATAATCTTGTATAATAGATATCGTGATAACCTTATCTGGTAATATCAAGATCATTTCAATGGAGGTTTATTTAAGTAGATAACATAAGCATATCAGGGCACGAATCTTTTATTTCCACTTAACTAAGTAGACTGTGAAGGTTAAACAGTTGCTTTTTTCTAGTGCCCTACTCCCTTTACACACTTTATAAAGGCGGTGACCTAATGAAACACCCTAAGACATACAATGCAAAAGAAATTAAAACACCAAATGAAAGCATTTTAATTGAGGGGCCTATTCCTCAAGATAAGCTAGCTAGCTATAATTTCCATGATGGTTTAGTGGCATTTAGACAGCCTAAACAACAACATAAGGCTTTAGTTGAAATAGCCGGGTTACCAGAAGGAAGAATCATTATAGCAAGAGTGCACGATATGATCGTTGGATATGTTACTTATCTTTATCCAGATCCACTAGAGAGATGGTCTGAAGGAAATATGAAAGAGTTAATAGAATTAGGTGCCATTGAAGTAGCCCCTGAATTCCGTGGTTATTCAGTAGGGAAAAATTTATTACGAGTTTCGATGATGGATGATGCAATGGAAGACTATATTATTATTACTACTGAATATTATTGGCATTGGGATCTAAAAGGATCTGGGTTAAACGTGTGGGAGTATCGAAAAGTAATGGAAAAAATGATGAACGCTGGTGGCTTAGAGTGGTACGCTACTGACGAGCCTGAGATTAGTTCACATCCAGCTAACTGTCTGATGGCAAGGATCGGAAAAAGAATTGAGCCAGAATCCATTCAACAATTTGATCGTCTACGCTTTCAAAATCGATTTATGTATTAAGGATTGATGGATAATAAATTAGAATTTAATAATTTTATGTTTAGGGGGCTCAACTTGATGATCGTTAAACAAATAATGCACAAAAACGTGATAACTCTCAGTTCTGATGATACGATAAGTCTAGCGTTAAAGACAATGAAACAGAATAAAATCCGCCATATTCCAATCGTAAATGAGGATCACAATTTGGTTGGAATCGTGACAGAACGAGATGTAAAAGATGCTAGTCCATCGATTTTTCAGCTCGAACTAAAAGAGGACTTTTTAAATAAGCCAATTAATAGCATTATGTCTACTAATCTAATTACAGGTCATCCGCTTGATTTTGTAGAAGAATTAGCAGCTGTTTTGATCGAAAACAATATTGGTTGTTTACCAATATTACAAGATAGTAAATTAGTGGGTATCCTTACTGAAACAGATATGTTAAATACATTTGTAAAGCTTACAGGTGCTGATCAGCCCGGCTCACATATCGAAATCAAAGTTCCTAATATAGCCGGGAAGCTAGCTGAGGTCTCGTCTATCTTACATAAAAGAAGAGTGAATATATCAAGTGTACTCGTCTATCCTGATTGTGATGATCAGTACAAAATTCTCGTATTTCGCATACAAACAATGAACATAACTATGATCGTAAATGACTTACAAGCTGAGGGATATGATGTTTTATGGCCAAATGTATCGGGGAATGAAAGATGACGATAAAGGACACTGCTTTTATTTATTCACCACTATTTCAGTCTTATAAGTTTCATAATGATCATCCCTTTAATCAATTACGAGTTGAACTTACTTACGATTTATTGAAAGAAATGAAAGCAATTAATGACGAAAATATCGTTACACCTAGATTAGCTACAGAGGATGAATTAGCCCTAGTCCATGATAAAAAATATATAAATGCAGTTAAATTAGCTGGACATGGACAATTAGATAGTGAAGATGCACTCAACTATGGAATTGGGACAGAGGACACACCAATCTTTCCAGACATGCATAAGGCAAGCGCTCTTTTAGTTGGAGGTACATTAACAGCTGTCGATTATGTGATGGAAGGAAAAGCAATACATGCAGCTAACTTTGGAGGAGGTTTACATCACGGCTTTCGCGGAAAAGCATCCGGTTTTTGCATTTACAATGATAGCTCTGTTGCGATTAAATATTTGCAAGAAAAGTATAGAGCAAGAGTACTTTATATTGATACAGATGCCCATCATGGTGATGGAGTTCAATGGACATTTTATGATGATCCAAATGTATGCACACTTTCTATCCATGAAACAGGACGTTATTTATTTCCTGGCACTGGGAATGTTACGGAACGTGGATCTGGTAAGGGATATGGCTTTTCCTTTAATATCCCATTAGATGCTTTTACGGAAGACGATTCATGGCTACATGCTTACCGAACATCTATTGAGGAGGTTGCAGAATTTTTCAAGCCAGATGTGATCTTAACACAAAATGGTACAGATGCTCATTATTATGATCCATTAACACATTTATCCGCTTCAATGGCTATTTATCATGAAATTCCAAAGCTAGCCCATGAAATTGCTCATAAATATTGTAATGGACGTTGGATTGCAGTTGGTGGCGGTGGCTACGATATTTGGAGAGTTGTTCCAAGAGCATGGAGTTTAATTTGGCTTGAAATGAATAACATAAAAGTGCCGAGCACGCTTCCAAAATCGTGGATTGAAAAGTGGGAAAAACAAGCACCTGTTAAGCTTCCTGAGCTTTGGTATGACTCTAATGACTTATATAAGCCAATCCCTCGAAAGCCAGAAATAGAAGAAAAAAATGCTTTAACTGTCTCAAAAGCACTTCATCTAATTCGACAAAATCATTAGAAAAATAAATGCTAGTAATCTTAAAATAGCAACCTATTAATTAAAAATAGATTGCTATTTTAAGAAATCATTTAATAATTTCTTCTCATTAAAAATGGAAATGATAGGAGTAATCCCAATACATATAATACACATGCTATATATGCAGGCAATAAATGAATAAAGGTTGTATAACCAATAACAAAATGTGTGATAATTCCAGCTAAAAATGCAGGTAAACCTCCAACAAACATACTCCACCATACCCATTTTTCGCCTTCATGAAATCCCCATAATGATATCATTAATACGAGGAGCCCTACACTTAAAAGGGCACTACCAAATCCAGCACGATCATGCGCAATAACAGATATTAATTTATGATTGAATTGTTCGATCATTTCAGGTGGCATACATAAATACCCAATATCAGTGTTTACAAATACAGACGTAGTTCCTATGTAGGATATAATAATACCTCCAATTACAAATGAAAACCCTAAAATAATAAAAGCTAGTTGCCCATATAAACTAAGCTTCCATGCTATGTGATTTGAATCATTGTAAGATATTGGCGTATCAACTACATTCTTCGTCTTTATAAAGCCCGCTATGAATAGAGGTAGTAGAACAAGCCAAAAAAGTCCGTGAAGCCAATCAAAATAACCATAACCAATAAACATTAATATGCCTAAAAAACCCAAAACCCCAGCAATGTTTACGGCCTTTCTACACCAATGAACCCCGTATTTTATACCGTGTTTAGCTAATTGCATATATAAGATTCCACCTGATATCATTGTACCTGAAAGAGTCATCCGGTCATGGGCCATAAAGAATAAAACATTCTTATTAAAATCTAGCAATTCTGCTCTTGTGATCCTTAGAAACGCTTCATCATATGGCAAAATAACTCTTGTCATACTAAAGAGCAAAGCTAATATCCCTCCGATTAATATACATAGCCCAAATAACCAATATATAATCCATCCTGATGAAACAGTTAACTCACTATCTCTTTCTCGAAAATACAATAATTCATTAATTCGTTTTGGTAAGCCTGGTCCTGAAGTAATATAACCTGAGGATAATAAAAGTAGAGTTGCACCATTTTCTAAAAGTGTTATTGCATCCTTCGGTTCTCTAATACCGCCAGATGTAATAATCGGTGTCTTTTCATTGATTTCCATCCTTACCTTTTTTAGCAAGGATGAAAGATCTCGAAAAGATTCTTTAGATCTATCTCCATCTAATAGTAGTCCATCAAATTCATTTTCATTAACCAAATCAACAAATTCAGAAAATGAATTAGTGATTTGGTTAGTTGTTATAGCTAAGAAAACAGGTTTATCATATAAATGTTTTTTTATTAATGATACAAGCTCAGAACTTATGCTTGTCGGATATTCTAAAACAAAAATATCTCCATAAGGATTTAAAGATGTAGCCAATTCAAAAAGTTCCTTCTCGGTCCCCTTTATTCGAATGATTTTATGCAATGGTAAATGTGAGTATTTTTTTACCTTTCTGAGTGTTTGAGTCAATCCTACAGTAACTTCTTCTGATGGAAAGATAACCTGGTCTTTTTCACTATCATAAATAGGATTTCCCATTGACTGATTAGGCTTCATGGTTACTGGTCCAATCTCTATGAAACTAAATCCTAAATTTGCAAACGCCTTTGTTCCTGTTAAATGTGGATCAACTTTCCCACTTAATCCTATTGGAGAAGAAAATGTTAATTCACTTGTATTTACTCTAATTACAGGAGATGTTTCCATATGTCCTAAAAAACGTATGATCTGGTTTCCTCCAGGAATCGAAGCAATACTACTCATACTTTTATGGATCAATTCCCGACTGATATGTCCTGGAAGTTTTAGCAAAACATCCCGAAATATTGGATGGTAAGACCAATCAGGCATTACGTATCACCTTCTCTATCTTAAATTCAACTCTTAACTAAATAATAACATTTATCGTTAAAATAATAAGATAAAAAAGAAAAACAAGCTGAACCTAGCTGGTTAGCTTGTTTTCGTATAAAAAATTATTGCTTTGTGGATTGTCTGAACTCTATTCGATGTGGGAGTTCAACAATATTATTATCAACTTCTTCTTTATTCATAAGTTTTGTTAATAAGCGCATTGCAACAGCACCAATATCATATGTTGGTTGTACAACTGTTGTTAGCTGAGGGCGTACCATCGTCGCAAGTCTTGTATTATCAAATCCAACGATTTCAAAGTCAGTTGGTATTGAATAATTACGATCTTGTGCACCGTGGATAACACCTAATGCCATTTCATCCGTTCCTACAAAAATCGCTGTTGGTTTATCAGAGAGCTCATCGATTTTCTCAAAAGCTTCTACTCCTGAATCGTACGTATAATCTCCCTCTACAACTAGCTCTTCTTCAAAAGGAATACCAGCATCCTCTAATGCACGTCTGTAACCTACAGATTTTTTCAAGCGATTTATTGGCTCTTCAGTTGGTCCCTCAACATATGCGATTCTTTTGTGACCTTTTTCAATCAGCATTGAAATAACATCATAAGTTGCTTGTTCATAATTGATATTTACAGAAGGTGTTGATTCTGATAAATCGACAGATGCTGCTAATACAATCGGAACTGGGGAACGCTTAAATTGCTCTACAAGCTCTTCTGTAACATTTCCACTCATGAAAACAATTCCGTCAACTTGCTTTCCTAACATTGTATTGAGAAGATGTAATTCTTTATCCTTATTTTGATCAGAATTACTTAAAATGATGTTGTATTTGTACATTGTAGCGATATCCTCGATTCCACGTGCAAGCTCAGAATAAAAGATACTTGAAATATCAGGGATAATTACCCCAACTGTTGTTGTTTTTTTACTTGCAAGTCCCCTTGCAACTGCATTAGGACGATAGCCTAATCGTTCAATTGCATCTAAAACTTTTTTCCTTGTTGTAGGTTTTACATTTGGATTACCATTTACTACTCGAGAAACGGTTGCCATTGAAACATTTGCCTCACGAGCAACATCATATATTGTTACACTTGTCATCTTGAACACTCCTTCAAATACTATCAAAAACGTATATTTAAAATTCCAACTTTAAATTTCGCTATATCCGTATGTAGAAAATTGTTTTTCCTTGTCAAATAGCCATATTTAAGCACGTTCTATGTTAACAATCATACGATACTCTGAAATCGACTGCAATCTATTTCAAAGGTTTTTTAGGCGTTTGTCACATATTGTTCGTTTTTTCACATGATCTTTTTATAACCTTCTTTTCCAAAAACTCGTAGCTTTAGACCTATAACATTCTATTTTTGAATTTTATAGCACTACTTTCGGCTGTTACTCAAGAGATTTCAACTAAGGAAATAAGCGAAAAAATAACCTATAAAGAAAGAACAGCTATGAATAAAACCATAACTTAAAAAAGCTATACTATCATTTTTACCTTAAAATATAACATTTATTTAAAAAAAAAGAAACAAATAAAAAGGTTGACTCATTTTCCAAGATTCTCCCAAATTTTATTTAGACGTTTTTGCAAAAAAACTCTAAATATTCATTAGGAGATAATGGTGAGCCAACCTCTACTTATTTAATAAGAATTGCTTTTAAGCGTTCACTTTAACTAAAGGTTTTAATTCTTTGATGAACTGATCAAATTGATCAAAGTCCATTTGTTGAGCTGAATCTGATAAAGCAACAGCTGGATCTGGATGTACCTCAGCCATTACACCATCAGCACCAATTGCTAAAGCAGCTTTAGCTGTTGGAACTAATAGGTCTCTTCTACCTGTTGAATGTGTTACATCAACAAATACAGGTAAGTGTGTTTCTTGTTTTAAAATTGGAACAGCAGAAATATCTAGTGTATTTCTAGTCGCACGCTCATAAGTGCGAATACCGCGCTCACAAAGAATAATTTGGTCATTACCTTGTGAAATAATGTATTCTGCAGCATTAATAAATTCATCAATTGTAGCTGCTAAGCCACGTTTTAAAAGAACTGGCTTGCGAACTGCTCCTGCAGCCTTTAATAATTCAAAGTTTTGCATGTTACGTGCACCAATTTGAATGATATCAACATATTCCAATGCAGTTTCGATATCAGCTGGATTGACGATTTCACTAATGATTGCTAAACCGTATTCATCTCCAACTTTTCTCAAAATTTTCAGACCTTCAAGACCAAGACCTTGGAAATCATATGGACTTGTACGAGGTTTAAAAGCACCACCACGAAGAATTTTAACTCCCTGTTTCACAGCCTGTTCAGCAACAGCAGCAGTTTGCTCATAGCTTTCAACCGCACATGGCCCAATGATAAACGATTGGCTTCCATCACCAATTCTTACGCCATTAACTTCAACAATTGTATCTTCTGGCTTTTTCTTACGCGATACTAGCAATGCTTTGCTATGGTCATCTTCTTGCAATTCAAGGCCAGCTTTAAATATTTCTTTGAAAATATGTTGCAAAGTTGAATCTAAAAAAGGGCCGTCATTATATTCTTTAATGCTGTTTAACATTTTGCGCTCACGTACAGGATCATAACGATTTACACCTTGTGCTTCCTTTGCTTTTCCAATCTCTTGCACAACTCTTCCTCGCTCGTTAATCAGCTTTAAAATTTGTAAGTTAATCTCATCTGCTCTCTCTCTTAATGCTTCTAATTCTGCATTACTCATCTCTCTCATCCCTTCTTAAAAAAAATAGTCAAAAATCACTGAAACCACAATATGAATGAATTTGAAGTTAGTTATTAAATAATATAAGACTAACATGCAAAATCAGAATTCTACATTAATAAAATATAATGCTTACTTTATCATTCAAAGAATGTGTGGTACATTTTCTTTAATTAATTGTAATTATAAACGATAAAATAGGGATTGTCACCAAAAACTTTAACATTTAAACGCTTTTAAGTGATAAAGCAAACTCGTACAGTGAAAATCAACAACCAAGTTTAAACAAGAGCCAAAGTTTTAAAAACATAAATAACTAAAAAAGGTGATTAACCTCATGATTATCAGAGGTTAATCACCTTTTCTTTAACCTAATACTTCTTTTTTTAATGCATCATATGTGATTTTCCAATGTGATGCATTCCATACGACATCTTTCCCTTTAAACAAAAGTGCTTGTGGTGATTCATGTTTAATTGCAAATGTTTCAGCAATATAATTTGATAATGATCTTGAATCCTGAACATGTAAATGGTAACTTGGATAGTCTTGATGTTTTTCTACAAACTCCTGATATTCTTCAAATGCTGCTTGACTAATGGGACATGTCAGACTATTTTTTACAAATAGAAATTCTTCATGCTTATTAAATAAATCCTCAAATTGTTCTACAGTATCAATTAATTGTTTGCTCACTTTTTTCACCTTTCCCACAGCCACTAAACTGTCCTGCTATTATTTAATTTGATTTTACTTCATCTTTTAAATCAGCTTTTGGTTGTTCCTTTTTGTCATCTTCCTCAAACGCTTCAACTGCTTCTGTTATTGATTCTGAAATCGCCTGATCTTCAGTTTTTTCGTCAGTATTAGAAGTCGATGCTTCACCAGAAATTTGCTCCAATGCATCTGCTACTTCTTTTTCAACGAAATCTCCTTGTCCATTAGAAGTACTCTTTATATCACGAACCTTGTTCATGATTTGTGACGATTGCTCAGTAAGAACCTGTGAAAGTGATGCTGTTTTCTCTTTCGCTACACTTGCTATGCCTGAACCCTTCTCTAGAGCACCATTCGTAAACTTTCCTGTTCGATCCTTCATTACATTCGCTTGTTGTCCAAGATTGTCTCGAATTTCTTTTCCAGATTTAGGTGCTAAAAATAAAGCTGTTGCTGCACCTACTAGCCCTCCAATGATTGAACCAACAATAAAATCCTTATTATTTTTACCCATGATTTTTACCTCCTTAAAAGTGTAAATCTAGATACTTTATTAAATGGTTGTCTTTTTTTCACTCTTCTGCTTCCATTTTGCCCATATTTCCATGGCAGCATTACTCCATTGAACAACTTGGTTCACTTTATCTTGGTTTTGTTCAAGGTTTGTTGAAACAGAAGTTGTTACTTTTCTTACTGATTGATTTAACTGTTGAATTGTTGTGCCAACATCCTTTACTGACTCCACAACAGTATTTAATTTTTCTGACTTATGTTGAATATCTTCTGCAAGTGCATTTGTTTTATGTAGTAAAAATGTTGTTTCAGTCGTAATTCCTTCCATTTGCTTCTCAAGACCAGCTAAGGTGCTTGCAACATTTGTTAATGTTCCTTGCAAAGCCTTTAGAGTTTTCGACACGTACACAACTAAGATGGTAAATGCTATCGCTATGAGTGCGATACTTAAATATAAAATAATAATCATGTCTTACACCTCCTATGTCTTTACTGTTCAATTACCCATCATAACCTATTATAAACATAAAATTTACATAATTACTAAATTCTCTATTCAATTAGACAATCCCTTTGTCAGTTTTTGCTGATATCAAATTTTTGTTTATTTTTGAGGAATACATATTATGACGATTCTTTTTTATGTTCGGGTACAATAAGGTATGATATGACAACATCATTTTAATAGGGAGGATTTATTTTGAAGGATCCAAGAATTGAAACTTTAGCGAATAATCTTATAAACTACTCGATACGTTTACAAAAGGGTGAAAAGGTTTTAATAGAAAACTTTGGGATACAAAAAGAGCTTGTCATTGCTCTTGTAAAGGAAGCATATGAAGCAGGAGGTTTTCCCTTTGTTTCACTAAAGGATCATCAAGTTGATCGCGCCTTAATGTTTGGTGGTAGTGAAGAACAATATCATATGATCGCTGATTTTGAAGCAGAAGTGATGAAAAAAATGGATGCCTATATAGGATTACGATCCGGCAATAACATTAATGAGCTTGCAGATGTACCAGATGAAAAAATGAAGCTTCATGGTCAAACTGTTGGTCAAAAAGTTCATCGGGAAATTCGTGTACCTAAAACGAGATGGGTTGTACTACGATATCCAACTTCATCAATGGCTCAGCTCGCGAAAATGAGTACGGAACAGTTTGAGGATTTTTATTTTGATGTATGTAATCTGGATTATAGCAAGATGGACATAGCAATGGATCCATTAGTTGAGTTAATGAATAAAACAGATAAGGTTCGCTTAACAGGCAAGGGTACAGATTTAACCTTCTCAATCAAAGATATTCCAGCCATCAAATGCTCTGGTCAAATGAATATTCCTGATGGTGAGGTTTATACAGCACCTGTTCGTGATTCTATAAATGGTCAAATTACATATAATACACCTTCGCCATATAACGGTTTTACATTTGAAAATGTCCAATTAACATTTAAAGCTGGAAAAATTATTGAGGCCTCTGCAAATGATACTGAGAGAATTAACAAAATATTTGATACTGATGAAGGTGCAAGATTTGTTGGTGAATTTGCAATTGGCGTGAATCCTTATATCTTACACCCAATGCAAGACATCCTCTTCGATGAAAAAATTGATGGCAGCTTTCACTTCACACCAGGTCAGGCCTATGATGACGCCTACAATGGCAACAAATCCAACATCCATTGGGATATGGTTATGATTCAACGCCCTGAATATGGTGGTGGTGAGATTTACTTCGATGATGTTCTCATTCGTAAAGATGGTCGCTTTGTGTTACCTGAATTAGAAGCATTAAATAGTGAAAATTTAAAATGAAAATTGGGCTGACGCATTGTCAGCCCAATTTTTATAAGTGTTTCATTACGTTGATCAAACATGGACATCTCTCTTTGTAAACGAAAGGATAGTAAAAACAAACAATACGACCAAATGTAAAATGATATTAATAATTGAAAAAGTCAATGTCATTCCTTCAAATAATGGTTGACCGAAAAAGTAGGGCATTATATTTGTGTTAGCAAATAGCAAGTACTTACCTGCTTGATAATGATAATGATCTAATAGCGTGATAATTGCACTTGATGTAAACAATAAAAAAACAGGGACTGCAATTGAAAATACACTACTCCTCGTAATTGTTGAAAAGCTAAAGGCTATTGTACTCATGACCACTATTTCAATTAAGTTAAAAAGATAACTTGCTAATCCAATAAGCACCTTTTGATCAAGAGTTAATAACGTTTCCGAATAAAAAACAATACCGAGAATACCTGACATAAATAATTGGAGAGATACTAGTAAAATTATTATATACAAAACAGTTATATATTTAGAAATTAATATTTTCACCCTTTTTACAGGTCGAGTAAATAAAAACTTAATGGTGCCTTTTTCAAATTCACTTGATACTATATCACCAGCAACAATAATACACATTAATTGAATTACAATTAATAGGTAAGAGCTTACTTGAATATAGTCCCAAAACGTAAATTCTGTCCCTTTAAATAAAAACTTAAAAAATATACTTACGATAATATTCATAAATACCATTAAGCCAATTAGAATCCATATTCTTGGCCGTTTAAATAGTTTCATGTGTTCATTCTTGATTAAGTGAAGATAAGACATCATGTTTCTTCACCTCGCAATCTTTGTAAAAACAGCTCTTCTAATGGACTACCAATTCTTTCAATACCTATTACATTGATTCCAGCAGTCACAAGTAGCTTATTTATTTTCGCTACTTCTTCTACCTCTAATTCTATTGAAAAACCATTAGATTGGAAATGAATTCTGTCATTTTCATACTTAGTTTGTAAAATAGATTTTATGTTTTCTGCATTTAATACCTTAAAGGTATATAAATGTTTCGTGCTTGTTCCATTTTGTAATTCACTTAGTAAGCCTCGTTCAATACATTTACCTTCATCCATGACCAACACACTATCACAAATCAATTCAATTTCACTTAAAATATGACTAGAGATAATGATCGAAACTTCATTTTCGTTTGCAAGCTTTCTCAATGTTTCTCTAAGGCTTTTAATACCTTCTGGATCTAACCCGTTTGTAGGTTCATCTAAAAGAAGTATAGATGGTTGATGCAGAATCGCTATAGCTAATCCGAGTCTTTGCCTCATTCCTAATGAATAGGTATATACTTTATCATCTATGTAATCATCCATTCTTAATAACTCAATAACCTCGTCAATTCTTCCATTAGAAAACTGACTTGTCATACGGAAAAAATGAACGAGATTATCATATCCAGATAAAAAATCATACATTACTGGATTTTCAATAATCGCGCCAACATGGGTAATTGCCTTTTCAAAATCTTTTCTTATATTAACTTTTTCGATAACAATACTCCCAATTGTCGGTTTTATGAGTCCAACTAACATTTTTAAAATTGTTGTTTTACCTGAACCATTTGGACCAAGGAGACCAAGGATTTCACCCTTATTAAGTTCAAAACTCACGTCTTTAATAATTGATGACTTCCCTATTCTTTTACTTAGATTACTTACTTTTAAAACTATCTCATTATTTATCATACAAACACCCTTCAACTAAAGCTATATTAATATTGGTAAATGCCATTTGCATATTTGCTTTTATTAATCTTATTTATTAAACAGAGGAAAAATAATACATAACTATAATACTAATAATTTGTTTGCTCACACTCAATGGTTATGGGATAATATTTTGATGATAAGATTCTGACAATGATAGATAGTTAGGAGTTAATAGAATGGATACTTCTTCGTTTCTTGTAATTGAAAAGGCACCACATTATGAATCGGGGGACATTATCTCATTAGATAAAGTAAATATGGTTTTTGGTAGAGAATCTACACATTGGAAGCCAGACATAACGTTTAATAACGTATTTGTTTCAAGAAAACATTTTAGCATTTCTTTTGCAGCAAATGCCTTTTACATTAAAGATTTACACAGTAAACA
Organism: Metabacillus sp. KUDC1714; assembly: GCF_014217835.1. Classification (NCBI taxonomy): domain Bacteria; kingdom Bacillati; phylum Bacillota; class Bacilli; order Caryophanales; family Bacillaceae; genus Metabacillus; species Metabacillus elymi. The sequence goes on from NZ_CP055263.1 coordinate 508,536, forward strand.
TGGTACATCTGTTAATGGGAAAATACTTGAACCGAATACACCTGTAAAACTAGCTACAAATGACAAAATATCATTCGCAAAAGATCTAGTTATCATGTCATTTTCACTTAGGGACTTTGAAGAGACTTGTGAGTTAATACCCATTAATCTAGAAGAACTGGAGAATAAGTCCAAACACCCTCGGCTTGACCCATTAAAACAAAATTTAATCTTGAAAAACAACTGTTATGCTTTGACAGAAAAAGAATATAAATTCATGGAAATACTTCTTCAAAAGAAACGATTTGTTCCTAAGGATGAACTAACACATTATGTATGGTCTGAAAGATATACATCAAAAAGCATTGATTCTATGGTTAGTTCAGAAGAAGTGAATGCACTCATTTATAGATTGCGAAAGAAAATACCCTCTACTATAACAATTGAAACAATAAGAGGCAAAGGCTATGAATTAAGAACGTAAAAAAAGCTGACTTAGATAAGAATCATTACTTAACGTGATTTTCTTATTTATTGTCAGCTTTTTTTATCTCTTTAGAAAGAGTTATGCTAGAACCTTTTCATAGGCTTCTTGGTATTTTTGAATATCTCCTGCACCCATGAATACGAGGACAGCATTGTCGTGAGCTTTTAGAACAGAGGTATCCTCTTCATTAATTAATTTGGAATTTTCAATTTTTTCAAGTAAATTATCAATTGATAACTTACCAACATTCTCCCTTGCAGATCCAAAAATATCACATAAGTAAATATAATCTGCCTTTTGTAAACTCTCTGCAAACTCTTCTAAAAAGGATTGAGTTCTTGTAAATGTATGTGGTTGAAATACTGCGACAATGTCTCTATCAGGATATTTTTGTCTAGCTGCATCAATGGTTGCATTGATTTCAGTAGGATGATGTGCGTAATCATCAATTAAAATTTGATCTCCGACTCTTTTTTCATTAAAGCGTCGTTTCACTCCCTCAAATGTTAACAGCCTTTGTTGAATAATCTCAACGTCAATTTCTTCATAATGACATAATGCGATGACCGAAAGTGCATTTAAAACACTGTGATCGCCATAAGTAGTGATTTTAAAAGACGCATAAAAGGTGTTCCGGACAAAAACATCAAATTCAGTGCCGTCTGTTGATTTCACAACATTCCTTGCTTGGAAATCATTCTCTTCACCAAAGCCATAGTAAACTACAGGAACCTTTGCTTGAATTTGTTGTAGCTGCTCATCATCACCACAAGCAATAATCCCTTTTTCCACTAGAACCGCCATTTCCTGAAATGCACTAAACACATCCTCAATGTTAGTAAAATAATCAGGGTGATCAAAATCGATGTTTGTCATGATCGCATAATCTGGTTTGTATGATAAGAAATGTCTACGGTATTCACAGGCTTCAAAAACGAAATACTTGCTATTTGGAATACCATTGCCTGTTCCGTCACCAATTAAATAAGATGTTGGTTCAGCCCCTTGAATTACATGTGATAATAATCCAGTTGTGGATGTTTTTCCATGAACACCGGTTATTGCTACACTTGTATACATTTGCATGAATTCACCAAGAAAACGATGATAGCGAATAACTGGTAAGCCAAGATTGAAGGCTTCTTCAATCTCTGGGTGTGTATCCGGAAACGCATTTCCTGCGATAATCGTTAAACCTTCTTTAATATTTTCTTTTGCAAAAGGTAATACTTTAATGTTACGTGCTTCTAGGGCTTTTTGCGTAAAAACTTTCTTATCAATATCAGAGCCCTGAACTTCGTAATTCATATCATGTAAAATCTGTGCAAGGGCACTCATTCCAGTCCCTTTAATTCCAACAAAATGATAAACAGTCATAATTAGAACCTCCAACAAACGTCTATCTGATTGACAGTATATGACGCTCATCTAGATTTGCAACCCATCTATATGAATCCAATTCGAAAAACTTGGCTTTTTCACCAAGTGGCAAAGCCTTCGTTTTTCTTATACTATCATCCACAAGATTTAATTTTAGTAAGTGAAAGAAAAGCACAGTTGCCTAGTTAAACCAGGCAAACATGATATCCGCTATAAATAAAGGTAGCTCCAACAACCTATTAAATTTGGTGGTTGTGTTTACAAAAAAATATACCAACGAGAATTTTGCAGGTTACTACTCTAAAGGGTAAATGCGAAAATCAGTCCTAAACTTATACTTCCTAATTTTTCTTTAACATATGTAATAAGCTTACGGTTGTATATTATATCACTTGCATGAAATAATGACCATGAAAATAGTGGAAACCTTAGATTGGAGTTAGAATGTCACTTTTCAACTGATGCATCTCTATTCCAACTATATTTTATGGAAAATTTCTTTAAAAATGTACGCCAACTTTCTGTACTTTTTTCAAAATGACCTATTAAGTTAGCTATTGTTTTTTGATCATTTTGAACAAAAATTTCGCTAATACACAAAAGGTGAGCAAATACCGGAACTGAACGTAAAAAGATAATGTCTTCTCCATTAACCATTTTAGATTTTGACAACGTCTTAATTATACATCGTTCACCTGTAAGTAATTTCTCTGCATGTATATGACTATCATTTGATTTTATTACTTTAAATGGCTCAAGTACACTAGCCATAAAAAATGCATGTACCACTGCATCTAACGAGTGCCTATTATTACTCGAGTAATCCACAAATGATTGGTAATTGGTTGTTCCTTTTATCGTCAAATAATCAAAAGTAAACCAGTCAAGAAAATGCTGCTCTTCTATTTTAGTAAAAACGGATGATCGCTCACAACCTACTTTTTCACTAAATATATACTTAGCCTTCACTTTTTCCCTAATGTTTACTTGGCGGTCTACATAGCTCTTAATCATTGTAGCATGTTGAAAAACGTAGGTAGAAAGTCGGTCTTCTTTTTCCTTACGAAGAGTTTGAAAATGAATAATATTATCCATAATTATTCAACTTTTTCTAAACGTGGAATTGAATGAGTCTCTCTGACAATTCCACGCTTTTTTAACCTGATAACAGTTGAAAAGTTTCTAATGCTTATTTCCCCTTGTAGCTTTATTACAAATACCTTCATCGACCTAAACTCCCTTATCCCTCTCTATTTAAAGTATCATACCATTTTCTTTTACTATGCACTACTCACCTTGAATCGAATCTAATTCCTCTTCAGAAATGAGAATATCTCGAGGTTTACTTCCACGATTTTCTGAAATAATTCCTTGCTCCTCCATCATATCAATCAGTCTGGCTGCTCGATTATAGCCAATTCTAAAACGTCTTTGAAGGAGTGATGTTGATGCTCCACCTTGATTCACAACAAATTCGCATGCTTCAAGGAATAGCTCATCTTCTTCAGATTGTATGGTTGCTTTTTTCACCAATTCATCTTGATGAAATAAATAATCTGGCTTTGATTGTAGCCTTACATGTTTAACTACTCGTTCAATTTCCTCATCTGATACGAACGTACCTTGCAGCCTTACTGCTTTCGATGAGCCGTTTTCTAAAAACAACATATCACCTTTACCAAGAAGCTTTTCTGCACCATTAACATCAATAATTGTTCTTGAATCCACTTGGGATGAAACAGAAAAAGCAATTCTAGTTGGGATATTCGCTTTAATTAAGCCTGTAATAACATCAACAGATGGACGCTGAGTCGCCACAATTAAATGAATTCCACACGCACGAGCCTTTTGCGCAATCCGACAAATGGCTTCTTCGACATCATTTGGTGCAACCATCATTAAATCTGCTAACTCATCTATGACGATAACTAGATATGGTAGATGTTCACCTTGTTTATGCTCTTTTACAAGTTGATTATATCTCGTAATCTCTCTTGTACCAGAATGAGCAAATAGCTCATATCGACGTTCCATTTCCTCCACAGCCCATTTTAAAGCTGCAGTTGCTGCCTTTACATCGGTAATAACAGGACTTACTAAGTGTGGAATTTCATTATAAGGTGCCAATTCAACCATTTTCGGATCAATGAGCATTAATTTCACTTCATGTGGTGACGCTTTGTATAACAAGCTAACAAGAATTGTATTAATACAAACACTTTTACCTGAACCAGTTGCCCCTGCAATAAGTCCGTGAGGCATTTTCTTTAAATCTGTAACAGCAGGCTGACCAGAGATGTCCAAACCTAACACTGCATTCATCGGCGATGGATTCGTTCTAAATTCTGGACTTCGGATTATTTCACGTAAATAAACCATTTTACTTACCTTATTAGGTACTTCAATACCAATCGTATTTTTCCCAGGTATCGGTGCCTCAATCCTAATATCCTTGGCTGATAAGCTCAATTTAATGTCATCACTTAAGTTTGTAATTTTATTTACCTTCACACCTGGTTCAGGATGAACCTCAAATCTTGTTACAGAAGGTCCTTGAGTAACATTTACAACACTAGCCCTAACATTAAAGTTTTTTAAGGTTACATCTAAAAGCTCTTTCTGATCATTCAACCATGAATGATCTTCTAAAACTTCCTTATCTGGAACATTTAAAAATGCGAGTGATGGAAACTGATAACTGTCCTCTTTCGCTTTCATCCGTTGTTTATCTCGACCTAGCATCATAACATTGAAGGGATGACTATTGTTTCTTGTTTTTGTTTCTGTCCTCTGCTTCTCGTCTTTAGTGAGAATTTCTTGATTAGACATATTTGGCTGATGCTCGTCTTCTTTTAAATATTTTTCTTGATGATGATTTATAATCTGCTGTTTATTTTCTTCCAGAGGTTCATCTTGTTGGAATAGATCAACATTGTTTCTTCCATCTTCTCGATGTTCCTCTTGTTGGATTGGATCCTTCTTTTGAACAAATGGATTTTCAAGCTCATTTTCAATGACTGTTTTGTGTAATTCCTGTTGATATTCTTCTTCGTCTATTTGAGCTTGGTGAAGAAGTTGGTTCATTTCAGGACTATTAACCTGTTCTGAATATAATTGATTTTCTGCATCGGTTTCTTCATCAGAGATAATTGTTAAAGGTTGTCGAGTAACCTCAATATTTGATTCCTCTTCCAAAGTAATTAGAGATATTTCATGTTCATCTAGTGTTACTGCTACTTCTAGTTCATGTTCACTTATATGAATTTCTTTCTCATGATCATCAATTACTGGTTTTTCTTCTTCGTAGAATGTATTAATTTGACTCAAATCAGCGTCAATTCTCAGATCATTCACTTCATGGTTCTCCTCAACGTTTCCATTGCTAATTATTGGAGTTACTTCATTCTCTTCATAAGAAAAACTCATTTCAGTGTGATTATCTTCTTTTTCAACCATTGAACTTTGCTTACGATCAAAATTTATAGCAATATCATTTTGTTCAATATTTTTTAACTTTTCTTGTTGGAAGTTTTGAATGACTGTATTTGAAGATTGTTTCTCTTCATTTTTAGAAAATGAACCATTTATTCCACGGTTTTCCATTTGTAACTGCGGTCGAGTCATTATTCTTTCTTCTTTTGTTTGAAACCCGTAAATAGGCGATGGTATAGCGGTCGGACTAAAAGGTCGTTTAGGTTTTTCATCAGTCTTTTTAGGATTTGCTCTTGGTTTAGTAGCTGGACTTTTAGGATTTGTTCTTGGTTTAGTAGCTGGACTTTTAGGAGTAAATGTTCCTTCTCCGCTATGTTTTTGATAATCACTAGTACGTATTGGACGTTTGGGACGGTCATCACGACTTGCTAACTTTTCATCTGGTATCATCGGAAACCTAAAGTTACCTTTTGGATATTGATAGGCGACCTTAGCTTCAGCAGTAATGTTTTTTTGATTTTTAACTTCAACGCTAAAAGGAGTGTTGAAAACGGTTTGAGCATTGAGATCATCATGTAATTCTGCTTTTTTTTCATATTCTTTTTCATATTCTTTTTCATATTCTTTTTCATCATCTCCAGAGAAATAGGAGACTAACTTTGTTAACCAATTCATCTTTATCACTCTTTCAACATTCAAAATATCTTATACTCTATTGTATCAATAAATGTCTAGATTTGTAGATAAACTTCAATCAATGTGGTAAACAAATACTTTTTTAATCCAACTGTAGGAAGAAGGTTTTAGGTATATAGGTAAGGGTAGAACTACTAGACTTATTGATACTGAAGAACCCCCCTCACGTTAAAAATAAATTAAAGAAAAAAAAGAGGATAACCAATAATTAAAATAACCTCCATCACGATGAAAGCTATATCGGCCGCCTCTTTCATTTCTTCATTTTTCTTCTAGATTGTTCGGTTTGAAGATTCTATTTATGGGTGTTCAAACCTTGTTAGTAAATTTAATCTAATGATTATTTTTGTGGTTTATTTTTTCCTAAAATAAACACTGGCTCAAGCTTTTTATTTTCATATAAAAACGATAATGCAGTAATTGGGACTGTACCACTTGCAAAAAAGCTCATCGTTAATTGTGCCAGAATATCATAACCTGTATTATTTCGAACATCGACAATTATTAACACATCTTGATGTGGGACAGCAACAGCCATTTTACCTTCAATCTTTTCCTCAAATGATTGCAGTAGACTTTCATTCAATATTCTGCTTGCGTCATAGCCATCGTTTGCGTTTAAGAAATAAAAAATGTTCCCTGCAACATTGTCTTCTTTTATACTTGTCTTTAAAGATCTTATATTAAATGATGATACTTCTTTTAATTGGTCACTTGTCCAATTTTCTTTTTCCATCATTTTTTCATCAATTAAACGATACGTATTTCCAAGATCTAGTGCATAATAGATTCTTGTTTCTGCTGTATGCTCGCTGTAGCATAGCGGAATTCCATCATTACTCTCGGTAGGGAAAGAAGTAGAGCGAATCACTGGAAAAATAGATTTTTCCTTTCCTGTAAGCTCTTGTTTCTCGCTCATAACGATTAAAGCCTCTTCAACATAATAAACAACTTCATTAATTGCTTTTTCTTTTGATGTTTCCCACTTTGCAATTATTCCCGGAAGAGATAGTGTTACACCTTTGTTTGTTGTGGAATCCTCAATTCTTAAAGAATCCTTCTTACGATCAAAATCAAATTGCCATTGTGGTTGTGTAAGCTTTTCTTTTAGGATTTCTACTAATTTTCTTGAAGTCATTTTCATTCATAGTTCCTCCTCTCGAATAAATTCTATGAAGGAAAGAGGATGGAACCCTCTTTAACTCGATTTTATGTCCAAATCCGATTTTTAACCAAATTGGGTCCATTATTTTGCAGAACATAATCGTTTTTCGTTTAACCTTAAAGTGAAGTGTATTTGTTATAAGTGCTATGTAAGGCTGTTAATAAAATCTTGAATTTGTTCTTGTGTTTTACGATCCTTACTTACAAATCTTCCAACTTCCTTACCTTGGTGGAATGCAACAAAGCTTGGGATTCCGAATACACTTAATTCCGCACATAAATCTATGTATTCATCACGATCGACATAATAAAATGTATAAGAGCTATTTTCTTTTTCGATTTCAGGTAAAATAGGTTCAATTACGCGACAATCTGGACACCAATCTGCTGAGAACATAAAAATAACATTGTCACCTTGAATAAGTTGTTTATATTCTTCTACTGAAGTTAGTTTTTTCATAACAATTTCCTCCATCTTAATTAAACTCTGTTTCGTCATATATAGTTTATATGATTCCCTGTTACGTTTCCACTTAGCCAACTTGCAATGACTATATTACTACTACTTTTCGAAATGAAAAAGAGGCTTAAAAAGGTTATGCCTAATTTAATCCTCTTTAACACTCATTTTTTTTTAACCGATTTAACAATATCCATCATATTTTTTGCAGCATCTGAAACATCATTGGCTTTTGCTTCAGTTGTTAACTTTGTTCCACCGATACCAACTGTAACTTCATAAGTGTTTTTTTCAAGATTATTAACAAATAGATAGCCGAATCTCTCTTTATCTTGAAAGGTTTCAGAAATAAAAGGCTTTTCATATTTTTCTACTAGTGTATCATAAGAAACTTTACTATTAGCTTCCTCGTTTTCATTTACAAATAATAAATAGCTCATATTTCCCTTTTCGAGCAATACATTATACTTCTTTGTTTCTTTTACACTAAATTCTTCAGGTAAATAATATGAAAAGAGCTTTGTATGTTCATTTGTATCCTGTGGCGAGTCTTTGAATGCCTGTTTGGTATTATCTATTGTGGTTTTGGTTAATTCTTCATCTGATACTGTACAGCCCAATAATAAAAAAGTTAGTAAAAGACTTAGCACAAGAGTTAATTGCCTCATATCAATCCCCCAAATATACTAGGTAAATAGAACTTATATAATAATACCCCGAATTTTTTTCTATTGACAAGTGAAAGTCGTTTTTTGCTACATTTTACCAAGTGGAAAATTTGTTTATATTAAATAATACCGATTTAAGGGGATATTATGGAAGTTATTATTTACTTAGCATGCAAAATACATACGAATTACCTGAGCATCCTCATCATCAGTTAAAAGAACTGTCAGATAAGCTAATGTTACGGTTGGAATGTCCAACAAGCTATGTACTTTAATATTTAGTAAAAAAATAAAAAGCGACCCTTTAGTCGCTTTTTATTTTGGCTTTAGTAAGCCTTAGAGGTTTTATATAAATATTGACCAACTAAAAGTTTTGATAGCTGTGTAAACATTTCCGTTCTATCCACGCAACCATTTGTAAAAATTCCAATTGCCCCTTCATTTTGGCGAACATTATGTTTTCCTACATAGCGATCCATAACATCCCCTAATTCCAATCCGCTAAAAACCAGAGCACCTACTTCTTCAGGAATAACAATCCTGGATCCACCAGCTACGATTGGCTGCATATGCTCGTCAACAATCGCTCCCCAGTTACATAAAAAGTAGCCATGCTCTTGTTTCACAACACCGCCCTCTAATCCTACACCAATTTGACCATTCGCTTCTATAAGAGCGTTTTTTGCACGATTTATTGCCCCAGCCATTGTCTCATTGTCAGTTAAAGGCTGTGCTGAAACATTGGAAGGTACATTTATTGAGGTGAATTCTCCTGGTAAATTTGAGGCAAAAGCAGCTTTAACTGCATTAACTTTTGCTGGATTCTTCGTTCCAATTGCGATTATCACGTTCATTCCCCTTACTCTTTTTACGAATTACTTTTAATCGTTTGCACTGTTGTAGCATCACAGGACTTAACGAGACGCACAAGAAGTTCCTTTGCTGCTGCATAATCATCTACATGCATGATTGATCCAGATGTATGAATATAGCGTGAGCATACCCCAATTACAGCAGATGGTACACCTTGATTTGAAACATGGACACGTCCTGCATCTGTGCCACCCTGAGATACAAAATATTGATATGGGATATCATGTGTTTCGGCCATATCAAGAATAAATTCTCTCATCCCACGATGTGTAACCATGGAACGGTCATAAATTCTTAAAACAGCTCCCTTACCAAGCTGTCCGAACACTTTCTTATCTCCACTCATATCATTTGCTGGCCCAGCATCTAATGCAAAGAAAAGATCAGGATTAATCATTGTAGCTGCTGTCTGAGCTCCTCGTAGGCCTACTTCTTCTTGAACTGTAGCTCCAGAATAAAGTGTGTGTGGAAGTGTTTCATCTTTAAGTTCCTTTAGTAATTCAATTGCAAGTCCACATCCGTAGCGATTATCCCATGCCTTTGCAAGAATTTTTTTCCGATTCGCCATTGGCGTAAACGGACAGATCGGAACTATTTGTTGACCTGGCTTAATTCCAATTTGTTTTGCATCATCTTTGCTATCTGCACCGATATCAATTAACATATTACTTATTTCCATTGGCTTTGATCGTTGTGATTCACTTAATAAATGTGGAGGGATTGAACCAATTACACCAATGATTGGCCCATTGTCTGTAATTATCTCTACTCTTTGTGCAAGCAGCACTTGACTCCACCAGCCACCAAGCGGCTGGAAACGGAGCATCCCATTATCCGTTATCGCAGTTACCATAAATCCAACTTCATCCATATGCCCTGCAACCATAATTGTTGGTTCATCTGGCTTTCCATGTCTAACACCAAAAATACTACCTAATTTATCTTGAACTACTTCATCCGATAATGGCTCAAGCTCATTTTTCATAAATGCTCTTATTTGATGTTCATTTCCAGATGCACCAGGAAGTTCTGTTAATGTTTTAAATAATTGTAAGGTTTCTTTTTTCATTCTTTACCCTCATTTCAGCGCAGATTGCGTCTTTTTCTTACTGTTACGTAATATGTATTGAAATAACTTCACTTAATATAACTAATTAACATGCTATAATGATTTTTATAAACTAGGCTCTGTTAAACTTGGTTGTTGATCTCCTCTTCAGGAGACCGCTCCAACAACTTTAGGCCATATACTAAAATGTATCTATGCATTTAAAAAATCGAGCGTAATTTAAATATATACGAATTAGGGGTGACGAATATGAAAGGTAAATATTTTTTACTTGGCTTAGGTATTGGAATTGCATCAACATTCCTTCTAAATGACCAAATAAAACAAATGTCAATCTCGTCCGATAAAGCATTAGAACTTGTAAAAAAAGCGTTTAAGGAAAAAGGTCCTATCGATGGGTCGTGGATTTATACAGTTCCTGAAACCTTTTCAAATGACCATTTAACTTATAAAGTTTTTAAAACTGGTGTTTCTCGTACTGTCAATGATCGTCTCGAGCAATATGAAGCGTTTGTAGATGCTAAAACAGGTACGATTATCCATGTAGAACAAATTGCATAATGTATAAGGGGCTCCCATTTACCTTGTGCCCCTTCTTAATATATATTCCACTAATTAATTCCTTTTTCGTTCAATCTTTTTTACAATATCACCTTGATCATTCCATTTTATTCCTCGGTAGTATGCATCATGATAAAAAGTAAACCATGCGTCTTGTGACTCGCCATACTTCAGCCATTTCTGCTTATTCTTAATCGAGGTCATTGGGTAATCATCATAAGCTAATACCCATAATGGATTCTTATGAGCATGTGTAGGCATTAAATCTGCCATATGAACAACCGTTTCTCCACCATCTTGTAAAATCACGACACTGTGACCATCACTATGGCCTCCTGTATGATGCATTTCTATACCATCAGTTATTGTAATTGATCTTTCAAATGTTGAGACCTGTTCCTTAATTGCTTCCCAATTTTCTTTCCAATATGTATTTCGCGAACGAATATTAGGTTGTTGCATTTCTTCCCACTCAATTAAGGAAGTAACAATTTTAGCGTTAGGAAACACAGAAATTAACTGGTTATCTTTCCACTTTGTTAACCCACAAGCATGATCAAAATGCATATGTGTCATTAATACAATATGAATATCTTCAGGTGTAAGCCCGAGCTCTCTCAATGATTGCTCAACTGCTGATTCTTCTTTGACACCATAATTTCTTAACTGTTTTTCATTTAGCTTACCAGAGCCTATACCTGTTTCTAAGAGAATATTCTCGCCATTTTTTTGAATAAGCAATGGATCTGTCCGTAACTCAATTTGATTTAATTCGTTAACAGGATACTTTTTCGACCAAAGCGTTCTTGGGACAACGCCAAACATGGCCCCCCCATCAAGATATGTGACCCCGCCATTTAACCAAGTTATCAGTGTTTGTCCTATTAAAAGTGTTTCCATTTCTTTCCCTCCCCCTTATTATTATCTTAACATACGACTAATTAGTTATGACAATAGATAACGATACAAAAAAAAAAAGGAAATGACATTTGCATCATTTCCTTTTTTTACATTTATTTTATTTCATTCATATATTTAGCTTCAACGCGATATATCCGCTGACCTTTTTCAGAGAATTTCTCTTCGTATTCTGTCATAATATTTCCTTCGAAATCACTATTATGAAGGTCAAGGCTTAAAAATTTCAACTTTAAGCCATATTCTGAAAAGCTTATTAATGAAAATTCAAATAGACCTTGATTATCTGTTTTAAAATGGATTTCTCCACCCTTTACAAGAATTTTCTCATATAGGGCTAAAAAGCTTTTAAACGTTAAACGTCTTTTACTATGACGCGGTTTCGGCCAAGGATCTGAAAAGTTTAAATACACTCGATCGATTTCATTTGCATCAAAGTACTCTGTCAAATCTTTTGCATTAACGTTTAGTAACTTCATATTAGGTAGTTCTAAATCCACAACTTTTTGAAGAGCTGTAACAATGACACTATCAAAAAGCTCAATACCAATATAATTAATTTCAGGATTCTGCACAGACATCCCTGTTAGAAATTGCCCCTTACCTGTACCCACTTCTATATGAATTGGATTGTTATTTCCAAATACTTCGTTCCATTTTCCTTTATATTGTTCAGGGTTTGCGATTGCATATTGTGAATGCTCGGCAATAAAATCACTTGCCCAAGGTTTATGACGTACACGCATGAAGACACCTCAATTGAATTAATTTCGTTCTAAAAGATAACATGAAATAAGCATGCATGCAATACTTATTAAGAAAAGCGCAAGCGCCTTGTTCAGACTAAGGCAGGCATAAGACGCTCAGGAAAAGAAAACGTTCTTTGTCTTCAATTCCTGAGTGGCTTATGACCCCGAGGGGCTAGGCGCTTGCGCTAGACACAAAAAAAACTAAGTAAAAAATTTTATACTTTCTTAACTGCTTAAAAAAAGCTGGATGGATATCAAGTCAAAAAATTTTAAACTTTTCTAATCCTCACAAAAAGACTGACTTTTGCTCTTGTCAGTCTTTATATATATTGACTACTCTATGTATTACTTAAGTATAATTCCGCTTTATTAAAGACAAGTTATATTTATATGATTTATCCCAATCTTTACGTGAAGTAAAACCTCATGGTTCGAGATTCAAGTATGAAAGGATGTGTTTAATTTGCCAATCCAATATCATGATCAGGTAAGTTTATTAAAAGATATCTTATCAGAGCATCAAAGTGAATGCTGTGGAACAGTTGCAGAGTGTGAACAGCTTGAAAGAGTAATTAAATCGTTAATGGCTAACTCAAGCACAGGCCAAAATGTAAAAGGTGTACTCGAGGACATCTATTTCTACAGCCAATCTGGAAAGAATTCAGCTTCTCTCGATCAACATATTGAGTCGCATCAGGACCAATTATCTCAATGGATTCAAGATATTGATACCTTTTCTTAATTTGAGTTCATTTTAATTCGTATCATTTTAATGTGATCTATCCAGTTCTGCTTGTCTTTTTCATTATCTTTTGCATGGTACCATAAAAACGATGTTAATGCCTGCAGTAGCACATACCAGTAAATTCTAGTTTTTAAGCGCTCATTAAGCTCCAAGCCATATGATGAAAGCCACTCTTTCCAGTCTGCTTCATCAATGTACCAATATAAAAGAATTCCAATATCAATAGCAGGGTCTGCAATCATTGCCCCATCCCAATCAATTAAATATAACTGATCGGTTTCTGATAAAAGCCAATTATTATGATTAACATCACAATGACAAACAACTTGTTCGTCACATTGAACATCTGGAAGTTGACGAACTAGTAATTCGATTGCCTGATTTATTTCTGGTTGCTCTAATTTTTCAAAAGCAACTGCTTGCTGTATATCTTCAATTATGGAGTTAGGAGTGAGCGGTTGCTTTCCTAATCGTTTTAACATATCTAATAGTTCTTTAGAGTGATGAATTTTTTGCAAGAGCTCAGCAACATTTGAACCATTCATGTCGATTGGTTTTAACTCACGACCAATCAACCGATGTTGAGCAGTGATTACATCACCATTCTCCATTCTCTTTGTCCAAACTAGCTTTGGAACGATTCCTTCTGCAGAAAGCACAGCTAAAAACGGTGAACTATTGCGCTTTAAAAAAAGCTCCTGTCCATCGCGTTTTGCAAAATAAGCATCACCTGTTGCTCCTCCAGCGGGAGTAATTTTCCACTCACTACCTAATACTTGTTCCAACCAGTTCACCTTCAATTTCAACCCAACATTTCATAAAAGTATTTAGAAAAGCGCAAGCTCGATGTTATTTCGTACTCTTCCTGCTAGAAATCATATTCGGGAATAGTTCGCTTGAGCTAAAGACCAAATCTAGATGTATTATTTACTTCGTCTTCAATAATCTTCATTTTGAAATAAAAAGGATAGCTATTGGTGATTATAGAATAATTGCACAATAGCCATCCTATTAAATTTTATCTCCTTATGATAAGACTAGTCAAGGAAAACTGAAAAACCTAGTTTTTACAGAAAACGTACGTTCCTATTTTATTGATTTTTGCCTCATTTTTTATTGCAATTGGCTCATTCAAATAGATTTTTTCAGGATCCACGACAATTTGCCAATCTCCCTTATTTAAAGAAAGCGTAAATGTTTGATTGAGATGATTATTATGAACAACAAAGATTGTTCCCCAAGGGCCCAGATGCTCCACTTCTTGTAATTGATAGGTAATCAGTTGTGGGAGTTCATCTTTAAAAACAAGATGTTTGTTTATCTGAAGTGAAGATGGAAAACGAAATGCTGCATGAAGCTTTCTTAATTTAATTAACCCTTTTACATATTCAACATTTTCTTTGTAGATCGATCGATTACTCCAGTTTATCCAGTTTATTTCATCGGGAGAGTTATAGCTATTTTCAACACTATTTTTAGTACGGAAAAACTCCTGACCTGCATGAAGGAACGGAACACCTTGCGAAAGAATCACAATGCTCGTTGCTAAACGATGTCTAGCCAGTCTGCTCCCCTCCATCTCAGTTGGACAAAAGGATAGAAAGCGATCCAACATTGTATGATTATCGTGTGATTCAACGTAATTAATGGATTGATGTGGTTCTTTAAACATAGATGGTGAACCACTAATAAGTTGTTTCATCTGTTCATTTTTTTCTAAATTAGCATATACAAATCCACGATCATGTACACTAAACGTACTTCCTTTAATAACGTCGCGAAAATGATCATTAAAGAAGCTAATTGTTGGAATTTTATTTGCATTTGGAATGATCGCTTTCTTTTCAAATGGCAAAGGTGTATCTAAATTCCACCCCTCACCTAATAAGAGCGAATCTGGCTTCAAAGCATAAATTTCGCTTTGTAATGCGAGCATGGTATCTACATCCAGAATCCCCATTAAGTCAAAGCGAAAGCCATCAATATTATATTCATTCATCCAATAGCAAGCACAATCAATAATGAATTTTCTCACCATGTATCGTTCTGAGGCAAGATCATTTCCAACACCGGTTCCATTTGATGGAATCCCATTTCCATCATATCTAAAATAATAACCTGGTACTAGCTTTTCAAAAGACGAATCCTCTTTTGAATATACATGATTATAAACAACATCAAGTATAACTCTTAAGCCTTGTTGGTGAAGTGATTGTACAACATGCTTTAATTCAATTATTCGTTTATACGGATTTGTGGGGTCCATTGAATAGCTTCCTTCAGGAGCAAAAAAATGAAGCGGATTATAGCCCCAATTATAGGAAGCAAGTGGGTTGTTTTCATCCACCTCTTCATAATCATTTACAGGTAAAAGTTCAACATGTGTTACACCAAGCTCAGACATATAGGAGATACCTGTTGAATCACCTTGCTTATTTTTCGTACCCTTCTCTAACCATGCATTGTATTTACCTTTATGGATCATACCGCTATCCTCATGTATAGAAAAATCGCGGATGTGAGCTTCATAAATAATTGCATCTGTCTTCTGTTTAAAAATAGGGAGCTCAACAGTAGGGATAGAGATTTTTTCTTTATCAACAATTACACCATATTCACCATTTATTGAAACTGCTGTCGTATATGGATCTACCGCTTCACGCCACACTAAATTTACGCATGCAAGATAAGTGTAGAAGTATCCCTCAAAGTCACCTTCCAAAACAATTGACCAAGTTCCTTTCTCACATCTAACCATATCATACGTACCGAGTTCAGTTTTATTTTGCTGGTAAAGTCTTATTTTCACCATAATAGCTGTTGGTGCCCACACTTTAAAAACCGTTTTTTCCTTATGATAAATGGCACCAAGATCATTTCCCTCATAAGCAAATAGATGATCAAACTCAACCGAGCGAATGACAGAGCCTATTTGCAAATCCGTTTCAATTCCACGTTCATCAATAATCATATAGGTTTGACCGAATTGTAGGTCACTTGTAAACTGACAAATATATTTCACATGTGACTCAATGTTCACTTTTTGCTTGATAGTAAGCAGTTCGTTTCCGTGATTACTTTTTATATAAAACGCCTTATCCTCTTTTTCCAAATCTTTTGGAACTAGAATAGCGATTTCATTAATCTGATCTAAAAAAGCTTCATATTTCCGATTTATTTTTAGCAATCAAGCCACCCCCATTTGGAAGTCTTTTTATTTCATTTGAAATGATTTTATTTAATAAGGGCAACACGAGATTTTCTTATACTAATTGAAACTGGAGTCTCTCCCACAACATCTCCATCTGCATGGATTATTGAAGGTTTTTTAGAAGTAATTGATATGGATTCACAAGCAATTGTATTTATTACTGCACTTAAATGTTTTTCAGCCATATTGAAAAACATCACCATAAAAAGCTGAAATCGATTGATACTGTGTACAATTGTCATATTTAGTTCCCCATTCGTAGCGTTTGCATTAGTAGTAACCTTAAATTCCCCTTGATAATTAGGTCCATTTGATATGATAATGAACCATACATTATTATACGTAGTAAACTCTCCATTAACGCAAACTTCTAATGAAGAAAGTTGATAATCTAATAATACCTTAAAATAGGCAATGATAAACGTTACAAACTCCATTTTTAGCATGGCCAATAACTTTTTAATTGGAATATTTTCTATTTCCTTTTGAACCTCAGCTTGTAATCCTATTCCTAAATGGTTTATAAAATACTGCCCAATTTTCTTTCCAATTAATCGAAACTCTCCAAGGTCATATTGTGTTACCGGTTTATTGCCCCTTTGTTTTATTAGTCTTATTGCCTTAACTGGATTTGTTGGTAATTGAAACCAGTTATTCCCACTTCCAGCTCTTAAAAGATAAAAAATAATCCATTCATACATTTATACTCCATTATCTATACTAGTTTATGTACGTGAATATATTGTGTTCACTAAAAAGTGCAAGAGCTAAATTCACTATAATTTCATCTCAAAAAGGGACTGACTCCAAAGGTCTTGTCCCTATACTGCAATTAATCATTTGAGGATTCTTCATCCCATTCCTTACGGTAGTAGGAATTTGTTAGGCAGTGAGATAGCAATACTTGCGCTGCTTTTAACTGGGTATGCTTTAATGGTGCAGATGATTTCCTTAGCCGCTGAAACCACTCGTGATATGTACGTTTATCTAAAATTGTTATATCATAAGGAGCATAAGGGTAATCTATATAACCGTTACGGCTTATCATTAGTTTTTTAACGGGAATGTCAACTTCCTGTGCTGAAATTAGTTTTTCGACAACAGTTCCTGTACGATTGAGACTTAATAATGGACTCAGCACTTTTTTTTCGTGATCACCTTTTCTTGCAACCCAGAATTTTTCCTTCGAACCTGTAAAAACTGTTTCATCTAACTGTTCAACAAGTGTTATACAATAGACTTCTGTTGTCCCTATCAGGATTAAATCTAGTTCAACTGGAGCATTTTTCAACTGAAAAACTGGTCTATAAAGTAATAAGTAGTGATCAGGTATACGTTGAACAAAATACTTCAATACCCTATCTCTATACACCGATTTTTCTACCGATGATATTTCCCGAAGAGTTGAGCTTGCCCAACGAACTTGAAAACGAAAAATATAATCCAAAAATAAATGTTTAAGATCGTCAATTGTTTTTGGTATCGTTGTAAATTGAAATTGCAAATCCTCATCAGCAAGTATTGCGTCATTTA
Source organism: Metabacillus sp. KUDC1714 (assembly GCF_014217835.1). Classification (NCBI taxonomy): domain Bacteria; kingdom Bacillati; phylum Bacillota; class Bacilli; order Caryophanales; family Bacillaceae; genus Metabacillus; species Metabacillus elymi. The sequence continues at coordinate 526,461 of NZ_CP055263.1, forward strand.
TAAGTGGTTTTATAACCTGTGGTTCAGGTTCTTCCTTGGAAAATCTACTTTTAAACATTTTTAAAATGGACAGCTTTTCCGTATCATCTTCACGCTGCAGGGTAGGAGATTCACTTACTTTCATTACCGAATGAAACGTATCACTTTCCCATGCTTGTGAAACCTTATCCCATTGTTGCTTTTTTAATCGGATAAACTGACTTGAATAACGGTAAGCATTGAGCTCGTAGCGTGAGATATAATCATAAAGTTTAATTAATTGTGCCAACCGTTTATCAACTCCCTCATTGTTTGTTATGGTTGCTGTAGAAATTCTCTCACCAACATTTTCGTTTCATAGGAAAAATGACAAAATTATTGGACATAGGAAGCTTGTAAAAATAGCGCTTAAGGTCATAGAAATTGAACTAAGTGCACCTTCAACATTTCCAATCTCTAACGCCCTTGCAGTTCCAATTCCGTGCGATGCTGTACCAAAGCCAATTCCTTTTGAAATGGAATGCTTAATATTACAGACTTTCATTAAATACGGTCCAAACATTGCACCTGATATCCCAGCAACCATTACGTAAACAGCCGCAAGTGCAGGTGCTCCACCAACGAACTCGCTTATTTCCATTGCAATTGGTGTAGTAACTGATTTTGGAGCTATTGAAAAAATAAGCTCTTTATTAATTCGACTTATCATTCCTAGAATGATTCCACTTACCATTCCAACAATCGCTCCTACAATAACACTAATGAAAATAGTTAGTGAATTCCTTTTTACTATATCTCGATGATCATATAGTGGAATAGCTAATGCAACTACAGCTGGCCCTAATAACTCATCTAGCCATTTTGCACCACTCATGTAGGTGATATATGACGTATTTGTCACTAATAATAATCCAGCAACTAGTAGGCTGGACGTGAAGATCGGAACGAGTAAGGGGTAGGTATAACGGTTATAAAATTGCTTCATGAGTAAATAAATAACAATTGTTATCCCGATAAATAAGATTGAAAAAAACAGACTCATAAGTGTAGCCCCTTATCCTTATTAGCATCCTCACCTCTTGTTAATAAAACATCACTTATTCGAGCAGAGGTTACCATCACGATGATTGTGCTAACTAATACGATCCCAATCGTAATTAGTCCACTTCCCATAAATAAATCAAGGTAGTCAATGACTCCTACTGTAGCAGGTATAAATAACATTGGTAAATATTTTAAAAGGAGAGAGCTTCCCAAGGTTATCCACTCTCGCTTAATAATTCGAAAATAAAGCGCTCCAAATAATAAGATCATACCAATAATACTTCCTGGAACAGTTAAGTTACAAACCTTTTGAATAAGCACTCCTATAAGATATATCGTCAATAAACATGATATTTGCAGTATGGTTAAAACATATTTCATCATTTATCACCTTTTAAATCAAAAACATCAATTGCTTCATACTTTGGAAATCGATCAAGATGGGTCTGATACAAATGAATCTCCTTGACTATAAAGGTTTGGTGCTCATTATGAATTGCTTCGAGAAACAGTTCCGGTGTAACAAAAGGTTTGTCTGACTTCCAACGTCTTGCAAGTGTGATATGAGGACGGAACGGCTTTGAATCAAGATTAAAACCAATTTCTTGACAAGCATGAAAAACTTGTTTTTGCAAATAAATAAGGGATGAAGAGTCTTCAATTCCAGCCCAAAATATTCTTGGTGTATCTTTTTTACCGAAAACACCAAGCCCCTTTACTGAAAGGCTGAATGGTGGTAAATTGACTATTTTGTCTTTCACAAGTTTCGATAATCTTTTTAACTGATCATCTGCATCAATCTGACCCAAAAAAGCTAAAGTAATATGATAATCTTCTTGATGAACCCAAGATTGGAATGGAAGGTTGCCCTTATTATTAGCTAGCCAGTTATGTATTGCTTTTCTAAGATCGATTTCTATTGGAACTGCAATAAAAAAATGAGTTTGATGTTTCATAAAAATTGCCCCCAGATTTCTTAATGTACAGACGGTTCGATTCATTATTTATTTATTCTATCCCACATTAAAAGAAAAAACATTATTCAGGGTAAGTATTGTTTTAAATTCAATCTTTGTTATATCCTAGTATTGTAATAGGAATATTAATTTTTATATGATAGAATTTTTACAAGCACATCAAAAGGAAGTGACATAATGAAAGTCGTTAACAACATTGCAGACCTTATCGGAAATACTCCATTAGTAAAATTAAATCGAATAACCCCTGAGGATAGCGCAGCGGTTTACTTAAAGCTTGAATTCTTTAATCCAAGTGGAAGTGTAAAGGATCGTGCTGCTTACAATATGATTATTGAAGCTGAAAAGCAAGGTTTATTAAAGCCTAATTCAACCATAATTGAACCTACTAGTGGAAATACTGGAATCGGGATTGCAATGAATGCAGCTGCACGCGGCTATAAAGCAATTCTTGTTATGCCTGATACAATGACACAAGAACGTATTAATTTACTTAAAGCATACGGAGCAGAGGTTGTTCTAACACCTGGTGACGAAAAGATGCCAGGCTCTATTAGAAAAGCAGAGCAGCTAACAAAAGAAATACCAAACGCCTTTATGCCAATGCAGTTTGATAACGAAGCAAATCCTAATGCACATCGTCATACTACGGCAAAAGAAATAATCGAGGCGATGGATGAACTTGGCAAGCCGCTATCTGCTTTTGTTGCTACTGCTGGCACTGGTGGGACGATTACAGGAACAGGGGAAGCATTAAAAGCACATTACAAAGATTTAAGAGTTCACGTTGTTGAACCAGCTGGATCTCCGGTTCTTTCAGGTGGAAAACCAGGCATGCACAAACTTGTCGGGACAAGCCCTGGCTTTATTCCTTCAATTTTAAATCAAAAGGTATATGATGAAATTCTCAAAATTGAGGATGATCAAGCATATGATATTACAAGAAGACTTGCTCGTGAGGAAGGAATATTAGTTGGGCCATCTTCTGGTGCAGCATGTTATGCAGCAATTGAAGTAGCAAAACGTTTAACACCTGAAGATGTAGTCGTTTGTATAATAAGTGATACTGGTGAACGTTATCTATCAAGTGATGTCTTTGCTTTTTAATTTAGACGGAGAGGAAATGTTTCCTCTCCTTTTTACATAGCAGCTTTTTTATTAGTAAGCTTAAACAATAGTAACACCAACAATCCCAATACAGTCATTGCTCCGAAAAACAAATATACGTACATGACTGAAAATCCTTCTAAAATTAACCCTCCTACAAAAGTACAGAACCAGTTCCCTAGCCCATTACCGATAGCTGAATACAACGAAATAGCAGTTGCCCCAACTTTTTTAGGTGCTAAATCTCTGACATATTGTATAGCCGCTGGCATGAACAAACCAAATGAAAGCCCTTGGGCAATAGTAGAAATATAAATGATTGATAAAGGTGGTTCAATAAAGTATAAAAACCAGCGAATAGCAGCTACTACTGTCGCCAAGATTAAGATATTAATCATTCCAAGCTTGTTTATCCAAAGGCTTGCGACTTTCATAAATGGGGCTTCACTACCAGCTGCTAGCAAAAACGCAAGACCAATTCCCGTAAGCCCACCACCTACTTCAGCTATTAATATCCCAAAATAAATATTATTCGCTAACAGTGGTCCTAAAACTAAAAAAGAAATAAATAAAAAGACAAAGTATCTTGGCACATTAATAAGTTCTTTAAGCCCTTTTCTTAAACTAATTTTCATAGATTGATTTTCTTTTGGTAGCTGCCAAGCAAATAAACATGAAACAAGTAAGGCAATGGAAAAAACATAAAAAATAACTGATAAGCTTATCTGGTCTGAAAGCCAACCAACAATTTGGACAGCAAAGGCAAAGCCAACAGCTCCCCACAGGCGAAGCGAACCGTATTGACCTTTTGTTTTTTGAACATAATTTACCGCAATACTATCTGATAACGGAATAACCGCACTTTGCACGATAGCAAGCAAAATTGCCATAACTACAATCCAGTAATAGCTATTTATAAAAGAATAAATGATCCCAAACATCGCAGTTAAAAGGATCGCCGCGGATAATAAGAAGCTTGGCTTTTGTGTTACATCACTTAGGACTCCCCATATCGGTTGTACGACAATCATCACAACTGGGCTAATCGACATAATAATTCCTATTTGGCTACCCGATAGGCCAACAACATCTTTTAAATAGAGGGATAAAAGCGGAAAAAGTGAACCAATCCCAAAAAAAACAAAGAAATAAAACTTTGAAAAATTAAGATTGGTTGCTCTTTGTTCCTGCTGATGTATGACTGTGTATTCCATAATATTCCTTCTTTCCTTAACAAAATACAGACTCTATTTATCACTTTAGAGTTACTGGCAACTGTTTATCCTTTAAAAAGTCTATTTTCGCAAACATTGTTGCTATTTACCAAGTAATGCGGTGTGGTTGATTGCAGAGAGAGATGCTCGCTTTCCGCGGGGCGGGCGGTGCTCCCGCAGGTGTCTCGCAAACCGTTCCAATCAACCTGAATTTGTTTTTGTTTTAAAAGCAATAATCTCTTAGAAAAGAGCCTTAAAAAAAGAGATGACTTCATTTTCAAGAAATGAAGTCATCCTGTTTCAATCTACTATCATCCCTGCCATATTTCATCATTCATTATTTCGCTAATTCATATATAGCTTGTGCATAAATGGCCGTTGCTTTCAAAAGGTCTTCTATAATTATATATTCATCCTTTTGATGAGCAATATCTGGTCTCCCAGGAAACAGTGGACCGAATGCAACACCTGCATTTAACGACCTCGCATAAGTACCACCACCAATTGCAATTAGCTCTGCCTTCTCACCTGTTTGTTCTTTATACACCTTCTGTAAGGTATGAATAAGTAGATGATTCTCATCCACATGGTGTGGTTCAGAGTCATCAAATGCTTGTAAATCAAAACCTGCTAGAGCTGAGAAGCCTTTCTTTATATGATCTGCATCACCAGTAACTGGATAACGAACATTTACTCCTAGCTTCCCATTGGTCTCATTTGTATAAGACATAATGCCAAGATTTACAGTTAATTCACCACTGATCTCATCAGAATATGAAATCTGAAGTTTCTCCCCACGAGTATCCGTTTCAAAAACATCAACGATTGTTTTGATATACTGGCTACCCTTTTTATCTAGTTCAAGCTTATTCAAAAATGCAGCCATTAATATCCCAGCATTTATCCCGTTGTTTGGCTCCATTGCATGTGCTGAGATACCTTCAATCGTTAATTTGATAAGATCCCCTTCGACTTTACTAGTTCCTTTTACATTTGCTTGAGTTATATAATCTGTAAATAATTCGCTTACTGATGTTTGATCACTTTTAATCATGAAAGATGCTTCAGCAAAATCAGGGACCATATTAAACCTTCTCCCAGAATGGAAGGTTTGAAGCACTGCATTACCTTGCTCATTATCATAGGTAGATGTTTGTATTAACGTAGCATCAATTATTCCCTTTTCAGCAAAGATGATCGGAAAATCAGCATCAGGCGCAAAACCCATTAGTGGCATTTTTTCATGCTTAAAATAATGATCAACACAGCGCCATTCACTTTCTTCATCTGTTCCGATAATCATGCGTACATTCTTTGTTAAGGATAGCCCAAGTTCTTTCACAATTTTCATCGCATAAAATGCCGCGATCGTCGGTCCTTTGTCATCCAACGCCCCTCTAGCAAAAATCTTACCATCTCTAATCTCCGCACCATAGGGATCACTCGTCCAACCGTCACCTTCTGGAACAACATCAACATGACAAAGCACACCAACAACATCTTCACTACTCCCCTTTAACTCGATATGTCCTGCATAGCCGTCAAGGTTCTTAATTGTAAAACCCGAAGCATCACCTAACTGCAATAAATGGAGAAATGCATTATTTATCCCTTCACCAAATGGAGCAATCTCAGATTTGGTATCCTCATCTAAAACACTTTTTATTTGCAGAAATGCCTGTGTATCTTTTATGATCTCGTCTTTTCTTTTTTCAACTTCTTCTTTCCAATTCATTATGTAAACCTCCTACTATCATTTATCATCAATTCCTTATATAACATACCAAACACTATCTCAGGATAAAAGTAAACAGCAACAACAAAAGCGCAAACGCCTTGATCAGTCCCGACAAGCTTATGACCTCGAGGGGCTAGGCGCTGGAGCTGGATGTCGTGCGCTTATCCACAGTGCAAGAAACTTCCTAAACTAAAAGATAACTTGGCTCATTTTTATAATTTACTTATTAATGCACATAATATGTTTACATTACTAAAGAAAATCCCCTATAAAGGAAAAGGTAACAAAAAAAAAGAGAAAACTATTGCAAAATAAATTAAAAACGAATATTATTATACATGTTTTGAAAAACGTTCGTAAAAATGACGGGGGTAACTATGTTTAAATTAGCAGAACACAATACAAATGTAAGAACTGAAATAATTGCAGGGCTTACGACCTTCTTAACTATGGTTTATATTGTTGTCGTAAATCCGATTATATTAGCTGACGCAGGAGTGCCATTTGATCAAGTGTTCACTGCAACAATCATTGCAACAATCATCGGTACACTTTGGATGGCACTGTCTGCAAACTATCCAATCGCTATTGCCCCAGGTATGGGTTTAAATGCATATTTTGCTTATTCAGTTGTTGGAGCAAATGAAAATATTACATACATGACAGCTTTTTCTGCTGTATTTGTTGCGGGTATTATTTTTGTCCTTTTATCTTTAACACCATTCCGCAAAAAATTAATTGAAGCTATTCCAAGTAATTTAAAGAGTGGAATTACAGCTGGTATCGGTCTTTTCATTGCCTTTATTGGACTTCGTTTAACTGGAATTATAACTGCTGATCCTAACAACCTAGTTGCATTAGGTGATCTACATTCACCATCTGTTGTTTTAGCATTAGTAGGTCTAGCGGTTACATTAGTCTTAATGAGCTTGAATGTTCATGGTGCATTATTTATCGGGATGGTTATTACTGCACTAATAGCCTTTTTGACAGGACAGCTTGAGTTTAAAGAAGGATTCGTTTCTTTACCTAGTCTGCCTGAAGGTATTCTTATCACAAATCCATTTTCAGCAATTGGTGATGTGATCTCACACGGTTTATATACAGTTGTCTTTTCTTTCTTATTGGTAACAATTTTTGATACAACTGGAACAATGATTGGTGTTGCACAACAAGCTGGATTAATGAGGGGTAATGAGCTACCAAAGGCTCGTACTGCTTTATTGGCTGACTCAGCTGCAACAACAGTTGGAGCAATGTTTGGAACAAGTCCAACAAGTGCTTATATTGAATCTTCAGCAGGAGTAGCTGCAGGAGGAAGAACTGGATTAACAACATTAACCGTATCGATTTTATTCGGATTCACGCTTTTATTCAGTCCACTGATTGGTGCAGTTTCTGGTATTTCAGCAATTACAGCACCAGCACTCATTATAGTTGGAAGCTTGATGATGGGTGCAATTTCCGATATTAACTGGAAAGAACTTGATGAAGCATTTCCTGCATTTCTAGTCGTGATTAGTATGCCCTTAACATCTAGCATCGCTACTGGTATCGCACTTGGATTTATTTCTTATCCTTTAATGAAGATTGCAAAAGGTAAGTGGAAAGAGGTTCATCTTTTTGTTTACATTTTTGCCGTCCTATTTTTCATTCAACTAGCATTTATTGGCGGACATTAAGTAAAGCGCAAGTGCTCGTTCGAGACATCAAAACTAGGACAAGAACTTTAACTTTAGGAAGTTGACTTAGATAGTCAGCTTCCTTATTTTATTGAGTTAATATTCTCTATTAACTTTTCTTTATTTTGATTTTCCTTTTCAAAATAAAGGTGAAAAAGAATATCTTGATTATAATTGCCAAACCCTCTTCCGAATAATGTAACACCACCTACATGCTCACTATCTTCATGAACGGCAATACGGAATGTCCATTGTTTCTCCCTAATCCCTACATCTTCTAATTTAATATCAGATAGTCTATTCCCATCCATATATGTACCATCATTAGCAATTCTAAGCTTCTTCAATAGCCCATATTGATTCACAACACTTGGCCACCATGAAGGAGTATACTTACCACGATTGTCACCATAATCTCCTGGACTTGTCCATGTACCTAAATGAATATTATTTAGATAAAAATCAATATCAGAGGGCCAATTACTATTTGTAAATGGTGCTTCAGATGAAAGTTCAAGAGAAATTTCGAGCTCATTTGGGTGTTGACTTGCTAGCAAGTAATTTGGAATTTTATATTCAATATACCCTTTATAAAACCACAATATTTTAGCATTTACACGGTCAGCATCAAAAAAATATCGAAGGTCATCGAACTCTCCAATGATCTTTTCCGTGGTAGCTAATCCACAAGTTGGTTCAGCATGTAAATCAGTATAATGTCCAACTGAAATTTCAGTTTGGTGAAACTCTTTATGTTCTTCTTGTTTTTTAGGGAAGATAATTTCCATATTTTCTACATACAGGACACATAGCTTTTGTACTCCGCCTTTACCAGGCACTCGATCAGTACGAATGATTCCTGCTTTTTCTAATTTTTTTATATGCATACTCATTATTGCACTACTTAGCCCTAATGCCTCCGCCAATTCTTTCATATTTCTTGGACGCTCAGCTAAAAGTTGAATGATGTTAATTCTTACATTGCTTGCAAGTGCTTCGAAAACTGGCAAGGAATGCTTTGATATATCTAGTTCCATAAGCGCCTCCGATAGTAATGAATTTATTTCTTATGATACACCTGTGATAAAATTAGGACAAGTAAGAACTTAACACAATTTTCCACTTTCTTTTAATGTTTTTCAATTTTAATAGCACAAAATATAATCAATAATTACGATAATTATTGATTCAAAGAATTCGTACAAATAGCACAAGCCCTCTAATCAAAGTCATTAGATGGCTTGTGCTTCACTTTTAGTTATTCTTATTTTAGTATCATTGCTTTGTTAAAATGATTGGTCCCTCTTTCGTAATTGCAATCGTATGCTCATATTGCGCTGAAAGCTTTCCATCTATTGTTCTAGCTGTCCAACCGTTATTATCCATTTTAGATTCCCATGCGCCTAAATTAACCATTGGTTCAATCGTAATGACCATACCTTCCTTTAAACGCTGACCTTTATTTGGTTCACCATAGTGTAAAACAGTAGGTGCTTCATGTATCGTTTTGCCAATACCATGACCCGTAAACTCTCGTACAACTGAAAATCCCGCGCCTTCAACATAGCTCTGAATTGCATGACCAAGATCCCCAAGTCGATTTCCTACGATTGATTGTTCAATCGCTTTGTTTAAGGATTCTTCAGTAACCTGCAATAAACGGGCAGCTTCAGGTGACACATCACCAACAGCGTATGACCATGCTGAATCAGCAAGTGCACCGTTTAAATTCACAACCATATCTATCGTTACGATATCTCCATTTTTCAAAGGACTATTCCTAGGAAACCCATGGCAGATTTCATCATTTATAGACGCACAAGTGGCATATTTATAGCCCTTATATCCTTTTTGCTCTGGTGTTGCTCCATGCGCTTTAAAATAAGCATCAACAAACGAATCTATTTCTAATGTCGTAACACCTGGTTTGATTCTCATTGCGATCTCTTTATGACAATTGGCCAATAATTGACCAGCTTTATGCATTAACTCTATTTCACGTTTACTTTTTAAAATAATCAAACTCTATTCCCTCCGATTACACGTATGTAGCTGAAAACTATATTAATTAGCTTAGCACAACATGAGAAGCTTAACTAAATAAACTACTCAACATCAGATAAAAATCGCTAGTATGGTTGATAAACTAGCAAAAAGAAAAACAATAGAAACTCCAGGATATACAAATCGTTTTTCACACATCTTTTGTGCTTGAAAAATATATTCCCTCTGCAAGTAATCAATGACTAAATATGGGTTTTGTTTTATTATCTCTTTAAATAGTAAGATGACCCACTCTTTAAAGAAGAACCAAAATGCTATAAAAACACACCATTTTAACCATATTGGAGTGACAAAAATTAGCGTAATTGTTACTGAAAGTATTTGGATATAGCTGAAAATATTTGTCTTTTCACGTAGAAATGCTTTAATAAATAGTTCTGTGACACCGTTTTCTGGTGCACGGTTTATAAATATTCTCGTTGAATTTCTCCATAACAACAAAGAACGCTTCTTTAGTTTCTTTTGCTTTGGTAGATAGATATCGGGGTTAATCGCAAACATAAAAGAAATAAGCTTCACTTTATTTCTTTGTTCCTATTCAACATCTGTATAGAAGCTTTTATATTGAGACTGATAGAGTTTTATTTGCCAAATTGCTAAACCAATAAATATGATTGAAACAATCATTAAAACGATGTTACTCAATTGATTTATCAATAAATATGACAAAAAAGCAAATAAAATGAAAACAAAGACATACAAGAAAAACTTCATAATGAAACGGTAATGATAGACTGTCTGCTCATATGTAGTAAGCAAAAGATTTAAACTGAAGAAATATACAATAGCTGCTGAAAATTGTCCTATTTCTAATTCGCTGAAATGATTAGTCATTGGAAATAATAACAAAAACACTACTACCCATTTTATAAATATGCTAAAAGAAGAATATAGTGCACCCATATATCTTATTGACACTGTTTTTTTAGAAAATTGGAGGAGATATAGTTGGTCTGCTTCCTCCATAAATGTCCTTAGCCGTCCTTGCCAGCAAATGAAATAACAACCTAGGAAATAAAGAGAAGGTGGGAATCCTATTAACCAATTTGGAACTGTAAACCACCATGAATGATAGGCAATCCCTACAAAGGCAAGGGACGGAATGAGGAGATAAAGGATGATCGTCCAATCCAAAATTGATAGAATGTTTTTAAATTGGAATCGCCAATCTTGTTTAATAGCCATTTCGAATCCCCCTTTCCTTTTAATACGGGAAATAAAGGAAAAAGATTCATTTCACTTGAAAAAGATTCAAAATATTGTCATACTATTCAGAACAAACATCATATAGTTTTATTAATTGACTTGGTCAACTGGAACTAGAAACAGAAACTAAGTAAAAAGCTTATTATTTGTTACTGTAAGCTAGGCAAAAATGTTAATATTGTGTAAATTTAATCTTTTCTCTGGATGTTATGTGTCGAAATCGTGTAAAATATTGTTGTAACGTTTTACCACATCATTAAATATATGTATGAAGTGACATCTGAAGTTGCAGTCATCGAAAGGTTGTAGTAGGCATTGCCAGTGCGATCAAACGATAAGGAGTGGTTTTTTGAAACCTTCAACAAACCGTATGCTAACCAGAATCAAATCAGTCTACATGTTTATTAATGAGAGGGGAACTGTGACCACACAGCAACTTGTTGACGAATTTGGTATTACACCAAGAACCATACAACGTGATTTAAATGTGTTAGCATATAACGATTTGGTTCACAGCCCAACAAGAGGTAAATGGGCCACTACAAAGAAAAAAGTTAAGATGTCTTCGTAAGAAAAAGTAATCAAAAATTAATATGAATATACATAAAAGGAACCTTCATCATGAAAGGTTCCTCTTTTTTTATTTTATAATTCTATGGGTTGTGCATGTCTTAACAATTCAATCTCATCTTCGGTTAGTTCACGATATTCTCCAATCTTTAGTTCATCCTCATCTAATTTTATTGGTCCCATTGATATTCTTTTCAGGTAGGTAACCTTCTTCCCAACCGACTCAAACATTCGTTTCACTTGATGATATTTACCTTCAGTAATGGTGATATGAATTGTTGATTGATTTCCAGATGTAAGAATTTCCAGATCTGCCGGCTTAGTCACATAGCCGTCGTCTAGCTCAACACCCTTTTTAAACGCTTCTATATCCTCTTCTTTAACACTACCTAAAATCGTAGCATAATACGTTTTTGGTACATGTTTTTTCGGAGATAACAATTGATGTGAAAGCTGACCATCATTCGTTAACAGCAACAATCCCTCTGTATCCTTATCAAGCCGTCCAACAGGAAAAGGCTGACAAACAGCATCCTCCATCTCTAATAAATCAATAACTGTTTCTTGTAATTCATCCTCAGTTGCTGATAAATAACCTGCAGGCTTGTTCATAATCAAATAAACAAATTCCTTATATTCGATTTTTTCACCGTTAACAGTTACATGCTGTTCATCTGGATTCACATGAATTTTTGGATCTTTAATTACTTCCCCATCTGCTTTTACAACACCTGTTTTTAGCATCTTCTTTACATCTTTACGACTTCCATAACCTACATTCGCTAATAATTTATCAATTCTCATTTATAAGAGCACCACTCGATCATTTAATTTTTATAATAAAAGCGGAAAATACCGAACCTAAAATGCATTTCATACTTTCATTAAAAAAACTCGGCAATTTTACCGAGCTTTTCTTATTTTTACCTGTTTTTAACCATTCGCACGGCTTCTCGGTAAAAATCGCTTTAATCGATCTCCTAAAATTTTTTCCAAGAGATGAGATCGATAGGCTAAATATAAATAAACGACTCCTCCGACTATAACTGCAACGACAGCTACAATAACTGATTGCATTCTTCCATCCTCATAATTAATAAAAATACCTAAGATTGATTGAATGACAGAAACGGCTAATCCCATAAATGTACAAAGCATGGTCATTAATACTGTTCGTTTAAATAATAATTTAAACGAATAACCTGAATGACGTTTAATCATTGCAAAGCCATATATTAATGAAATTGAATAACCCGCTGCAGTAGCAAGTATTGATCCAACACCTTGATATAATTGAATCAGTGGAGTGTTTAAAACTAGCTTGGCGATAATACCAATGACTAGACTAATTACTGCAAGCTTTTGTTTATTTATCCCTTGAAGTATCGCAGCATTGACCGTAAAGAGCGAAAACAATAGAGCAACCGGTGCATACCACATTAGTATGTTTTTTCCGATTTCCTCATATTCACCATAATAAAAAATGTTATACGCTGGTCCAGCTAGTACTGACATCCCTACAACAGCAGGCAATGTTAATAACATAATTATTTGTAATGTTTGATCGATTTGCTTATGTAGCAGTGCTCGATTATTACTTGTAAATGATTCTGTGACTGAAGGAATAAGAGTTAAACCAAAAGCAGTTGCTAATGAAACTGGAATCATCACGAGTTTTGGAACGTAAAGTAACAGAATTCCATACATAGCAATTGCAATATCTTTATCGTATCCCGCTTCAATCATTGCCCCATTAAATGTGTTAGTATCAATATAGTTATATATAGGAATCGCTAAGCCAACAAATACAAATGGTCCTGCATAGCGAAATACTTCTTTAAACATTAATCCTAGAGGCATGGATTTTGTTTCCACTTTATTTTCTTGCAAAGCTTGTAGCGTATGCTTACGCCTTATCCAATAGACCAATAAAACAAGCAAACCGCCTATTGCCCCAACAAATGCTGCAAACGTTGCATAACCAACTGCTAAAACTAACCCGCCATTAAATACATTCATAATGAGATAAGTAGCTGCAAGTAAAAAAACAATCCTGACAAGCTGTTCTATTACTTGAGAAACAGCTGTTGGCCCCATTGATTGATGTCCTTGAAAAAAGCCACGGATTAAACTCATTAATGGCACAACAATGAGCGCTAAACTGACCATTCTGATGACTAATATAGCGTCTTCAACAGTAAAACTGCTATAATTCTTACCAGCAAGTGCACTTTTAGCTAGCATCGGTGCAAGCATATATAGAAGGGAGAATGCTAGTAACCCTGTCACAAGCATAACAGCCAATCCAGCTTTAAACATCCGCCTACTTGTTTCATAATCGCCGATTGCATTATATTTCGAAACAAACTTAGAAACTGCAGCTGGAAATCCAGCCGTTGCAATACTTAAAAATATTGTATATTGAGCATAACCAGTTTGGAACAAGGCTCCTCCATCAGTTCCAACCATAGCTGCAAAAGGAATGAGATAGATCATACCTAATATTCTCGAAAGATATGTACCTAACGTTAAAACAAACGTACCTCTTAACAAATTATTCGACATATTTCTGACTCACCATACTTCTCTATGAAGATTCAACTTTTCTATTTTACCACAATCCTACGCTTATACCACATGTTTGTATTCAGAAAAACGGTAGCTTACATGTTAGGATACACACTGGAGCTAGACAAAAATTAATTCCTAATAGAGTATTAAAACCAAAATTGTTTTTTGCTTTTTAACATCTTTAGCTATAATATGAGGAGCAGACCAAGATATAAATGAAGGTTGTGAAAAACATAATGAAATATGATGTGTTAGTAATCGGTGGGGGGCCCTCAGGTTTAATGGCAGCTATTGCAGCTGGCCAGCAAGGTGCTCGCGTTCTCCTAGTAGACAAAGGGAATAAATTAGGAAGAAAACTTGCTATTTCAGGTGGAGGTCGTTGTAATGTAACGAACCGCTTGCCCATTGACGAAATTATAAAACATATTCCAGGTAACGGAAGATTTTTATATAGTGCGTTCTCAGAATTTAATAATGAAGATATAATTTCTTTTTTTGAAAAACTCGGAATTAAGCTCAAGGAAGAAGATCACGGACGCATGTTCCCAGTTACTGATAAAGCACAAACAGTTGTCGATGCCCTTCTTAGTGAATTAAACCGTTTGAACGTTGAAATTCGGACAAATGAACCTGTAAAGAATGTTTTTTATGATGAGGAAAAGGTACAAAGTGTACAACTTGTAAACGGTGAAATGATTTCGACTAATGCAGTTGTTCTCGCTGTAGGCGGAAAAAGTGTACCCCACACTGGAAGCACCGGGGATGGCTATGCATGGGCTGAAAAAGCGGGTCATACAATAACCGAACTATTTCCAACAGAGGTACCTATTACGTCTAATGAGACATTTATTCAGGAAAAAACACTTCAAGGGCTTTCTTTACGAGATGTTGCCTTAAGTGTATTGAACCCGAAAGGAAAACAAATTATCACCCACAAAATGGACATGCTCTTCACTCATTTTGGTATTTCTGGACCAGCTGTTTTAAGATGTAGTCAATATGTTGTAAAAGCAATGAAAAAGTTTAAAACAAATGCAATTCCTGTGAGCATTGATGCAATTCCTGATACTAATGAAGAGCAGCTATTTCAATCAATCGTTAAGGATTTAAAGTATGATGCCAAAAAAGCAATCAAAAATGTCTTAAAGGGACTTTTACCTGAAAGGTATTTATTATTTTTATTGGAGAAAAATGATATTGATCCGCTTCTGACATATGATAATCTCTCAAATGAAAAGCTTCGTTCATTCGTACGAGATTGCAAACAGTTTCAATTTAACGTACATGGTACTCTATCAATTGAGAAGGCATTTGTAACAGGCGGAGGAGTTTCTGTAAAGGAAATACACCCTCGAGAGATGTCTTCGAAATATAAAAATGGACTTTACTTCTGTGGTGAAATTTTAGATATACATGGATACACAGGTGGCTATAATATCACTTCAGCTCTCGTTACCGGGCGACTTGCGGGGAAAAATGCTGCAATGTATTCTAGAGCTAAGAACTAAAAAAATATACTTCCTTTCATCTGCGCTAAGTTACACTTGGCGCTTTTTTAATTCTCAACTTTAATTAAAACACGTATTTTTTTAATAGATACTTATAAAAACTAGTTCTAATTCTAGCAACTTTTTAATAAAGTTTACTAACTTAGTTAAAGGGTGTGAGTGCATGTTAAAAGTAGCTGTATTTGATGAAGAGCACGAAAAGGATTTAGAGGAAGAAATAAATGATTTTTTAGCTAGGCTTAACGATAATCATGTTAGAGATATTAAATATAGTGTGTCAATTACAACCGATGAGGAAGGAGAACAGATTTATTGTTATTCTGCGCTCATTATGTATCATGTTTAGATAAAAATGCAAGAATTGCTCTTGAAGTATTTTATAGAGTATGCTTGTTGGACAGGCATACTCTTTTTATGTAGGTTAAGCTAATTCACTTTTAGGCTTAGTCTCACCTTTATATTCAAGCATACCACCAGTCATATTAACTACGTTATATCCTCGCTCTTGTAAATATGCACATACATTACCACTGCGACCGCCTGAACGACAAATAAAAAATGTCTCTTTTTCTTTATCAATTGCATCTAGTTGATTAGGAATATCATTCATTCGAATATGTCGGGCTTGTGGAATCATTCCTGCTTCTACTTCATCATCTTCACGAACATCTATTAACTCTATCTTTTCACCGTTTTCTAGCTTTTGTTGAATTTCTTCAGGAGAAATTTCTTTCATTTCGTACACCCTTTCAAATTTGATACCTGCATTATATCAAATAAAATGTGTGGGGTTCCAGTTTTAGGATGAGGTAGTTAGAAATGAATTGTGTTTCTATCATTGTGATTTCAGCTGAGAAAAGAACTAATTCTCATTGATTAGAAGTTCTCCACCGTTTTTTAAAAATTCCCAACTACATAAAAAGACCCGTAAGTATTAAACATACTTACGAGTCGGCTTTCATCATTTTATTAATTTGCAACAATATTAACAAGCTTTCCAGGGACAGCAATTACCTTGCGAATCGTTTTCCCTTCAACATGCTCATTTACTCGATCATCTTCAAGTGCTATTTTTTCGAGCTGATCTTTTGTAACTTCCTTTGCAACAAGCAGTTTTGCACGGACTTTCCCGTTGACTTGAACGACAATTTCAACTTCGTTTTCTACAAGCTTTGCTTCATCAAAAGCAGGCCATGAAACGTAAGTTATAGTTGTGCTGTGACCAAGCTTGCTCCATAGCTCCTCAGCTAGATGAGGGGCTATTGGGGATACTAATTTCACAAAGCCTTCGACATACTCTTTAGGAAGAACAGTCGCTTTATAGGCCTCATTGATGAAAACCATTAGTTGTGAGATTGCTGTGTTAAAGCGTAAGCCTTCAAGATCCTCAGTTACCTTTTTCACTGTTTGGTGGTAAACACGCTCAAGTGTTTCACTTGTTTCATCAACAACCTTAGGACTTAATTCACCATTGTCTTCGATGAATAGACGCCAAATACGATCTAAGAAGCGTCTTGCTCCATCAAGGCCAGTTGTAGACCATGCAATTGATGCTTCTAAAGGTCCCATGAACATTTCATATAGTCGAAGAGTATCAGCACCATGTGATTCAACTATTTCATCTGGGTTTACAACATTTCCTTTAGATTTACTCATTTTTTCATTATTTTCACCAAGAATCATACCTTGATTAAATAATTTTTGGAAAGGTTCCTTCGTCGGCACCACACCAATATCATATAAAAACTTATGCCAGAAACGAGCATATAGCAAGTGAAGTACTGCGTGCTCTGCTCCACCGATATAAATATCAACAGGTAGCCATTGCTTTAACTTGGCATCATCTGCAAGTGCTTCACTGTTTTTAGGATCGATGTAACGTAAGTAGTACCAGCAGCTTCCTGCCCATTGTGGCATAGTATTTGTTTCACGACGACCTTTTTTCCCTGTTACAGGGTCAACTACATGAACGAAATCTTCAATGATTGCAAGAGGTGATTCACCTGTTCCTGATGGTTTAATTTCTGTCGTTTTTGGAAGAACAAGCGGAAGCTCTTCTTCAGGCACTGCAGACATTGTCCCATCTTCCCAATGGATAATTGGAATTGGCTCTCCCCAATAACGTTGACGGCTAAATAACCAGTCACGCAAACGGTACGTAACCTTTTTCTCGCCTTTTTTATTTTCTTCAAGCCAAGCAATCATCTTTTCAATCGCTTCTTGCTTACCAAGTCCATTTAAGAAATCAGAGTTAACATGCTCTCCGTCACCAGTGTAAGCTTCTTTCGTCACATCTCCACCGCTAACAACTTCTTTAATTGACAGCGCAAATTTTTGAGCAAATTCATAGTCACGTTCATCGTGAGCAGGTACCGCCATGATTGCACCTGTTCCATATGTGGCAAGAACATAATCAGCAATCCAAATTGGCATTTTCTCACCATTAACCGGATTGATCGCATAAGCTCCTGTGAACACACCTGTTTTTTCTTTTGAAAGTTCAGTCCGCTCAAGATCGCTCTTATGTTTAATTTCATTAATATATGCTTCAACTGCATCTTTTTGTTCCGCCGTTGTGATTTTTTCAATAACGGAATGCTCTGGTGCTAATACAGCATAAGTCGCACCAAATAATGTATCGGGTCGAGTAGTGAATACCGTGAAGTTTTCATCATAACCATCAATGTCAAAGGTTACATGTGCGCCTTCAGAGCGTCCAATCCAATTACGTTGCATATCTTTAATACTCTCAGGCCAATCAACATCTTCAAGATCTTCAAGAAGACGATCAGCATATGCTGTTATTCTAAGCATCCACTGCTTCATCGGACGACGTTCAACAGGATGGCCGCCACGCTCACTTTTTCCATCTATAACTTCTTCATTTGCCAAAACGGTTCCTAATGCAGGACACCAATTTACTGGCACTTCATCTACATACGCTAAGCCTTTTTTGAATAGTTGTAAAAAGATCCATTGTGTCCATTTGTAATACTCAGGATCTGTAGTGTTTACCTCGCGATCCCAATCATACGAAAATCCAAGTGCTTGAATTTGTCTTCTAAAGTTATCAATATTTTGTTTCGTAAATTCCGCTGGGTCGTTACCAGTATCAAGGGCATATTGCTCAGCTGGTAATCCAAATGCATCCCATCCCATTGGGTGAAGAACATTAAATCCTTGCATTCGTTTCATTCGCGATAAAATATCTGTTGCCGTGTATCCTTCTGGATGTCCTACGTGTAAACCAGCACCTGAAGGATACGGGAACATGTCAAGCGCATAAAACTTCGGCTTCTCCGTATCCTCTGTAGTTTTAAACGTTTTATTATGTAACCAAAAATCTTGCCATTTTTTTTCAATCTGTTGATGATTGAAGCTCATATGTTTTCCTCCTTAAAAGCTAGATCAATGTTTGTTTATACAATTAACCAGTTGAACGGATCAAAGTAAGTTCCACTTATCTCATACTTATCAATTTGAAAAGGGTTATTCTGTTAGATAAAAATGAAAAAAACCCCACATCCCAAACAGGGACGAGAGGTTTAATTCCCGTGGTACCACCCAACTTTGGCATAGCGATATGCCCACTTTGACATCCGTAACGTGGATAGACGACAAATATTACTTTCCCAAATAAGGCTTTCACATTTGTAACTCAAAGGCGAGTTCATCAGCAAAAATCGGTTGACTCACACCAGCCGTCAACTCTCTGAACGATATTTCGCAAATTACTACTCCTTATCTCCGTTCATTATATATACATATTAAGCTTATTTTATATAAATTTGTCGGGATATGCAAGTTTGCCTTCTCAAATTAGGAGTCCAAGTTTGGGGACAGTCCCCAATATTATTACTTGTTATACTATTTATCGCTAAAAACCTTTGATTTTAGTTGTTTATTCTATTTTGGGGACAGTCCCCAAAAAGAATAAAAAAAGACTCGCAAACGATTGTAAGCTTTAATATTTGTCATATTGGGGACTGTCCCCAATATGAGTCCCCAATGAAAAACTTCACTGAACCGTATACCCTCCGTCCAACACAACAGCTTGACCTGTGACGCCTTTTGCCTTTTCGCTTGCTAAGAAGATTGCATAGTCTGCAATTTCTCGTACTTCTAGTAATCTTTTTTGTGGAATAAGTGGGTACAATACTTTTTCTAATACGCTTTCTAGTGAGACATTCCTTGTCTTAGCGATATCTTCTAGTTGATTTCGAACGAGGGGTGTATCAACATAGCCAGGGCATAGCGCATTTACTGTAATTCCGTGCTCAGCCCCTTCTAATGACGCTACCTTTGTTAATCCAATTACCCCATGTTTTGCACTATTATAAGCTGCTTTTCCTGCAAAACCAATTAATCCATTGATCGATGCAATGTTTATTACCCTTCCATATTGTTGGTTTTTCATAATTGGAAATACATGCTTAGTTGCGATAAAAGGTGCAACCAGCATTACTTTCATGAGTAATTCAAATTTTTCTGTTGGAAAATCCTCAATATGTGCCACATATTGTATACCTGCGTTATTTATTAACGTGTCAATTCTTCCATATTCAGCCTCAGTTTTTTTTACAGCATCAATGATTTCTTGTTCCTTGGTAACATCACACTTTAATCCAATTGCATCAAATCCAGCATCTTTTAATCTCTTTGAACTTTGTAATACTTGATCACCATGTAAGTCTGTTAAAACAACCTTTGCACCTTCCATCGCGAAAGCTTTTGCAAGTTCAAAACCAATTCCTCCCGCAGCACCTGTTAACAGTACAACTTGTGCTTGAACCACATACATCAACCTCCGTTCTTAAATCCCTAGTCCGAATGAAAATAGTATTATTGCGATAGCCAATCCGATTAATGGAACAATAACAGTTAATGCAGCAACAGGGTTATAGGCTTCCTTATGGGATTCTCCACAGATTCCACGTATCGTTGTTACGACATAACCATTATGAGGTAAGGAATCCAATGCACCGGAAGAAATTGCCACAACACGGTGCAATGCCTCAGGGTTTACACCCATATCTATATAATGTGGTGCAATTAGTGGTAGCGCTATTGCTTGACCTCCTGATGCTGATCCTGTCATCCCGGCAATTACACTTACAGCAATTGCTCCTCCAATAAGCGGACTGCCTGGAATACTTGTCATCGCATTAACAGCTATTTCAAATGCCGGAACAGCTTTTGCAACTCCACCAAATCCAACAACAGCTGCTGTATTCCCAAGTGCTATTAGTGCACCAAGCGTTCCTTCAGATACAGCATCCCAAAATGATTTAAAATAGTTACGGTTTAATAAATAAGCTGTAATGACGCCTCCAAGTAAAGCAATGATTAAGGCAGATTGCTGTAGTGAATCATGGAATATAAACGAAATGATTAAGACAACCAAAAGTGGGATTAGCCCAGTTAGCGGGTGAGGAAGTGCCTTATCCTTATTAACTGGATCATTATCACGAGAAACAAATTTTTCTCCACTTGCAACAGCTTTTGTAATCATTCTTCTTAACCACCAATATCCAAAAACCATCATAAATACAGCGACAATTAAACTAACTTCCCAACCAGCATATGGAGACGTACTTAAATATTCTATCGGAATCCAGTTTTGAATTTCAGGAGAACCAGCAGAGGTCATTGTAAATGTTACTGATCCAAACGCTAATGCTGCAGGAATAAACCGTCGCGGTAGATTTGCTTGCCTAAACAAACTAACAGCCATTGGGTAAACAGAGAATGCTACGACAAATAAACTAACACCACCATAGGTTAATACAGCACAGGCAATTACGATGGCAAGGACTGCTCTTTTCATTCCAAGCTTTTCAACAATCCATTTTGATACACTATCGGCAGCACCACTATCTTCCATAACTTTTCCAAAAATCGCACCTAATAAGAACATTAAGTACCAAGAAGCAATAAAGCCTGAAAATCCAGTCATATAGTTACCTACAAGGTTTGCTTCACCCTCTCCAACTAGCTGTGGAAATAGTGGCAAACCGCTGAAAATAGCAACAAATAATGCACAAAGCGGACCAGCTACTAATAAGTTCATACCTTTCATCGTTAAATAAATTAATAGAGCTAAACCACCAACTAATCCGATCATACTTAACATCATTTATCCCCCTTTGTTTGACTGATAGTGATGCTCCTCCTTTCCTCTTCACAACTATATAAAGCAAGTTTTATGCCAACATAGGAGTGCCTGAAGGAAGTTACTAAAATGTTCAATTCTTGAATTATTCATTCCGGTTTTTTGGAATTTTTAGAGTCTCCTAACTTGTCCATTCGAATATATGTCGTTAAGATCAACAAAAAAAAACAGTCCATCATTATGGACTGCATTCCGATTTTTCGGACACCATTAGCCTAGCTCATATTTCTGGACCTTTTCATACATACTCGATTTACTAATCCCTAATGCTTTTGCTGCTTTTCTCTTATCTCCGTCAAATTTATTTATTGTTGCTATAAGAATATTTTTTTCTGCTTCATTTACCATTTCTTTTAGAGAAGCTTGTTGATAGTGAAATACAGCAGGCTTTTTAATATAATCCGGAATGGCATCCAACGTAATCACATCTGTCTTTGCAAGATGAATTGCAGCCTCTATAATATTTTCTAGTTCACGTATATTCCCTTGCCAATGATAGTGATGTAAGGTTTCCATTACACCTTCCTGAATCATTGAAATTCGTTTTCCAGTTCTAGTTGAAACTTTTTTTAAAAAGTACCTCACAAGTATTTCTAGATCCTCCATCCGTTCACGTAAAGGAGGAATGAACAATGGAATAACACTAATTCGGTAATAAAGATCATTTCGGAATTCATTCTTTTCCATAAGTGCCTCAAGTGGTCGATTTGTTGCGGTAATCACTCTTACATCTAATGAAAAAGATTTTGTAGATCCTACCGGTTCTACTTCTTTTTCCTGCAGCACCCGAAGTAGCTTAACCTGCATTTGTAGACTCATGTCGCCAATTTCATCGAGAAAAATCGTCCCACCATCTGCCTGCTGAAATTTGCCTTTTTTTCCACCCTTTTTCGCACCAGTAAATGCACCATCTTCATAACCAAACAATTCAGATTCAAGAAGCTGCTCTGGAATGGCACCACAGTTCACCTTAATAAAAGGCTTTTCACTTCGGTGACTAAGAAGATGAATGCTATGTGCAAACAACTCTTTACCAGTTCCACTTTCCCCTCTAATTAACACTGAACTATCCGTTGCAGCGATTATTTTAACTTTGTCCTTTAGTTCCGTCATGACTCGGGAATTTGATTGAATATCATTTAATGTATACTTCGCACCTGTGATTTCTTGCTTTTCAAGGAATGATTGAATTGATGATAAATGATGGCGTACATGGGAATTCATCTCATGCCATTCCTTTGTATCGCGAAACATAACTGTCCCAAAAGCCCCAACCACCTTATTGTCAGCAAAAATTGGAATTCGATTTGCGATCATATAATTCCCTTTAATGTATTGAAGATCTGCGATTTCCTCCTCCCCACTCTGCACAACAATATGCATTCTCGTGTTTTCAATTACTTCAGTAACATGTCTTCCAATTACAGCTTCTCTAGTAACCTCGCAAAAACGGCAATAGTTATCATTCATGTAAATAATTTTTCCATTAGCATCAACAATAACGATCCAAACGTAAGCGTTTTCAATAACTGTCTCAAAAATCTCCTTAGCATACGGAAAACGTTGATTTAACATATTACCTTCCCCTAGCAATCGTTTTTTTTATCGTATCATAAAACTTTTCACTAAAATAGAGGGACAGTCTATACTGGGGACAGTCCCTCATTATGGTGTGGGGACTGTCCCCAGTATAGCAGTACTCCATTAACTTAGCACAATTCGTTTGTTTGGGGACAGTCCCCCACTATTGATTGGGGACTGTCCCCAACTCAATAGTCGCTTTAAGCCTTTTATCGTAAATCAAAGTTGTAAAAATCCCAAAGATTAACAGACTAATTATAATCATGAAAAGTAGGTTCATATTATAGTAGTCAGCAATCATCCCACCTAAGAGGGGGCCGATCATTTTACCGCCTGTTGCTGTACTGTTTACAAAACCTTGGTAAAAACCTTGTCTTCCCTTAGGAGCTAAGCCATCCGCGATCGTTGGGACTGCTGGCCAAACGAGCATTTCACCTATTGTTAGAATAACCATTGCTATTAAAAAGCCTGTAAATTGCTCTGCATATAAAGCAACAACAAAAGAAGCGATGAATAGAAAAAAACCAATGATCATTTGTTGTTTTAACGTTTTAGCAACATGCTTTACAAATTGAGAGAGTATTGGTTGAGCACAAACGATTAGAGCCCCATTCACTGTCCATAATAAACTATACTGATTTAGTGGAATATTAAGGCTTTGTGTATGTGAGGAAATAGTTGATGGCCATTGAACATATCCAACCCAGCATAATAAATAGCCTACACACAGAATAACTAAAGCTGTAAATTTTTGAGAGTTTTTCACACCAGGTTTTTGTTCTAAAATAGATGTTTGGCTTGCTTGTTTTGCATCAATATTTCGATATCCGAAGTATGCAATTAAGAAAAAGACAGCGTAAAGAGCTGCATTTGCAATAAAAATATAATGAAATGAAAATGACGCAACTAGTCCTCCTAATGATGCCCCTGCTGCTACACCTACATTTTGTGCAACGTAAATCGCATTAAATGCCTTTCTACCACCTTCAGGCCACACTGTACCTGCGAGAGCATATGTTGCAGGAAAAACAATTCCAGACCCTAAACCAATGAGAATTAGTAAATATATATAAACAGGCCATCCGTGGAAAAACACCAGTGTAATGACAGCCACTAATGTGATAACAATTCCTAATAAAATTGATTTGAATCCGCCGATTTTATCAAATAATACACCACCAACAAGATTACCAATAACACTAGCTGCAGCATTGAGCATTAGTACTACTCCTGCTACGGTTAATGATTTGCCTAGAAGTTCATGAATATAGATCGTATTAAGTGGCCATAAAAATGATGACCCTGTCACATTGATCATCATTCCAATGAAGAGCAACCAAAGAGAACGTGGCATTTTCATCCTCCTAAAAAGATTATTGTAAATAAAAAAAATCACAGACAACTCAATCTATGAGAATATGTATCTGCTTAAATTTTTTATTGTTCCTCAGAGAATTTTATCCGCTTTTTCTTTGCTTTGCAATGAAGAAAGTGGTCGTTTTCTAATGTTGTAATAATATGAATTTACCGACTTTTTGATCAATGAAATTCTATTCATCCAATAGCATGTACATGAGTATATCGTCTACATACTTACCACCAATATAAAATTCATGAATCAATCTACCTTGTTCGATAAATCCACACTTTTTATAAAACTGGATTGCCCCTTCATTTGTCGCTAATACACGTAAAGATAGTTTATTTATCCCCTTTTCCTTTGCTGCTATTTTCCCCTTTTCTAAAAGTTGTTTACCTATTCCTTTCCCTTGAAATTTTTCATCTACCGCAATATCAAGTTCTAGTACATGTTGATTTGTTTCAAGAGGGGTTGGAGGATGGTATCCTAAATATCCCACAACATCGCCATCAACAAGCGCTACGATTTGACTACCTTCAGGATTTCGTTTTGCAAATTCCTGAATCGATTCCCAAGCAATTATCGCTGGTGTTGTCTCTGCACTCCAAATACGATGATCTAACTCAATAAGTTTCCCAAAATCTTGTTTCTTTGATAAGCGAATCTCAAATTCCATTAATCATACACCTCACTATAATTTAATGTGATCTCGTACCATGAAAAAGTTGACTACCAATTTAGCAGCCAACCTTTTTTATCCCCTATAGTTCTCTTCTAAGAGCCGATAATACATTAATATTAGTTGCTTTTACAGCTGGACGTAAGCCTGAAATCATTGCAACTCCTATACTAATTCCTGCTGAGATCAGAACTAGACTTAGCGGTATATAAGAAAAAGTAAAGTCCATTACTGCTTCTTCACCCATGGTAGAATTTAATATGATTGGTAACAGCATGTTTGCTGCAAAGCTTATTGCGTAGGAAATAACAACACCTATGATAGACCCAACAATACCAATATACGCACTTTCCATTAAAAATAACCGACGAATAATCCCTGGTTGCGCGCCTAATGCCTTCATAATACCTATTTCTTGTGTTCGTTCCGTTACAGCCATCGTCATTGTATTAAAAATCCCTATTGATGAAATAATGATAGCGATCGTACCGACAAAGATCAAACCTGCTTTAAAAACGTTAAAAAACAAGTTTACACTGTCTAATTCCTCTGTTATTGAATAGACCATATAGCCTTTATCTTTTAAATCATCTGTTACTTGTGCTACATGTTCAAGGCTTGATGCATAGACTAATACTTCATTATAAGGTATATCAGAACTTATACCTTCCTCATCAATACTTGCAAATGACAATATCTCTTCTTTTAATGCTTCATCAATATAAATGTTTTGGTCTGTTACCCAATCCTTCGCAGGTTCACCAACAACACCGGCTACTTTGAAGGTAAAGGACTTAGTTTCTTCCTTGCCGTCAACATCCTTCAAAATTGTCATCGTAATTTCTTTTCCAACTAGTTCACCTTCATATCCAGTTGGTGCTTCTACTGGACCATCAGCGGTTTCCAACTCTTTTTGATATTTTTCATTCTCATCTTCAGTCAATAAACTTTGTGCAAAGTGATACCCAACAATAACCTCATTTTCTGATTTTGGAACCGCTCCAGTTTCAAGAGTAAGATTAGCTTTTAGCTCTGCATCCATATTTGTGATCGTTGGACGTACATCTGCCTTACGATCATCAAGTGATGCTTCTACAGGTATATCAATATAATTCCTTCGTACGACTGCAGTAACATTGTCTGTTTCTTCTAATTCTTCAAGGTTTCCCTTTTTAATTTGTTCTAGGCTTCCATCATTCTCTTTTCCCTGTACACTTACTTCAGTTATAATCTGCTGAGATTTGATTTCTTCCGTAATACTTTTTTGTATGCCGAATCCTACAGATGCTAATACAATTAAAAATGCACAGGCCATTGTTGTCGCTAATATTGTCATAAACACACGCAAACGATTTTTCTTCATATTTTTTCTCATAAATTTCAACTGATCTTTAAACTTCAACGAAAGCACCTCCTTTTGACAACACTCCATCTTGTAAATGGAACTGATGATTGCTGATTTTTGCTACTTCATCATCGTGTGTAATAATGAAAAACGTAATTCCCTGTTCTTCATTTAATTGTTTAATCAAATCTAAAATTTCCTTCTCTGTTTCAGAATCCAAACTTCCTGTAGGTTCATCTGCTAAAATAATACTTGGCTTTGTAATTAGTGCTCGGGCAATACTTACACGTTGTTGCTGCCCACCTGATAGCTCATTTGGATAATGTTCCGCATGATTGTGCAGTCCAACACTCTCTAAAAGCTCCATCACTTGTTTTTTTCGTTCAGCTTGGTCAATTCCTTTTAATGTCAGTGGCAGTTCTACATTTTCAAATGTCGTTAGACTTGGGATTAATTGAAAGCTTTGAAAAATAAATCCAAAATGATCTAACCGAAACTTAGCCCAATTTTTTTCATTATAGGATGTTACATTTGTATCTTTAATAATAATCTCACCTGCAGTTGGTGAAATATATCCTGAGATTAAGTTCAGTAAAGTAGACTTTCCTGAACCACTTCTGCCGACAATTGAAGCAATTTCCCCCTTGTTAATTTTCAAGGAAATATTTTTTAAAACGGGTATTTCATTCTCAACTCCTTTTTTTCCTACTTTAAAAGAATGACTTAAATTTTTAACTTCTATCATGATTTCTCCTCCTAAACTCTATTTAAATTTCATTTTTCTTTTTATAAATCACAAAATAGCTCACGATAAATCCAATGAAAGCTCCGGCTGCTGCACCAACAAAGTAGCCAACCATGCTATGATCAAATGTTGATAAGTACCCGAATGAACTAAAACCAAGAATCCCCAACAAAATAACAAAGACCTGGATTGGTCTTTCCATCCATTTCCATACAAAAAATGACCCATTCCGTTCAAAGGGATGCTTGATAAAGGCGAATAACCCAAGGATAAAAAAGAAAACAGCTTCTATAAAAGGAGGATAAACTTCTTTGATCGGAAAGCTATCATACTTAAAAAAAACATAGGTAATCGGCGTTAAATTGTAAGCACTCAAAAATTGTTCATTGCTGAATAGAAAGTCTGGCTCTGTTAAAACCTCTAGTTGCACTCCGATTAAGCCAATAAATAAAAGTGGTAAAATCCCAACTGTAATCGTTACAAGTCCTTGGGCAAATGGAGATCCTGTAATTGCTCCAGCTGAAAATGTCATAGTGTAAAACAACAGCAGGGATCCAATTAAAAACCAAAAATAGTTCTCAAAATTAACAGTTGGAATCCCAGCAAGCTTAATGATCAATCCAGTTAAACCGAATGAAATAAACCAGCTTATTAAAATACTACCAAAACCAACCATCCACTTAGATATATAAATACTTGCCCTCGAGAAAGGCATGGCCAAGTTAAATTCCAATGTTCCGTTGTTTCGTTCAACACCGATTTGAACTATCCCTAATGTCACAACAAAAACAATAAATATAAAAGTTGGATCACTATATTCAAAATTAATAGTAAACATGTTGGACTCTAATGCTTCTTCAAAGTTCCGATATTCCAAATATTGAGTCCACACCCTAATTGGTATCATAAAACTTATTGCTAAAATGGATAATAAAAGCTGCACCCAATACTGCCTTATTTCTTTTCTGATTAATTCCCCAACTACCATCTCCGCTTCCCTCCAAACTTCGCAATAAATACTTCCTCAAGATTTGCAGGAAGTTCATTCCAGATTTTTGGTTTAAGCGCTCTTAGCCACTCAAGGCTCTTCTCATCATCTCGCTTCGCGATCACGGTGTAAAAGACACCTGATACCTCTAATATCGGGATTCCTTTTTCGCGAATTTTCAAATGAACATCCTCTTCAAAAGCTAATTGGATTTTTGCATAATCTTCTTTCAAACCTTCAACATCTAACACATTTGATAAATTCTTCTCCTCCAAAAAGGCAATTCGATTACATATGCGTTCAATATCTTCTAACCGGTGTGAAGTAATTAAAATCGTTGTATCATGATTTGCCACCTCATCAATCATTAACTGCATTAAGTCATGGCGTGTTACAGCATCAATTCCATCTGTTGGTTCATCGAGCATTATAACTGCTGGGCGAACTGCAAATGCTAGGATAAGTGCCATTTGTTTTTTTAAACCTGTTGATAAATCTCTGTATTTCTTCGTTTCTGGTAACCCATAACGATTGACTAACTCATTTGCATACGTTACATCAAATTCAGGATAAATATTTCGCATGATCCTAACTAATTGTTTATATGTGTAACGATCATAAAAGAGAGTTTGCACAGGCATATAGATAACTTTTCTTTTTACAAGCGGGTGCTTTGATATTGATACATTTTCAAACAGAATATCACCTTCATCAGCTTGAATAATCGTCTGAATACACCTAAGTAAAGTTGTTTTACCTGAACCATTGCGACCAAGTAATCCAAAGATTTCACCTGGCTCTAATTTTAGATTAATATCTTTTAGAAGCTCGATACCATCAAGACTTTTCGTCAGATTTTTTATTTCTAGCATGGGCTTCTCCTCCCACTTCCTTCTTAATTTCATCTATCCAATCATGAATATGGTTAAAGTCAATTCCAGCATAAAATGCATCAATAATTAGAGGCTTAAGTTGCTCTTTAATCATTTCCATCTTCCCTTCATCAAGTGTTTCTCTAGCATTTTCTGACACAAATGTTCCTCGTCCTCGAAGTGTTTCAATGATTCCTTGCCGTTCAAGCTCCTTATAAGCCTTACTAACCGTATTTGGATTAGCAATAATCATTGTCGATAATTCACGGACAGATGGAAGCTTGTCACCAGACTTCAATAACCCTTTAAAACATAGCTCCTTCATTTGCTGAATGATTTGTTCATAAATGGGAGTAGAACTTCTCGGATCAATTTGGATCAATTGCTTCTCCCTCTTTCTTTGAATTCTCTATACTATTTGTATTACGTGTATCATATCAACTAATACACTTAATACAATATTATTTATTCTTTCATATGTCAACTAAAAATAAAAAAGGACCTACTGAGGTCCTTTTTTGGCATTTCCTAAACAAAGTTACTCATTTTCGGTTCTTTGTTTTGATTTGATTGGCTGCCCTTTTTTTGCATTTTTCGCTTTAGTTTCAATAACGGGATCAAAGTCTTGACCAAGTTCAAGGTCATTGCTATTTACACCGTTTTTCGTTTTTTGCTCAGGATTGTTTTGTTTAGATCGTTTTTTCATATTGATCCCCCTAATGATGTCTGATAATCATCTCATTTTGTAACTGTTGAAGCTGGAGTCTCATTCGATAAAGTTGATCCTGCTGTTGATCATTCGCACTTAGTGATAAATGATTAATATCATTCACTGCATTTTCGAGCCCTTGAAGAGCTTTTGTATATTCTGTTTGATTATAATGCTCTTGCTGAGAACCAGTTTTATATTGTTCGCGTGCATATTCTATTGCTTCCGTACAGCGTTGTAGATATTCGTCAACTGATTGTCTTGTTGCCATCTATATCTCTCCTCCAAACGATATGAAGTCAATTAAAGCTTCATCAGTTTTTATTGTTTACAAGCATGAGCAAAAACTTGACTTAAAATTATTGGTAAGTAATAAAGAGAACTGTCATTATCATGGTGATCATGTTAAAATTTTCTGATGAAAGAAAAGCGTAAGCGAACGTTAGCTCGTATGAACTAAGAACACACTGTATATAAAAAACATGATGAGCACGAGCCTCCGATGTAGACTTAGGGTAAAAGGAGTGTGCCTCTGCTTTGTGCAAGACCAACTAATTACAATAACTTTCAAACGTTTAATTACTCTATAGGAGGTATCTAAATTTGAATCAGACTAATCCATTTTCGTTTGCATCTGACGATAAACGTTACCATACATGGAATTATCATTTACGGAATACATTTGGGCACAAAGTATTTAAAGTTGCCTTAGATGGTGGATTTGATTGCCCAAATCGTGACGGCACTGTTGCACATGGAGGTTGTACGTTTTGTAGTGCAGCAGGATCTGGAGATTTTGCTGGAAATAGAGCAGATGACCTTGTTACACAATTCAATGCGATAAAAATGAAAATGCATGAGAAATGGAAAGACGGAAAATATATGGCTTACTTTCAAGCATATACAAATACTCATGCGCCAGTTGAAGAATTAAGAGAGAAATATGAATCCGTACTTGGCTTAAACGGTGTTGTTGGTTTATCAATTGCTACACGTCCTGATTGCCTTCCAGATG
This sequence comes from Metabacillus sp. KUDC1714, assembly GCF_014217835.1. NCBI lineage: Bacteria > Bacillati > Bacillota > Bacilli > Caryophanales > Bacillaceae > Metabacillus > Metabacillus elymi. Next base: position 557,587 of record NZ_CP055263.1, read on the forward strand.
ATGTTGTCGAGTATTTAGCTGAATTAAATAAGCGGACATATTTATGGGTTGAGCTCGGCTTACAAACCGTACATGAACGAACTGCGATGCTCATCAATCGGGCACATGATTTTAATTGCTATGTAGAAGGAGTAAATAAATTACGAAAGCATGGAATTAGAGTTTGCTCACATATTATAAATGGTTTACCTTTAGAAAATCACGAAATGATGATGAAAACAGCAAAAGCAGTTGCTGATTTAGATGTTCAAGGTATTAAAATTCACCTGTTACATTTATTAAAAGGGACACCATTGGTGAAACAGTATGAAAAAGGAAAGCTAGACTTTATGTCCCAAGATGAGTACGTAAATCTTGTCTGTGATCAATTAGAAATTATTCCACCTGAATTGATCGTCCATCGAATTACCGGTGATGGACCAATTGATTTAATGATCGGTCCGATGTGGAGTGTTAATAAGTGGAATGTTTTAAATTCAATTGATGCTGAATTAAAAAGACGTAATAGCTATCAAGGAAAATTTCACAATAAAGAAGAGGTAACATTTTCATGAAGCTTCAAAGAATTTTACCCTTTGCTAAACAGCTTCTCCAAACAGTTGTACAAAGAGGCGATACAGTCGTAGATGCAACAATCGGAAATGGGCATGACACTGTTTTTTTAGCAAAATTAGTCGGTGATGAAGGACATGTTTTTGGTTTTGATATTCAAGAGGAAGCAGTATTAAATACAACAGCACGCTTAAAATCAGAGCAATTAAGGAAATGTGTAACCATTGTACAAAAAGGGCATCAGCATATTAAATCAACTGTACCAGTTGAGCGACATGGATCGATCTCTGGTGCAATCTTTAATCTTGGATACCTTCCAGGTGGAGATAAAACAATTGTAACGTTACCAACAACAACCATTTCGGCAATTGAACAACTTTTGGAAATTATGAAACCTGAAGGCATTATCGTCATCGTAATCTATCACGGGCATGAAGAGGGTCAAGTTGAGCGGGATGAATTAATGAATTATGTAAAAACAATTGATCCAGGTGTTGCTCATGTTTTACAGTATCAATTTATTAACAAGAAAAATAATCCTCCGTATATTATCGCAATTGAAAAATGTTAACATTAATGAAGCACCTTCTTAATCGAAAGTGCTATTTTTTGTTCTGCAAAAAATGATTTTGGGCACTAGATGAGACTAGTTATATTTCTTTTGACACATGGGAGAACTTTTCAACCAGATTCTTAGGTATTAAGCCACTTTATATTGATTTCTATCCCTGTTAGACTGAATCTGTTAAAAATATCCCTAGAGGTGATAAGAATGAAAAAGCTCTACCCACTATTCGTTTTATTACTGTTAGTCGGAACATTTGGACAAACTGTTGAGGCAAATTCACCAAAAGAGATTGCAACAGAAAAGAAATTTAACGTTACGAAATTAGACGTCGATGAATATTTTCAGGATATCAATGGTACTTTTATTTTACGTGATGTCCAGAATGGAAAAACCTTTGTTTATAATAAAGAACGAGCCAACATGAAGCAAACCCCTGAATCCACATTTAAGATCGCTAACGCATTAATTGGTTTGCAAACTGGCGCCGTAAAGGATGAATATGATATTAAATACTGGGATGGTATTGAAAGAGAATTCGAATCTTGGAATCAAGACCACACCCTCGGTTCTGCAATGAGGGATTCAGTTATTTGGTATTACCAAGCAATGGCACGTGATATTGGCGAACAACAAATGCATGAGTGGCTTCAAAAAATATCATATGGCAATCAGAATATTAAGGGTGGAATTGATCAATTTTGGCTAGACAGCTCCCTGAAAATCACGCCGATGGAACAAATGAGTTTTATGGAGAATTTATACATCGAAGACCTTCCTTTTGATAAACCAGTTATGAAAACAGTGAAGCGCATGATCATTCAGGAGGAAGGAGACTTTTATACCTTATACGGAAAGACTGGTACAAGACTTTCTGACTTAAGCTTAGGCTGGTTCGTAGGGTTTATTAAAACTGAGGATCGTGACTATGTATTTGTTACAAATCTAGAAGGTACTGGTTCTGAAGCGAAAACAATAACTTTAAATATTTTTAAAAAATATAACTTATTGACTGAATAAATAAAGCGGCACCAGAGGTTAATTTCTCTGGTGCCTAATAATTTGGAGGATTTTCACCTCTTTATGAACTTTTCTTCCAAGAAAGCTTTTGAATCGTACGGTAAGCTCTTCCATTAAAGTAAAAGAAGAAGGAAGTCGCTCCACCTAATTTAATTAAGCGTCTTGCTAGTTTATTAAGTTCTTTATGTGATGCTACCTTATCATCGGATAAATAAACACCCAATAAACCTCGATTGATGAGCTTATGGAAGTTTTCATGAGGAATACCTGTTAAGTGATGATCAGCCTTTTCAACAAAATGCTCTAACCTATTCATCATGACTGTCTCCGATGCATAATAGCTACAAAAATTCAGATCTCCACCAATTTTGTCTTCTTCTTGATCAATTAAATAATCAAGTAATATATGAAGGCCCTGTACGTATGGAAAATAGCTGTCCCTAATTTGAATAGCTTGTTTTTCCTCAAAACTTTCTTGAAAAGCATATGCTACTAAACAAAAAATCCCGAGAGTTGACCCAGTACACGCAGAAAACTCATACCACTCCATGTCAGGTAAGTTGGGCTTATGTCGTTCAAACCAATCCTCAAGCCTTGGTACGCGTTCTTCCTTTTTCACATGTTTATGAACCTGCAAATCACAATAATAACTAGACAGCTCTAGTAAATGACTTGAAATAATTGGGTAATTCTCTAAATCTGATAGCACATTTTGACACGTTTGAACAAGCCTATGTAAATAACCACCATCATCTTGATCTTCCCGAAATTGATAATATTCCTTACAGGGGGTCCCAACAGTAAGAGCATCCAACATTGATTGATGTAGCATGCGAAAATCTACTGGATCTAAAGAGGTACTTCGATCACATAAATTATCTAAATAATCACTTATTGTTTGATAAGCAACAATAAATTCAATACATTGTTGTTTATGTGGTCCAGAAATGATTGCTAAAATCCCGCCACCTTCACAATGAAACTCCTTTTTATTAATGCTGCTAACTGCTTGGCTTCTTAGCTCTTTATTAGGAATTTTTTCTGCTTGCTCTCTCCAGTGCTTTATATAAAAATGAACAATTGGAAAAACTTCTCTATATACTTTTGTCATTAACCTTATTGGATGCTGTGGAACTGTCAAAGGAGTTGTCACCTCTTGCATAAATTTTATATGTATAGTGGATGGCTGTTCAATTAAGCCTCTTCTAATTAACTATATCACTTTGCTTCAGAACAATGTGCGTCAAAAAAGCGCTGCGCTGCTTCAAATACTTGATCACGTTCTGGCTCACTAAAAATCTCGTGGTAAAAGCCTTTCCATTCCTTATATGATTTTTCCATCAAGTCAACCTTGTTAAACCATTCTTTAACAAGGGACTTATCAACGATTTTATCTTCTCCTCCTTGCATTAGCAACAAAGGAACGTCCTGAAATTTTTTCACTTGTTTTTGTGCTTCTTCCATTGCCTTTATTAATTCACGATACCATCTAACCGAAACCTTTGTCACATATAATGAATCATTCTCATCAGTATCTTGAACTGCTTTATTTCTAGTCGCCAATGCAACACTTAAGTTTGATTCGACTTTAAACGAAGGAGCTATAATATTTAGACCCTTCGAGGCAAGTTCTAACGCTTTATTTGGTTTGTATACAATACCTAAACAAGGAGACGACAAGATCACAGCCTTTACATCATGATGTTTCTCTTGAAGTGCACGAATAACAATAAGCCCTCCCATGCTATGACCAAGTAAAAATAATGGCAATCCGAATTTTTTAGCTTCTTTGATCCAGGAATTAACCTCAATAATATATTCATCAAATGACTGAATATGTCCTCTTCTTCTTGTTGTTGTTCCTTGTCCCGGTAAATCCCCCATGACGACATGATATCCTGATAATTTCCACATTTCTACCAGCCATTTATACCTACCATGATGTTCTGCAGCTCCATGAACAATTACAATTACTCCCTTTGGCTGGTCAACCTCAGATTCCCATTTCCACATGATTGCTGCCTCTCCCTTCAAATACCATAAGGTCTAATAAATCTTTGATATAATAATAATGCTAAAATACATATTCTTTCCATAAGAAAGGGATGAAAAAAATGATTTATCCTTACAAAGACAAAATACCAAAAATAGCTGAATCAGCTTTTATTGCTGATTATGTAACCATTACTGGAGATGTGATAGTTGGTGATGAGACTAGTATCTGGTTTCAAACAGTTATCCGCGGAGATGTTGCGCCAACAATTATCGGGAACAAAGTTAATATTCAAGATCTTTGTTGCCTACACCAAAGTCCAAATAACCCACTAATACTAGAAGATGAAGTAACTGTTGGACATAGTGTGGTCCTACACAGTTCAATTATTCGTAAAAAGGCATTAATAGGTATGGGTTCAATTATTTTAGATCAAGCAGAAATTGGTGAGGGTGCATTTATTGGTGCAGGTAGTCTTGTTCCACCCGGAAAAAAAATCCCACCCAACTCCCTCGCCCTAGGTAGACCTGCAAAGGTGGTTAGAACCTTAAATTCTGATGATATAAAAGACATGGAACGTATTCGTCGTGAATATGTTGAAAAAGGGCAGTATTATAAATCATTACAACAAACAACCTAGGCTAAGGTAAAAAAACTAAATAAAATGGAACATTAAGCCCAATGAAACATAATTTATTAATAATTAGGAATCGGCATGCTGTCGATTCCCAAGCAATCCTATCTTATCTGGTATCACCCTAATCAAGAAATATACTTCATTTGATCAATAATATTCCTCGAAAAAACTCACCTTATCAGTCTTACAATTATCTAATTCTTAACTAGTAGTAAAACCTCCACCATAATATTTGGGGAGAAGCAAAGAAGACAGATAAAAATAACTTCCCGTATAACAAGTCACGCTTTATATATACATTCTCTCTTTCCTCAACCGTACGAGCGATATTTTCTAATTATAAACCGCTATGACACTATTCTATTTAATTTGTATAGAATTCATTAAAAAATTGAAAACTTTGTGAAGGAAATTTTTACAATTTCTTATTATTAACTAAATATTTCTCACTTAAAATAATATAAAAGGAGTAAATAAAGGAGCGTTCTAAAAAATGAAAACAAAGCTTATAACTAACATGTATGATTTTGAATGCAAGTTGTTTCGAAGTGTGAATCGTCACTTCGATCAAAAGATCCTTAATTTTTATTTCCGTACTATTACACATCTTGGAGGGGCGATTGTAACAATTGCTGTAAGTCTTTTTCTTGTCATTTTCACAAGAGGTCTTATTCAAGCAACTGGCATAGCAAGTGCTTTTTCACTGCTCATTAGTCATTTACCAGTTGCTCTTGTGAAAAGGCTGTATCCACGTAAACGGCCGTATCTTGCCCTTTTAGAAACAAAAGTAGCTGCTAATCCTTTAGAGGATCATTCTTTTCCATCAGGTCATACTACAGCCATTTTTTCAGTCATCATTCCTTTTATTTTATTTATGCCACAGCTAGCACTCATCCTAATACCGCTTGCAATAAGTGTAGGATTTTCAAGAATGTATTTAGGTTTGCATTACCCATCGGATGTTTTAGCAGGATGCCTACTTGGAAGTTCATCAGGAATATTAAGCTATATCTTATTGAGTGAAGATTTTTACTCTAAGATAAATATTTTTTAAAAATATAGCACCTTTCATTTATTTGTAACTGGGGGGATTCGATGAGAATAGCTATTTTCACAGACACTTTTGCACCTGATGTTAACGGGGTTGCCCGTACATTAAAACGATTCACAGATCATCTTGAAGCAAACGGGTATGAATATAGAGTATTTGCACCTATTAGTACAAATGAAAATCGATTTTCCAGTCATATACATCGTTTCGCAAGTTTGCCATTTTTTTTATACCCTGAATGCAGATTAGCTTTACCAAACATGCTTCAAGTAAAGGCTGAGCTACAACGATTTAAGCCAGACCTTATTCATGTAGCAACACCTTTTAATATAGGACTATGCGGCTTGCATTATGCCAAGAAATTGAACATACCAATTGTAGGATCCTATCACACTGATTTCGATCAGTACCTAGAATATTATGATCTTCAATTTCTCTCTAAGTTTTTATGGAAGTATATGCATTGGTTCCATAAACCACTACGTAAAATATTTGTTCCTTCTAATGAAACGATGGAGCAATTAAAACGAAAGGGATTTTCAAATATACGTATTTGGGGAAGGGGCGTTGATTGTAGCCTATTTCATCCGAACTATTCCAATCAACGAATTCGTGAGCAGTATGGCATTAAAGAAAAATACATTCTCTCTTACGTAGGACGTCTTGCTCCTGAAAAGGATATTGAAACCCTTATGAAAATTTGTTTACAGCTACCAGGTGAAATAAGAAAACAAATTCATTGGATAATCGTTGGAGATGGGCCTTCTAAAGAAGACATGGTAAAGGCAGCTCCTGAAAATATGACTTTTGCTGGTTTCTTAAATGGCGAAAGTCTTGCAGAAATTTATGCTAGCTCTAACCTATTTATTTTTCCATCTCCTACAGAAACATTTGGAAATGTTGTTTTAGAGGCATTAGCTACTGGTACACCTGTCATCGGAGCAAATTCGGGTGGAGTTAAAAATATTATTAACCAAGAAGTAACAGGCTATCTATGTGAGCCAAAAAATGTAGAGCAATTTAACCAAGCAATTATTCATCTATTAGAAAATCATGCATTACGTCAAAAAATGGGGGAAACTGCTCGTAAATATGCATTATCACAAACCTGGGATCAAATATTTGATGGTTTATTAAAGGAATATGAAGAATCACTCCTTGAGAATAATCATATTCGATATGCATAATGCAAGAATTCATTAGGTTTAACTGCTTTAGATGCAGCTAAACCTTTTTAATTGCTTGATTACATATCAAAAAGCAGTGAGATTTCAGTTAAGAAATCCACTGCTTAATTAGGATTTTTATTCTACCATATATTTTTTAAGTGAATTATTTAAGTTTTCACTTAATGCAATTAATTTTTCTGATGAATGATTAATGGTCACTACCGCATTCACTTGTTCATCAACAGACGCTGTTATCTCCTCAGTTGACGCTGCAGTTTCTTCTGCAACTGCAGATATATTTTGTATCGAATCTAAAATGATATAACTATGATCTGAAACAGTTTCAATTTCTTTATTTAGCTTTGATATTCCTTCAATAATTTTTGAGATAGATGAAGAAATTTCATTAAATTCATTTTCTGATGCTAAAACACTTTGATTTAAGCCACTTGAAATCTCTGTTGTTTGAGACATCACAAGCACGGTTGCTTCTGTTTCCTTTTCTATATTTTGAATCATCGTTTGGATTTGAGATGTAGCCTTATTTGTTTCTTCTGCAAGCTTTCTAACCTCTTCCGCTACGACGGCAAATCCTTTTCCATGTTCTCCAGCTCTTGCAGCTTCAATACTAGCATTTAAAGCCAATAGATTTGTCTGTTTTGAAATATTATCAATCGTTGTCACAATTCCGGAAATTTGATGGACACTTTGATAAAGGGTCGTTATTCCTAAACTGATTTGATCTAACATGTTAGCATTCTCTTTATTGGAAACTTGCAAGCCAATCATACTATCCTTACCTGCTTGAACAGCATTTACACAACCCTCTGTTAATTGGATTATAGCATTGCTTCCTTCTGTCATGTTGGTGAGATTTGCTTGTAAATCACTTGCTTTTTGGCTTGTGGATTCAATATCAGAAGCCTGTGAAACTGATCCTTTTGAAATTTCATTTAGGGCATTTCCAATTTCTTCACTAGTTGTTGTTGTTTGCTCTGATAAAGCTGAGAGCTCATATGATGAAGTGGAAATGGAATAACTTGTGTCCTTCAAATCGTGAACTAATGCTCGAAAGTCATCATTTATCTTATTTAATAATAGTGCAAGTAAACCGAATTCATCTTTTCCCTCTTTTAAAGGGTTTAGAAACAAACGACCAGCTGAAATTTCAGATGAAGCAATCAGGATCTGATTTAATACTTTTAACTTTCTATGAATGAAAAAATAAAACACAGACAAGCAAACGATCGTAATAACAGCTGGTATTCCTAACAAACTCCAAAATAACCCTTGCGATTCTTGAATTTGTCCAAAAGTATTTTTCACAAAAATATAGCTAAGAAGTCCAATCGTACTTGTAAGTACTACTGCTAAAATCGCAAGACAAATTTGAAATTTAACTGAAATCCTTTCATAAAACTTCATCTCTTTTTTCATTTTGTAGCCCCCACAGTTTTATGTCTTTACCTATTACATCGGATATGAGGGTACAAATGTTAACTTCTTTACTCATAAAAATCAAAATAAAATTAGTAAATGCAGAAAAATTAGTTAATAGGCCCTTTAGCCTTTTAACTAATTTTCGTTTATAATTCAAATTCCCATTCTTCTTGCAAAAGCAAATAGAGAATAAATAACGTGTTTTCTACATTAAACACTTACCCAATATTTTACTAATGAGACGACAGGTGGATGTAAATTGTTTCAAACTATTTCAAATATCGATAAAATTCGTGTTTAATCTTACGACAAAAAGAGGTCCACCCCCTTATTGAACTTCAACTGAAGTCTCAATATGGTCATGAACCTCTCCTTTTTCAACATGAACTACTATCTTATATATCCCAGTTTCTTCAAATTGATAGGAAGATGTGTACGTCCCTTTTGTCGATGCTTCTTCTGCATCAATATACTTATGTTGTTCTTCTCCATCCTTCCAAATTTCAAATCTCACCGTCGCATCTGGAAATGGTTGTTCACCCTCTTGAATTGTTGTTGATAACTGCTCCTCTTCATTTACCTTAAAATCAGATAATTCGTCTACAGTTATCGTTACACTACTATGATGGTGCCCCGCTTCTGTTTGTTCATGATGCTCGTGCTCATTCTCGCTTTCTTTTTCATCATTCTTTTCTGTAATCGTAGCTGTTGAGCCTTCTCCTACCTGAATATCTAATGATGGCATCGTATGATAACTTTCTACATTTGTATGTGCGGTTATTTTGAATGTACCATCTTCCTTAAATTGATAATTAATTCCATATGTACCTGTTTCAATAAGTTTTGCTTCAATTTTTTCTGAAACATCACCAAGTTTTATCTCAAACGTTACCTCTGCATCGTCCACTAGATCATCACCATAATATACTTTTGCAGCGATTGGTACTTCTTCGTTTTTATTAACATGTTTACTAGCAATTATTTCAACCTTTGGTGCTTTTACTTCCTCTTCAGAAGCGACTTGATGTTCTTGATGATTTGCTGATTCTTGACAGCCGCTTAAAACTAAAGAAAGGAAAATGAAGGAGCAAGTGATTATCCCTTGTTTCATATTGTATAACCTCCAAATCGTCACTCATACTATGATATAACATAACTATCATAATTAGATACGTTTTCTTTGATGCTTCAATATTTATTCACATATAGAAGAAAAAATATTCACTTATTAAGTCTTATACACTGATATAGAAAAGGGTCTGATGCAAAATACATCAGACCCTTTTCTTCTTTTATAAATTATTGATTTAACGCTTCTTTACTTAACGCTTCAGCTTTGTCTGTGCTTTCCCATGGAAGATCTAGATCATTACGACCGAAATGTCCATACGCAGCAGTTTGCTTATATATCGGACGACGTAGATTAAGCATTTTTATAATACCCGCTGGACGTAGATCAAAGTTGTTACGTACAACAGCTACTAAAACTTCTTCCGATACTTTTCCAGTTCCAAATGTATCAACTGAAATCGATACCGGTTGTGCAACACCAATTGCATATGCTAATTGAACTTCACATTTATCAGCTAATCCAGAAGCAACAATATTTTTCGCTACATAACGAGCAGCATAAGCGGCAGAACGGTCAACTTTTGTCGCATCCTTACCAGAGAATGCACCACCACCGTGACGTGCATAACCACCGTACGTATCAACGATAATTTTACGTCCAGTTAAACCAGCATCTCCTTGAGGTCCCCCAATGACGAAGCGACCTGTTGGATTAATGAAATACTTTGTATTTTCATCAATTAATTCTGCAGGGACAACTGGGTTAATAACATGCTCTTTTAGGTTACGCTGAATTTGTTCTAATGAAATTTCTGGGTGATGCTGAGTGGAAATAACGATCGTATCAATACGAACTGGTTTATCATTTTCATCATATTCTACCGTAACTTGTGTTTTACCGTCTGGACGTAAGTAAGGAAGTATATCCTCTTTACGTACTTCTGTTAAACGACGTGAAAGTTTGTGAGCTAATGAAATTGGAAGTGGCATTAATTCCTTTGTTTCATTACATGCAAATCCAAACATTAATCCTTGGTCTCCAGCACCGATTGCATCAATTTCTTCATCAGACATTAGGCCTTCACGAGCTTCAAGTGCTTGGTCAACACCCATAGCGATATCGGCTGATTGCTCATCAATTGAAGTAAGAACTGCACAAGTTTCTGCATCAAAGCCATATTTAGCTCGTGTATAGCCAATACCTTTAATTGTTTCACGAACAATTTTTGGGATATCAACGTATGTAGTTGTTGTAATTTCCCCAGCAACTAAAACTAATCCTGTCGTAACAGACGTTTCACACGCTACACGTGCATTTGGATCTTTTTCAATAATTGCATCAAGGATTGAATCTGAAATTTGGTCACAAATCTTATCTGGATGGCCTTCTGTTACAGACTCAGAAGTAAATAAACGTTTTTTAGTCATGTTAAAGTTTTCCTCCTCATACTCATGTTCAAATTGATCCGGAACTCTTCCTTTTACCTAAAAGAATCACGCTGGCATGTTTTGTGAACAGAATTATTATGTACCTCTACCACATGCTTGTCCTGGTAAAACTCTAATGAAGAAGATACGCTTATTTTCTGTTATCAAAAAAACCTTTCCCTAAATGAGGAAAGGTTTGTTATCGTTCATAGCCTTTCGCTCTTATCGATCAAGGGCTTTCGCCTTGCATCAGGTTAGCACCTTTGCGTCGGAAAATGTCATTTGGGCATAATCGCCGCTTTCCTTTGATAGCAGGTTGCTGGGTTTCATAGGGCCTGTCCCTCCACCAGCTCGGGATAAGAGAATCCGTTCAAGGACATATCATAGCGCACTGGGGTAATGGTGTCAACAAAAAACAGCAAGTTATCAGAGATTATTTCCTATTAATTTTCATGATTAATCTATTCATTAGTGTTACCCATTTTGTTGACATATTATTAAGTTTCTTTTTGAAGTATAAAAATTGCTTTCTAAACTTTTTTTCAAAAAACACACACGATTAGTATGTTCAATTAAATATAATGTGTTATACTATTTAAAACTAAGTCAGAATTTTGTAATATATCTTTCTACGTTAATTTTTCGAAAAGGATGGTAATGGGGATGAATATTGTGGAGATGACAAATGAATTAGCAGAGTTGTTAAAAGGGGATAATGCAAGACATAATTTATCAGTTGCTCAACTTGTGGAAAAAGTACTTAAACGCAAGGAAGGGATTTTAACCTCAACTGGTGCAATCCGAGCGACTACTGGAGCATATACTGGTAGGTCTCCACAAGATAAATTTATCGTGAAAGAAAGTTCTATCGAAAATAAAATTGATTGGGGCATTGTTAATCAACCTATTTTAGAGGCTGACTTTGATAAGCTTTATAGTAAAATGATCAACTACTTAAAGGAACGAGAAGAATTATACATTTTCAATGGTTTTGCCGGTGCAGATAAACGCTATCAGTTGCCTCTTCAAGTCATAAATGAATATGCTTGGCATAATTTATTCGCACAGCAGCTTTTTATAAAAGACAATGAAAAATCGATTACAAATGAGAAGCCTTTTACTATTCTTTGTGCACCACACTTTAAAGCTGATCCTGCTGTTGATGGTACAAATTCTGAAACATTTATCATTATTTCATTTGAGAAAAGAACAATTTTAATCGGTGGGACAGAATACGCTGGTGAAATGAAAAAATCTGTCTTTTCAGTTATGAACTTTTTGTTACCAGAAAACAATATTCTTTCAATGCATTGCTCAGCAAATGTTGGTTTTGAAGGTGATGTTGCTTTATTTTTCGGTTTATCTGGAACTGGAAAAACAACTTTGTCTGCTGATCCTAACAGACGATTAATCGGTGACGATGAGCATGGCTGGTCTACTTCAGGCATCTTTAATATTGAAGGCGGTTGCTATGCGAAATGTATTAATTTATCGGAAGAAAAAGAGCCCCAAATTTTTAATGCCATTCGCTATGGTGCCGTTTTAGAAAACGTTGTTGTTGATAATGAAACTCGTGAAGCTGATTATGATAATTCCTTTTTCACTGAGAATACAAGGGCTGCATATTCGTTAGATGCTATTGATAAGGTTATTACACCTAGTATAGCGGGACATCCACAAGCAATTGTTTTTTTAACTGCAGATGCATTTGGGGTTCTTCCTCCAATTAGCAAGTTAACTAGAGAACAAGCAATGTACCATTTCTTGAGCGGCTATACTAGTAAGCTTGCAGGAACTGAGCGAGGAATTACCGCTCCTGAGGCAACCTTTTCAACTTGCTTCGGTTCACCATTCCTACCATTACAAGCCACTCGCTATGCGAACATGCTTGGACAAAAAATTGATGAACATGAAGTTCAAGTATTTTTAGTTAATACAGGCTGGACCGGTGGTGAATATGGCGTAGGGAATCGAATAAAGTTACAATATACAAGAGCAATGGTTCAAGCTGCAATTGAAGGAGATCTTGATCATATTGAGACGGTAACTGATGAAGTATTTGGTCTCAACATTCCAATACACGTTCCAGGTGTTCCGGATGATAAACTTCAGCCACATCTTACTTGGAGTTCTAAGGAAGCTTATGAAAAGAAAGCAAAAGAGCTAGCATCACAGTTTAAGAAAAACTTTGAAAAATTTGCACATGTTTCCCCTGAAATCCAACAATTTGGTGGACCTATAGGTTAAAAGAATTGGAGGCTGACTCAAAAGCTAATGAGTCAGCCTCCCTTTTATTTAAAGAGATATTAAACTGATAATTGATAACTTAAGTTATATTTCAACATAATAATTTTATCCTAACCTGCAAACAAAAATTCATGATATTGTAATTTTTCCAATTTCACTTCAGGATTAATTTAGGCTCTTTCCTAAAAATAGTAGTTTTTAAATAAAAACTATTTCAGGTTGATTGGAACACTATAAAACAAATAAACCAGGTAAAAAAGCAAATTACTTTTTCACCTGGTTTATCTTTTGTTTTATTAATTCGTTGAATTAAGGGCAACTAACCGATATGTTACAACTGTTTTATTTTCATGAAGCTGAAGTTTTTCTACAATAGCCTCACCAGCAATTTCTCCATCCTTCGTTTTTCTAACCTCTATCGGAATATCGATCGGATATATTCTATATCCTTCTTTCGTTAAAAGAAATATATTTTCTTCCATTCGTTGTTCTTTACCTTTTGTTACAATCATTGTATTGAATTCAACAGGCATTCCCAAAAGAAAACCTCCTTATTGGTACATTTCATTTTATTTTATTTTACCACCTTGTCCTGACAAGAAAAACTAATTTATTGTTTTTTCATCCAGGAACATAGTCTATGTAGTGTTTCACGGTTTATTTTAGGAGGAAAATAATGAGTAAATCCCTTAAAGTACCAGCTTTCAACTTGTTTATTTAATTCCTTTAATCTTTTTTCAAGCCTGTATGCATGCTCAACTGAGACATTTTTATCCTTAACTCCGTGTATAATTAATACAGGTGGATTCATGTTTTCTAATTCGTACAAAGGTGTTCTCCACATATATCGATTCGGGAATTTTGTAGGTGTACCACCAATAACTCTTTTCATCATTCGACGTAAATCCTCACGCTCAACATATGTTAAAAACATATCAGAGACTCCACCCCATGTAACAACAGAACGCACATCTTCAGCTAAAATACCAGTTAATAATGCCATAACACCACCTCTTGAAAATCCAAAAACATGGATACGATGTGAATGCACATTTGGATGCCTTTTTAAAAGTTCGATTGCTGAGATGGCATCATAACGATCATCTCCAGCAAAGTCTTCATTCCCTTCACCACCTTGATTACCTCGGTAAAATGGTGCCATAACGATAAAACCTTCTGAGGCAAACTGAATTATTCGTCCTACCCTTACCATACCAACATTTTTAATCCCACCTCGCAAATATAGAAATCCATCATAGCACCCAGGGGTATTAGGCTCTGCCAAAAGTCCTTTTACTTTTAAATGATTTGAAAGATAGGTCACCACCCAAAGTCGAATGTTTGGATTTGGAGATGGATATTTTACCTTACTAAGTATTTCACCATTCATCTACTGTTCACTCTTTCTCTCGCAAATTCATCGATATTTAATAACATACCCTAATTCTGTACGTTACTAAAAGAATAATAGGCATTCACACATTTTTTTGAAATTCATAAATTATTATAAATTCACAACTTTGCCTTAGTTTATCAGCATCTATCGTCGATTTTGATTTAAGTTCCGGTGAAAATAAAAAATTTAAGATGCAGTGCATCCAGGAGGTTCACAACATGAAAAAATGGCTGCTATTGGTTATTCTTCCGCTTATTATTGTATTGCCACTTTCAGCATGTAATCAACAAAAGACAGAAAAAATTAAACTTGCAGAAGTTACACATTCCATTTTTTATGCGCCTTTATATGTCGCGATGGCAGAAGGTTTTTTTGAAGAGGAGGGCCTTGATGTAGAATTAACGACAACCTGGGGTGGAGATAAAACGATGACTGCACTTCTCTCAGATGGAGCAGATATCGCATTAGTTGGTTCAGAAACATCGATTTATGTTCATGCGCAAGGGTCGAGTGATTCTGTGATAAATTTTGCTCAACTTACACAAACAGATGGCACCTTCCTTGTAAGTCGTGAAAAAATAGACAATTTTAAATGGGATCAATTAAAAGATAGTACGTTTTTAGGACAAAGAAAAGGTGGAATGCCACAAATGGTTGGTGAATTTGTCTTAAAACAACACAATATTGATCCAAAAACTGATCTAGAGCTTATTCAAAATATTGATTTTGCCAACATCCCAAGTGCCTTTGCCTCAGGAACTGGTGATTTTGTTCAATTATTTGAACCAACAGCTAGTATCTTTGAAAAAGAAGGAACTGGTCACATTGTTGCTTCCTTTGGAACAGAGTCCGGTAAAGTTCCTTATACAACATTTATGAGCAAGGAGAGCTTTTTAAAAGAAAATGAAAACTCAGCAAGAAAGTTTACAGCTGCAATATATAAAGCACAGCAATGGGTACAAGAAAAAAGTTCAGCCGAGATTGCTAAATCAATTGCCCCGCAATTTGAGGATACAGAGCTAGAGCTTATTGAAACGGTTGTGGAACGTTACAAGGAACAAGGCTCCTTTTCAACAGATCCTATCCTAGATGTAGATGAATGGGATAACCTACAAAATATTATGGATGAGGCTGGAGAGCTACCAACGCGAATTGACTATGACACACTAGTGAATACCATATATGCAGAAGAAGTGGTTGAAAAGTAAGGAGGATCATTTCATGTCATTCTTATCAGTAGAACATGTTCATCATGTTTATTTTTCCAAGGATTCAGCAACTGTTGCCCTTGAAGATGTAAAACTTAATGTAGAGGAAGGGGAGTTCATCTCCTTCCTTGGGCCAAGTGGTTGTGGAAAAACAACTCTTTTATCAATCATCGCTGGTCTAATTAAGCCAGTGGAAGGTACTGTAACAATTGCCAATAAAATCATTACAAAGCCTGATTCAATTATTGGCTATATGTTGCAGCAGGATTATCTATTCCCTTGGAAAACAATCGAAGAAAATGTCACTTTAGGGCTGAAAGTTATTGGTCAAAAAACAACTGAAAATAAACAAAAAACGTTAGCTCTTTTAAAAGAGATGGGTCTTGAAAATGTTGAAAATCAATATCCCAGTCAATTATCAGGTGGGATGAGACAAAGAGCGGCACTAGTTCGAACATTAGCAACAAATCCGAAAATACTTTTACTTGATGAGCCCTTTTCAGCATTGGATTATCAAACAAAACTAAGACTTGAAGACTTAGTTGTACAAACGTTAAAAGATTATAAGAAAACAGCCCTCCTCGTCACCCATGACATTGGCGAAGCAATCGCGATGAGTGATCGTATTTACGTATTTTCCGCCAAGCCAGGAAGGATCAACCGGACATATTTGATACCAAAGGAACTGAGAGAACTAGCACCGTTTTATGCTAGACAACACCCTTCGTTTTCGAAGCTATTTCAGCAAATTTGGAAGGAGTTGGATCAGTTTGAAACAGAATGAAACCATTGATTTCCTTCACAAAAATTACAAACGTGGTCTTGATAAGGAAAAGAAATGGATACGATTTTATCAAATTCTCATTTTTATCTGTTTCTTTGGCTTATGGGAAATTGCCGGTCGTAGAGAATGGATCGATCCGTTATTATTTAGTTCACCCTCTAAGATATGGAATCTGTTAGTGACAAAACTAAATGACGGTACCCTTCTTTCACATTTAGGAATTACTCTATTTGAAACAATTTTAGGTTTTATTTTGGGCACATTACTTGGTACATTACTTGCAGCGTTGTTATGGTGGTCTGCTCGGCTTTCAAAAATTTTAGATCCTTATCTCGTTATTCTAAATGCAATGCCAAAAGTAGCACTTGGTCCTATTCTGATTGTTGCTTTAGGACCAGGGTTTATTTCCATTATCGCAATGGGTACGATTATATCCGTTATTATCACAACAATTGTTGTGTTCACATCGTTTAAAGAGGTTGATTCTAATTATTTAAAGGTACTCAAAACATTTGACGCATCTAAAATGCAGCTATTTAAAGAGGCAGTACTTCCAGCATCATTACCAACAATAGTATCAACCTTAAAAGTGAATGTTGGATTGTCTTGGGTAGGGGTTATTGTTGGAGAATTTCTTGTTTCTGCAAAAGGACTTGGCTATATGATTATATATGGTTTTCAAGTATTTAATTTTACGTTAGTTCTCTTAAGCCTTCTCATCATTGCGTTTTTTGCAACGATTATGTACCAAGGAGTGGAGCTTTTAGAAAGACGCTTTGTTAAGAGCGAAAAAAAAGGCTGACTTAGGGCAGTCCCTCATTTTCAATTTGAGGGTCAGTCGTAGGTCAGTCCTTATTTTTTCACATTTTGAATTTGTTAAACTTGGTTGTTGATTTCCACTGCTGGCATTCCCACAATCAACAAAGTGTTAGATCCTACATTTTAAATCTCTTCTTAACTTCTTTAAGACTTCTTTTCAATACCTCATCCTTCATAATGAAGCTATACCTTCTGTCCTTTTTTACTCCTTCTGGAATCTCTTCCATTAGAACAGGACCATAAGTTTCATAATAACCCTCTTGCTCAATAAGCTCACTTATGGTTGCATAATAAATATTTTTCACAATAATCTTTTCTTTTCCCATAACCTTGTATTGACCTATATATTCAATGTTTTTGACAATACCGCCTGTTTCCTCTTTAACTTCTCTAATAGCAGCTTCATTTGCAGTTTCGTTTAGTTCTACCTTTCCGCCTGGAAACTCAAAACCTCGGTCTGAATGCTTTGTTAATAACCATTTATCTTCATACCGACAAACAACCCAGACATGCTTAGGGTTAGCTGCAAAAGGATGGTCTTCAAATGATAATTGTACTTCATTGTGATAATAATCGATAAACCGATACATAATATATCCCTCAATTTTTTCCTAATCTATTCAAATCTTATCACAATGTTTTATCTCTGTATAAGGTTTATTCTTGTTCTTCTATTCTTGAAATAAGTCCTTGTGTACGAATATGCTCTTTCGCTTCCTCATCACCAAGCTCATAAATCATTTTGTAAATAAGCTTATTTGTATCATCTATCGCATCATTTTCACGATCATAATGATATTGAAGATATGGTGTATGAGCACGAAAAAACCCTTTTATATCTGAGGAATAAACCTGATCGAAATATTGACGTAGTTTAATGACCTCATCGTCAGTTGCTTCAATTTTATAATCCCAAGGAGATACCGTGCTAAATTGAGAAATCTCTCCATTGGCAACTGTAATATAATATGGTTTCTTTGAATTTTCCATGATGACAACTCCTTATTTAATCCTTCGCTTATTTTTTGCTCTTAGTCATTTATTTATTCAAATTTAGTTAGCTGTGAATAGTTTAATGACTTCATGCAGAAAGTAAAAAGAACTTCTATAAGAAAGCGTAAATAACGGAGGTTAATGAAAAAGATGAATCATGATTTTTTTAAACATCCAGATATAAGTAGATTTCGAGCAGATGATGAGGACGTAAATGCATATGTACAATCAATTATTAGAAATACAAATAAGCAGGAAATCCTCTCATGGATCAACCATTTATCAGATCATGATTTACATTCCTTAATCACTCCCTACATAACTGAAAAAATGACAGAGGAATTGGCTGAGGAAGAACTTTCATAAATATTATCTATTAATAATTTGCAGATTTCTTTCTGTATCAATCAAAAAAGGTGAAATCACGAAGATTCCACCTTTTTTCATTATTTTCCTAGGAATGACTTCAGCATCCAATTATGTTTCTCTAAACTTTGATGGATGGCTAATAGCATATCTCCAGTTGTTTCATCGCCTACCTCAGCAGCAAGCTCCATACCTTCTTTTAATTCCTCGGCAAGCAGGGCGAAATCATCATGGACACTTTGCACCATTTGTTTTGCTGTTTCTTTTCCCTCTGCCTCTTTTATAGAGGAAAGTTCTAGACATTCTTTCATTGTCGCAACAGGAGCACCTTCTAGGGCTAATAATCTTTCAGCTAATTCATCAATATGAACGGCTGCTTCATTGTAAAACTCTTCAAACTTTTCATGAAGTGTAAAGAAATTCTCACCTTTTACAAACCAGTGGTAATTATGTAGTTTCACGTAAAGTACTGTCCAGTTTGCTACTTGTTTATTTACTGTACTTATCAATTTTTCTGACATTAAAACTCCTCCTTTTATCATATACGTTCATTTCCCTATATAGCTTTCACCAAAACATTTTATTTTATCTGACTATCTTTTTCTTAAACGTTAATATTCTTCATGTTAAAATAAAAGCACACTAAAAACTGTTCGATTGTTCTTTTTAGAAGCACTGGAGGAGTATACATGAAAACAATCTTTATCATTTGTATTATTATTGTCATTGTTGTTCTTTTACTAAGTGTATTAACAACTAGTAAAGCTTATCAATATAAGCATACAGTTGATCCTATTAAAAAACCTGATGAACTACCAACAAACGAAAATGATACTGAAAAGAATACCTAATGAGATAAATAGAAAAAAGCACGTCTTCCGTGCTTTTTTCATTTAAACTATATTTCCTTTTAATAACTTTCATACACATAAGGCTCATCAGGCTGTTCAACTGTTTCAACTGTCGTTACCTTAACATAGGGTAGTGTCCAATCTTGATATTTGATTGTATCCAATGTCCCTTTTATTTTGATCCATTGATCATCACCATATTGTTTCGCTTCATGAAATGTTGCTAGTGTTCCATAAACTGATGCATCGGCTACACAACACGAAAGACCAAATCTTGCGATAACAAATTGATCTTCTTCGAAATTATCCTCTCGATAAACAAAGCCCATGATTTCTACTGTTTTACCAACAAATTTTTTTGGGTTTTCATCAAGAATTGACGTCATTGCAATATAATTTTCTTCAGTAAGTTTAATGGTATCCTTTTTTAGCATTTCACTTTCTAAATATTCATAATAATCCTCAGGTGGTGTTTGTAGCTCAAATCCTTCAGGGTGTTCAAGAGGTACATCTGGAAGATTTGAAGATTCTGCAACCTTGTCACCGACCCGCTCGTCCAATTCTTCCATATATGCTTCTGGATCATTTAAATAGGCTTCAGCTTTTTCAGTTGATCCACCCTTATTCTCTGCAGACTGCTCTTCGTCTGCAGTCATTGATTTAAACCCACGTTTTGCCGCAACTGAGCTATCTAATACAACCTCTGGGAACAAAAAACCAGTGATTATGGGTATAATAAATACTAAATATATGAAAAATGAGCGAAATGGAAATTGTGATGTTGAATGATTGCCCCCGCAATTACAAGCAAGTTCTGCTTCTTTTTTCGATCCACTTCTCCAGATTTGCATGACTCCTAGCAATAAGAAAACAACCATCGCAAAATAGATGAAAGGCAGCATTTTCGGAGCAATAAAGTTGGTCATGTTTCCTGTCAATACAAGTTTCAACATTAACATTGTAAAACCGACTAAAATAATCCCGCGTAAATAGAGATGAAAACGATTATGATCGTTATGCTTTTCCATGTCTTATCCCCCCTTCTACAGGAAAAACTGCTGGTAAACTAATATTGAAAGATAGACAACAACCGTCACGATTACGATAAATGCAGCGACAAACTTTGCTTTAAAAAACGCAAACAACATAATCGTATTCTTTAAATCAAGCATCGGCCCATATACTAAAAATGCTAAAAGTGATCCTGTTGTAAACGAACCACTGAAGGATGCTGCAACAAAAGCATCAGCTTCCGAGCATAAAGAGAGTATGTAACCAAATGCCATCATAATCGCAGGAGAAAGGATATCATTTGAGCCAATCTCTGTTAATAGGGTACGGTCAAGAAATGTTTGAAAAAGACTCGAAATAAAAGCACCTAAAATTAAAAACTTACCCATTTCAAAAAACTCATCACTGGCATGATATAACGTTGATTTTAACTTTCCAACACTCTCACTTCCATGAGAATGATTAACTATAATCTCTTGTTTTATCTTCAATTGGTCTTTATTTTTAAAGACAAGATAAATAATAAACCCGATCACAATGGAAAGAATGAATGCTAGTCCCATTCTCGCATATGCGATATGCTGTTCTGTCCCAAATGCATAAAAGGTAGAAGCAAACACGACAGGATTTAATATAGGAGCTCCAACCAAGAAAACAACGCCGAGATGTAGTGGCATACCCTTTTTCATTAAGCGTCTCACAATTGGTACAATTGCACATTCACAAATCGGAAAGATAGCACCCAATAAAGCTGCAGGTAATAGAGCGACAATAGCATTCTTTGGTAACACACGTTTAATAAAATCTTCTGACACAAATGTTTGAATCAAGGCTGAAATAAATACACCTAATAAGATAAATGGAATTGCCTCTAATAATATGCTTAAGAACATTGTATTCACTGTCAATAATTCAGAAGGTACGTTGAAAGATATGTCATGGAAATCTACAAACAAAAATAAATAGAAAAACAATCCTATTAACCCTAAAGCAAAAACCTCTCGAACTAAAGGTAATATGGGTTTATTCATCTTTTAAACTCCTATCCTTTTATTCATTATGTACTATAGTATACTAGTTTATTTAAGAGATTATGACAGCTTTTAATATTTTCGTGCGATAAACTTCTTTCACCTATTGTTTTACACATTGTTTTGTAGGAAAAACTAGGTTTAACCACTCACTATGCCAAGATACTGGTATCCTTTTGAGGTTTGTTGCTTAATTGACTTGAAAACGGATATACATGAATTAATATATTATTCTTCCTTGTAATTAAGATAGATTTGGAAATAGATTAATTAATAAATCTGTCTGTTTCTATTAAGAAAAATCGATTTGCCTCTTTCAAATTAATAGTTTATCAAAGGGGCAAGTCTTATTAAATTCAATGGATTGGTAAAATAATAAAAATTCTTACAAGCTTCGACAATTTACAAGATATAATCATTGATGTAACCTATCTTCATACAGTATACTCTCAATATCGAGTAAGTGAGAGGAGATCATGATGACAAGAAAGATAAACTTGCCACCGAAAAAGGAACGCCATAAGCTATTTGGCTCTGTTGAACCAGGTTTAAAACTTAAACCTACTGAAAAGGAACATATGCCAGATTTACAAAATGCTAAAATGGACTTCCTTTTTACTATAGACTCAGTAGGAATTAGCAATGTAAAACATCCTATTATGTTAAAATCAGACCTAAACCCAAAACAGCAAACGACGATTGCTAGTTTTAAAATGACGAGTAAAATCTCCCATGATTCAAAAGGAACGAATATGAGTCGATTTACGGAACAACTTGAAAAATATCGTCAAAATGGAGGGTTCACCCCTTCTATTAAAAGTTTGTTTGATTTCACAAAAGAACTTGCTGAACGTCTTAAACAAAAAGATGCAAGCATTGAAATTAAATTCCCATGGTTTTACGAAAGAAAAGGACCAAGCTCTGAATTAATTGGTTTAAATCATGCAGAGGCAACAATTACCGTTTCCTATGTTAAAGATGTTGGATTTACTAGTTCTGCGTCGTTAACGTGTGCTGTTACAACCCTTTGTCCATGTTCTAAAGAAATAAGTGAATATAGTGCACATAATCAACGTGGTTATGTAACCATGAATGTGGAGTTCACCGAAGATTACAATGAGGAAAAAGACTGGAAAGCAGTGTTATTAAACGCTGCAGAATCAAATGCAAGTGCGATGATTCATCCTGTACTAAAACGTCCTGATGAAAAGATGGTAACAGAGACAGCCTATGAAAACCCACGATTTGTTGAAGATATGGTAAGGCTAGTCGCTGCTGATTTATATGAATTGGATTTTGTCCAAGCATTTACAGTTGAATGCCGCAACGAAGAATCTATTCATTTACATGATGCCATCGCTAGTTTAAGTTATCGTAAAGATTAAAAAATCGGTGTCCCCAAAAAAGGGATACCGATTTTTTTTATTATCCAAATACCTTTGCTAATTCTTCTTTATCTTGCTCAAGCCAAAAACGCATTAAACGTTTAGCCCCTTCTAAGTCATGAAGCTTTGCTTGGCCACATTGTGTTTCATTAGCAGCAGGAATCTCTGTTATTTCAACAGCTGATTTAAGCGTATCTTCTAATAAATCAATAATTTCAGTTACTTCTGGGTTCCCACTTACAACTAAATAATAACCAGTTTGACAACCCATTGGAGAAATATCAATAATATCAAAATGATTATACTTTTCAGCATGCTCACGGATATTAAATGCTAATAAATGCTCAAGTGTATGAATTGTATCAGGTTTCATCGCTTGTTTATTTGGCTGACAAAAACGAATATCGAACTTATTTACTTCTCCATCACTACCAACCTTATGAACACCACAATGACGAACATATGGTGCTTTTACTGCATTATGATCTAATTCAAAGCTTTCAACTGAAGGCATTCTCTTCACTCCTAAAGTAAAATTCTTTTATCATTGTAACATATTAACTCAAAATTCGTATTCATTTTAATCAAGGTAGTTTGTCTTAATTAAGAATACAACTAGGGATAATTCACTTAAGCTCAAGTTTTCAGATCAAAAACTTGGCATTCACACAAAAAAACGTATACTAAAAGAAAAGAAGGATTAGGAGACTATGAAGCTAAGATGAAGCATTTATTTATAGCAATAATACGGTTTTATCAGAAATTTATTTCACCAATTACACCTCCAACATGTCGTTTTTATCCAACCTGCTCACATTATGGGTTAGAAGCATATCGCCGTTTCGGTGTGATCAAAGGAAGTTATTTAACAGTAAAACGGATTTTAAAATGCCATCCTTTTCATCCAGGTGGTGTTGATCCTGTTCCGGAAAAAAGCGAGAAATAGAAAAAACATCAGTACTCCTTCCTTTATCAGGAAATATTATATACTGTTTACCCTTTAAAATATCAGAAAAAAAGCAGTGTGATTTCTATTATGAAATCCACTGCTTTAAAATCGTAAACATTTATTCTCCCAAATGATATATAGAATACATTTTAGTCTTCATACCCATTAACAACCACATCTAATTTTCCTGTTGCAGGGTCAATAACTAAACCGTGAACTGGTATATTTTCTGCTAGAAGTGGATGATTTTTAATGCGCTCTACACTATCTCGAACACTATCCTCTACTTTATCAAAACCTTTTAGCCAGCGATCTAAATCAATCCCTGAATATTTCAGTGTCTCTATTGTTTCTTCTGAAATTCCTCTTTCAACTGCATGTCCTAGAAAAGAATTAGCATTTAATTTACTCATCCCACAATCATGGTGGCCAATAACACAAATTTCATCAGCATTTAATTCATATACAGCAACCAAAATACTTCTCATAATACTCCCAAATGGATGGGCAACAATCGCTCCAGCGCTTTTAACATGTTTCACATCACCATTTCTAATGTTCATTGCCTTTGGTAAAAGCTCAACTAATCTAGTATCCATACAGGATAGGATTACCAGTTTCTTCTCTGGAAATTTTGTTGTCTCAAACTGTTCAAATTCTTTGTTAGCCACAAACTTTTCATTGTGAACTAAAATTTCATCAACGATTCTCATAAATAGCCCTCCACTTTTTTTGATTTATCTAAATATATCATAATTCTTGTTTTTTCACTATTTATATACTATTATATAAATCGTAACAATTACTATTTATTAACTTACTAAATGCGCATTAAACCATAACAAAAAATGATGTAATCCAAATCAACATCTGGCTAATACTATGTATGTTTCTTGAACAACATATTAAAAAACATGTTCTCAAAACGGAATGATTAAGATATAATAAAAAAGGCTTAATCGTAATCATGCTGATTTATTGAAAGGAGCAAGAAAATGAAAAAACAATCATTACTTATAAGTATTATTTTATTAATAGCTGTATCACTAGTAGCCTGTAATGGTGGCAATGCTTCCACACCATCTACAAACGATGAATCAAATGATTCTAACAAGTTGAAAATCTACACAACAATCTATCCTTTAGAGGATTTTACAAAGAAAATTGGCGGAGATTTAGTAGAAGTGGAAGGCATTTTACCACCTGGAGCGGATGCCCATACATACGAACCTACGTCTAAATTAATGGTTGATATCGCTAAATCTGATGGCTTTATTTATTCAGGTGTTGGAATTGAGAGCTTTACAGAACAAATTGAAGAATCATTAGCACAAGAAAATGTTGCCTTTATAAATGCTGGAGAGGGAATTGATCTTTTAGCTCATACAGAAGAAGAAGCTACTCACGAACATGAAGAGGAAGAACATGCTCATGAAGAAGATACTCATGAAGAAGAACATGCTCATAGTGATAATGATCCTCACGTTTGGATTGATCCGATTCTATCTATTACATTAGCTGAAAATATTAAAAATGCGCTCGTTGAATTACACCCTGAAGGTAAAGAAACATTTGAAGAAAATTTCCAACAATTAAAATCACAATTAGAAGACTTAGATAAGTCATTTACAGATGTAGTTAATCAATCAGATAAAAAGGAAATCCTCGTTTCACATGCTGCATATGGCTACTGGGAAAAGAGATATGGCATTAAACAAATTAGTGTACTAGGACTTTCTCCAACTGAGGAGCCTTCACAAAAAGAATTACAAAGTATTATTGAGACAGCGACAGAGCATGACATCAACTATGTTATCTTTGAATCAAATGTTAGCAGTAATGTTACAGATATTGTTCAAGCGCAAATCGGTGCCGAAGCGTTAACATTAAGCAACCTAGAGACAGTGACAGATGAAGATATTAAAAATAATGAAGATTATTTTAGTATCATGAAGAAAAACCTAGAAACATTGAAAAAGGCACTCTCAAGTAAATAATGAAAACTGGTGAGCGAAATTCGCTCACTTTTTTTATTACCCTCACATTCCTACCTTTACCAAAATAGGAAGAAAGAATATTATCTAGAAAATAGTGGACACTATGTGTGTAAACATAGGTAAGGAATAGAAAGGCGGATCTTGATGGATGATTTAGTATTGGCACGTTCACTATTTGGGACCACTATGGGCTTTCACATCATTTTTGCCACATTAGGTGTTGGCCTACCGTTAATGATCTTGTGTGCAGAGCTTCTTTATCAAAAAACGAAAGATAATGACTATGCAATAATGGCGAAGCGATGGACAAAGGGTCAAGCGGTTTTACTCGGTGTAGCTATACCTACTGGAACAATTGCTGGTGTTCAACTTGCATTATTATGGCCTGGCTTTATGGAAGTTATCGGGAAAGTAATGGCTTTACCCTTTCAAATCGAAATCTATGCGTTTTTTATAGAAGCCTTGTTTATGTCGATTTATGTGTATGCTGCTGATCGAATTTCTCCAAAGATGAGGATTTTAAGTGTATCACTTGTGTTATTAGGTGCTAGTGCGTCAGCTGTATTAATTACGAATGTCCATGCCTTTGAAGGTACTCCCGCTGGTTTTCGGATTGAAAATGGTGAAATTATTGATGTTGATCCTTGGGCTGCATTCTTTAACCCCAGCTTCTTTATTTCTGCTGCACATGTTGCCGTCTCAGCATATATGACTGGTGCCTTTATCATCTGTACAATTTCAGCGTTTAAAATGCTAAAAAACAGAAAAAATCAACGAGTATTCAGCTTCCACCGTAAAGCTCTTATGCTAAGCCTTGCTATCGGAGGGATTTTTTCACTTTTAACTGCATTAAATGGACATGAATCTGCACAAATGCTACATGAATATCAGCCTGAGAAGCTTGCAGCTGCAGAAGGATTATTCGAAACACAAGATTATGCACCACTTGCAATCGGTGGCTTTACTGATAAAGAAACGCAGGAAATTAAATACGCAATTGAAATACCCTGGGCCCTTAGCTTTTTAGCAGGTAATAGCTTCGAGACAAAAGTAATTGGATTGAATGATTTCCCTGAAGAATATTGGCCTCCCTTATTTGTCCACACCCTTTTTAATGGAATGGTATTAATCGGAAGCTTTTTAATCTTTTTATCAATGATTGGATTTTTTTGGAATAAAATTTTGAAAAAACCCCATTTTCCAAAGCCTATTATGTTTGCCTTTGTAATCGCAGGACCACTATCACTTCTTTCAATTGAGTTTGGCTGGATTTTTGCATGTACCGGAAGACAGCCATGGGTTATTTACCGAATTTTAAAAACAGCCGATGTTGTTACAGGGTCAACCCAAATTGGTGTGTTATTTATCCTATTTACATTGATTTATGTAATTTTAGGGGTGGCCGTTTTACTTGTCCTTAAATATTACTTTAAAAGACATCCTGTTGAAAACGAACTTGATGGTGATTTACCTCCTAATGGAAGTATGAGTATTTATTAATCTAAAGTGAAGGTGTGAATCAATATGACAACAGATTCATTACTGGCCATTACGGTATTATGGGGCTTTGTTTTTATTTATGCCGTAATGGCAACAATGGATTTTGGTGCGGGTTTCTGGTCAATGATTTATATTAATAAAGAAAAAACAAATGCAACAAATATCGCAAATCGTTATCTCTCACCAACTTGGGAGGTAACCAATGTTTTTATCGTAGCAATCGTCATTGCGCTCGTTAGTTTTTTCCCTGGAGCAACATTTATTCTTGGGACGGTTTTACTTTTGCCTGGAAGCTTTATTTTAATTTTACTTGCGTTACGAAGTGGATTTTTAGTATTCTCCCATGTAGCAAAGGATTATGAAAAAGCTTTAACATATGTTTCTGGAATTTCAGGCTTTATTATACCCGCTTTATTGATGCTCGTTCTTCCAATTACTCATGGTGGTTATATTGAAGTTATCAACGATGTTCATCAATTAAAATTTGATGCCTTGTTAACTAGTCCGAATACATATGCCTTTATCGGATTTGCAGTAAGTAGCACCCTTTTCTTATCCTCTTTATTACTTGCAGATTATTCAAATGTTGCCGATGAATTAGAAGCATACCGAGTTTATCGACGTGATGCACTCATTCTAGGTCCAATTTCTTTGATCATGGCACTATTCATTATGCTAACATTAAAAAATGAAGCGAATTGGCTTTATACAAATATGTTAGAGTATATGCCTTATCTAATTGGTTCAGTTGTTTCATTTTTTATTGCGGGAGCAGCATTATTTTTACCATCTGCTAAACATAACCACCGTATTGGTCGACCAAGGTTAGCTGTTATTGCAGTGACAATCCAATACTTACTTGCAAGCTTTGCTTATGGCAGAGCACATTTACCCTACATGATTTATCCGGATGTAACAATTCAATCTGGATTTACTCATCCAAATACATTTAGAGCATTATTTATTACTTACATTGTCGGATTCCTCATTCTATTTCCAGGGTTTGTTTACTTTTGGAAGCTGTTTATGAAGGATAAACGTTATATGAAGCAAAATGAATCTTAAATTCAACGTCGCATATCGCGACGTTTTTCATCTTGCTTTCAACACATAAAAGGGTATGAAACACGTAGAAAATGGCAGACTAATGATGTAACTCATTTTTTTAGTAAGGAGGTTTTGAAAATGGCACAAGATGTATTATGCGAAGTGAATAACTGTAATTATTGGGGAAAAGGCAACAAGTGTAAAGCTGATGCAATCTATGTTGTTAGTCATACAGGGGAGCAAGCTAGCAGCAGCAAAGAAACTGATTGCAAAACGTTCGAACCAACTGATGCTTAAGCTCAACCTTGAACGAGTAGCTGCAACTACTCGTTCATCCCTTTTTATTATTGATAATGATTTTCATTTTTATTCAAAAAGTTACATATTTTTTCTTGTTTTTCACAAACTATCTATAGAAATCCTAAGGGGGTAATCATGTTGAAGGAAAGCTTACTTAATTCGTTTCGTAGCGATGTG
This sequence comes from Metabacillus sp. KUDC1714, assembly GCF_014217835.1. NCBI lineage: Bacteria > Bacillati > Bacillota > Bacilli > Caryophanales > Bacillaceae > Metabacillus > Metabacillus elymi. Next base: position 586,574 of record NZ_CP055263.1, read on the forward strand.
AAAAATTCGAGTGCTGACTCATTTCCAATGTACGTCAATTCCTTTACAAACTTATGGGATTACGAATTTGGATCATTAGATGACCTTCCCCATGATGTGGATGGACTTGTGGCTGATAGTGCCATTGAGTATGGTTTGATGGAGTAACTTCAAATAGGCTGACATTTTTATTATGTCAGCCTTAAATTTAACTACTTAAACCTTTGCCACTACTTATTTTAGAAAGCTTTTGCTGTGCTCGTTTTTTTGCAAGTAAACCATGCTTTGGTGAGAATAAAAATGTAAATCCAAACAATATTCCTGTAGAGGTTGCCATTGCACCAGCTATTGAAACATTTAATAAAGTAGCCATGTAATAACCACTTATTGCAGAAACCACGCCGATCCCAGCACTTATAAATAACATATTAAGCAGCTTATCTGTTAACAAATAAGCAGTTGATGCAGGAACAATTAACATCGCAACAACCAATATCGCGCCTACACTGTCAAATGAAGCAACTGTAGTAATTGAGAGCATCCCCATTTGTAAATAATGAATGAATAAAACAGGGATTCCAATTGCCACAGCCATCTCCGGGTCAAAGGAGCTTATCTTAAATTCTTTATAAAAGAGAACAATGATTAGTAAATTCACTAGAAAAACAAAGGATAAAAGCCAAACTGCTTTTGGTCCTAACTCCATCCCATTCCACTCTAACGTATCCCAAGGAATAAACGTAATTTCTCCCATTAAAGCATGATCAACATCTAAATGGATGTTGCCTGCAAACACCGATAAGAGGATAACACCAACTGCAAAAAGTGACGTAAAAACAACACCTATTGCTGCATCTGCTTGAACTCCCTTACCACTTAGCACTTGCACAAGTAATGCTGTTAAAAGTCCAACTACAACTGCACCAATTAATAATGAAGGTCCCTCTAAACTACGAGTAATTAAAAAACCACCGACAATTCCTAACAATACTGTATGAGAAATCGCATCCGCTAACATTGCCATTTTACGTAACACTAAAAAACATCCAATCATCGCACAAGTAATGGCAACTAATGATCCTGTTACAATGATCCAAGCATCATATGTCATTAATCATCACCCTCCTATCCTCAGCACTAGATGATTTTGGCATTAATAATGGTGTTCGATCGTGTATTGTTAATAAAGTTATGAGCTGATTCTTTGCTTCCATAGAAATAGAACTTAAATTTAAGTCATCCTTCGTTTTAAGCTTTAAGTAAGCAAACTCCATCTCGTGCATTAAATACATTTCGAATAATCGTTGTTTCAAAACAAGCTCATAGCCAGCTTCAATCCCTTTATCTGTTAACAACCATTTCCCATCAAAAAATTTAGTAATATACTCTTTCTTTTGTAAGACATCACGCGCGTATAAATAAAGCCTATTTGACACTTTTCTCTTTTGAAGAAGCTGTTTATCCGTTATTCCTTGACAATTCCCACTTTCAGTAAGATCATAAAAGCTCAATAACATTTGTTCAACTGCTGTTTTCTTTCGTAAGGAAAGTTGTTTCAGTGCCTTTGCAAGTAATCCTCGTCTCGGAGCAAAGACGAGCGACAATAGGAACATTAAGGTTGCTGAAATGATAATAAGTGGGCCTGTTGCCATACCCTCTGTGACCGTACTAAGCAAAGTCCCTGTAACACCAGAAAGCCCTCCTATGAAACCTGAAATAATAATCATGTAGCTAAGCTTATTTGTCCAATACCTCGCACTAATTGCAGGTGTGATAAGCATAGCAGCCATTAAAACAACCCCAACAGTTTGTAGTCCTATGACGACTGAGCAAACAATTAGTAAAAGCAACAAACTATTAAAAAATTTTGCAGGAATTCCAATCCCTTTTGCAAACTGAGGATCAAAGGTTAATAATTTAAACTCTTTATAAAATACGGCAGTAATTATAATCAAAACAAAGGCAATGATCGAAATTAACCGAACATCAGCAGCTACCATGGAGGCTGCCTGCCCAAAAATAAAGTCATCCAATCCACTTTGATTTCCCGCTCCATTGTGCTGAATATATGTTAAAAGAACAATCCCAAAACCAAAGAAAACGGAAATAATGATTCCTAAAGCTGAATCTTCTTTTATTCGAGAGTGATTAATAATCAATTGTATGAAAAAGGATGAAACTAAACTCGCAATTGCAGCTCCAATTAAAAACCAAATTAATGATTTCGATCCATACAAAAGAAATGCGATACAAACCCCTGGTAATGCTGAATGTGCCATCGCATCACCGATTAAGCTTTGCTTTCTTAACAAGGTAAAGCTTCCAACTACACCACTTGCAATTCCAAGAAGCATTGTACCAATTAATACCCATTGTGTATTTGGATTTTGAAGTTGTAAAAGAATGGCTTCAAGCATTTTTACTTCACCCCTCTCATGTCTCCTCTATCAACACAGATTGATCTTGTAAAAACGTAAGTTTCCCGCCGTACGTTTTTTGTAAATTCTCGATCGTAAAAATCTCTTTCGTCGGTCCGAAGGCAATCTTTCTCATATTTAAAAGCAAAACCCAATCAAAATACTCCTTAACGGTTTGTAAATCATGATGAACGACTAGAACTGTCTTACCTTTTGCCTTCAGCTCGTTTAGCAAAGCAATAATCGCTTTCTCCGTCGCAGCATCAACCCCAACAAATGGTTCATCCATAAAATACACATCTGCATCTTGTGCAAGAGCTCTTGCTAAGAAAACACGCTGCTGTTGCCCACCTGATAACTCACTAATTTGGCGATTTCCATACTCCAGCATTCCTACCTTATCAAGACATTCCTTCGCAAACACTAGATCTTTTTTACGAGGTCGTTTAAACCAACCTATATGACCATATCTCCCCATTAACACAACATCTAAAGCATTTGTTGGGAAGTCCCAATCAACAGAACCACGTTGGGGAACATAGCCTACAAGTTTACGTTGCTTATTATATGTTTTTCCATATATCGAAACTTCACCTGAGGCAGTTGGGATTAATCCTAATACACCCTTGATTAAGGTTGATTTCCCTGCACCATTGGGTCCAATAATACCAATCAACTTACCCTCAGGAACTTCAAAACTTACCTCCTGCAAGACAGGCTTGTGGTGATAAGCGATCGTTAAATTCTCTACTTGAACAGGAATCATTCTAGAACACCACCCTTAATTTTTCTTTCTCATTTCCTTATTTTAAAGATGAAACAATTGTATCAACATTGTGCTTAAACATACCGATATATGTTCCCTCATCAGTTCCTTCGTCACCCATTGCATCTGAGAATAGCTCCCCACCGATGACAACTTGATGGTTTTGCTTCATAGCACCTTCGACAACTGCATTAATTGACCTTTCAGAAATACTACTCTCAATAAATACAGCCTTAATGTTGCGTTTTACTAATGTGTTAACTAGTTCTTGAACATCTTTTAATCCATATTCTGAATCTGTACTTAATCCCTGTAACCCCATAACTTCAAGTCCATATGCATGACCAAAATATTTAAAAGCATCATGAGCAGTGACAAGTACTCGACTTTCTTCTGGAATCATTTCAATTTGTTCTTTTGCATATTGATCCATTTCTTCTAGCTCTTTTTTGTAAGCTGATGCATTTTCTTTAAACAATTTTTCATTCTCTGGTGAAAGTTTTGTAAGCTCTTGTTCTATTGAATCAACGACATAGAGCCAAGCTTGAATATCGAACCATACATGTGGATCATGTGATGTTGAACCATCTGCACTTAACAACTTACTTTCTGGTATGGAATCTGCAACTGCCACAGTTGGTTTATCATCATCCATCTTTTCAAAAATTTCACCCATTTTACCTTCTAAATGAAGCCCACTATAAAAAATGATGTCTGCTTTATTTAACTTTTGAATGTCCCCCTGGGAAGCTTGATAAAGATGAGGATCAACACCAGGGCCCATTAAAGAAACAACCTCTACTTTATCAGCACCGACGCTCTTCACAGCATCAGCAACTTGACCTGTTGTAGTTGTCACTTGAACTTTGTCTTTAGTTTCACCATTTGTTTTGTCATTACCGCATGCTGCTAATAAGCAAATTGCTGCTAATGCTACTATACTTACAAACCTCTTTTTCATCCTTTTCTCCTCCATTCTGTTTTGAAGATGTTTCCCTAAGGCAACTTTTATAGTAAAAAATTTTTTCAACTATTGTAATTGAAATAATTTATGTACCTATTTTAGTATATGTGCCATTATTTTAGTTTATTGCATATTTTGTTTATATAACTAAAAAAGTTTCCTTAGTACAAAATTAATGTATATATTCATCATTGTCAACATCTTTATATCGACAAAAAAAAGATCCAGCCTAAACGGCTGGATTACATACTGAGCAGAAAGTGAAACTTGTTCTTCATATTGAAAGTTTTCCTTTCAGTAAAAGTATACTGTTATATATGACTTTTAACCACCTGAAGAAATTGCATTTTAATCTTTCGTTTGAACTAATATATAAATTTTCACAGTTGAAAATAGACTTTTAATTTAATCAATTTTTCAAACTAAATATAAGAATTTTTAATAACCGTTACTGAGTTCCGATATTTTTTCACGATATCCATTTGCATATGAAAGCCTATTCCTTCAGCCCTAGGTACTGTTATTTTCCCATTTACAGCTTTAATTTCTGGGTAAACGAGATCCTCCTCCCAGTACCTTGAAGATGAAGAGATATCCCCAGGGATTGAAAAGTTTGCAAGTGAGGCAAGTGCAATATTATGCGCACGAGATATGCTAGTTTCAAGCATACCGCCGCACCATACCGGAATATCGTTTGCTTTACAAAGATCATGTATTTTTTTTGATTCTGTCAAGCCACCGACACGCCCTGGCTTAATATTTATGACTCTACAGCTCCCAAGTTCGATTGCTTTTCTAGCATCCTCACTTGTCACAATGCTCTCATCCAAACATATACGGGTTGTTAGCTTTTGTTGGAGCTTCGCATGATCGATAATATCATCTGCAGCAAGTGGCTGTTCAATCATCAGTAACCCGAATTGATCTAACTCTTTTAGTCTGTCGGTATCATTTAATGAATAGGAAGAATTCGCATCAGCCATTAAAGGCAACTTCGGAAATTTTTTCCTAATGCCCTCAATTAACTCAATATCCTGATCAGGAGAAATCTTCACTTTAAAACGCTTATACCCTTCCTCTACATACTGGCTAATTTGCTCAGTCATTTTAGAAATCGAGGATATGCCAACAACCACTCCACATTCAATTTCAGACTTTTCACCGCCCAATGCAAAGGCTAAAGATACACCTTGTTTTTTCGCATATAAATCCCAGATCGCACCTTCAAGTGAAGCTTTTGCCATATAATTACGCTTTACATTGTGAAATATGTGGTTAAGTTGATCTGGATGTGAAATGGGTTGATTCATTAGTAACGGTACTAATATATCTTTTAAAAGATGAAAAGCTGTAGAGATTGTTTCTTCCGTATACCAAGGAGTAGAGAATGCTACAACTTCTCCCCATCCACTTATCCCCTCAAGATCTGTCACTTCAACTAGAATACTCTCTCGATCGGTAACATGGCCAATGCTAGAGGTAAAAGGAGTTTTTAAAGTTTGAGTGATATGATGTAACGTGACTGTTTTAATTTTTATCATTTAATCGCTTCATCCCTTATTTAGCCAATCTTTTAATTCTCTACGGAGTAGTTTATTTGATGCATTTCTTGGAAGTTCTTCAATTACCTTAAAATCTTTTGGTACTTTATAAGCTGCTAAACGCTCTTTGCAGTATTCTACAAGCTCTATTTTAGATAGCTCTTCATGTAAAACAACAAATGCATATGGGGTCTGTCCCCATTTTTCATCTTCAACACCGACTATCCCTGCATCCCTAATCTTAGGATGTGATAGCAAGGTTGCTTCAATTTCTGCAGGATAAACATTTTCTCCACCAGAAATGATTAAATCTGAACGGCGGTCAAGTACAAATAAAAAGCCATCATCATCTTTGTATCCTTGGTCTCCAGTATGTAGCCAGCCATCCTGAATAGCTTCTTCAGTTGCTTTTGTTCTCTTCCAATAGCCTTTTGTTATGTTGGGACCTTTAACTAGGATTTCTCCCTCTTCATTTGCTAGGCATTCTTTTCCGTCCTTCACAATTTTTATCTGACACGAAAATAACGGCTTACCAGCCGATCCCAACTTTTTCATACTATGCTCAGGAGTCAAAGTGACCACTTGTGAAGAGGTTTCTGTCATTCCATATGTTTGATAAACCGGAATTTGCCGGGTTTGGCATTCCTCAAGTAAGCTTTTTGGGACCGGACCACCACCTGCAAGCATACAACGAAATGAATCAGGATATTGCTGTTTGTCTAGTTTTTCAAGCATCTGTTGGAGCATCGTAGTAACAACTGAAACAATTGTAACTTTATCCTGAATAATGGCATCATTCATTTTATTAGCGTCAAAACGTTCAAGTAAGATAATCCCCATTCCATAAATTACACTACGCATTAAAATTGATAAGCCACTAATATGAAAAAGTGGAACTGCCAACAGCCAGCGATCATTAGACTGCAACCCTAAATTTAAAGCAGAACCGATTGCACTTGACCAGTGATTTCCGAATGTTTGCATGACGCCTTTCGGATTTCCTGTAGTTCCAGAAGTATACATAATTGTGGCAACTTGTTCAGGAGTATACTCTCCATCAACATTTATGAAACTTTGAACTTCATCATTTACTTGATGAATCTGTTCGCTTACAATGATATTTTTCTTGTCCTTAAGACCATTTATTTTACCCAGATATTCCTGGTTACTAATGATATGAACTGCCTCTACATCGAGAACCTGCCATTCTAATTCATGATCTGAAAGACGAGTGTTTAACATAACAGCCACTGCACCTATAGACATTACCGCATAGATTGTTTCAACCATTTCAATACTATTTTTCATTAAGATTGCAGTATGATGACCTGACTCAACACCAGATAATGATAATAGATGTGCACGTTGTTTTACCCTAGTATGAAGTTGCTGAAAAGAAAGCATTTCTTTGTCTGTTTTTATTGCGAGTCGATCAGGTGTCAGCTCTGCACGTTGTTTTAACCAATTAGGCATGAATTGATTCATTTTCCCACCACCAAATATAAGTAATGCGTAAAGTCACTGTTTAATCATTGATAAAAAAGAAAGTTTCTTCATAATAATCTTAGGCTGTTTTCGCAAACTTTGTTGCTTTTAAAATAGTATTGGGTTGGTTGATTGCAGCGAGAGGATGCTCGCTTTCCGTGGGGCGGGCGATGAGCCTCCTCAGCGCGAAGCGCCTGCGGGGTCTCATCTGTCCCGCTACTCCCACAGGAGTCTCGCATATCCGTTCCAATCAACTTAATCAGTTTTGTTAAAAAACAACAATCTTTTAGAAAAGAGCCTAATCTTAAGACTAAAAGGTCTAGACGTCTTGATAATTGCCTTAATAAAAACAGCTTGATGAGCTAATAATCATCAAGCTGTCAAACACATTATTTAGCTTATTAAGGGAAACGCGGGAATTGCTTAAAGTCTGGTGTACGCTTTTCTTTAAATGCGTCACGACCTTCTTTTGCCTCATCTGTCGTATAGTAGAGTAATGTCGCATCACCAGCAAATTGTTGAATTCCAGCAAGTCCATCAGTATCAGCGTTGAATGCTGCTTTTAAGAAACGGATCGCTGTTGGACTCTTCTCTAAAATTTCTTCACACCATTGCACTGTTTCCGCTTCTAATTGATCAAGAGGAACTACAGTGTTAACTAATCCCATATCCAACGCTTCTTGTGCATTGTATTGTCTGCATAGGAACCAAATTTCTCGAGCTTTCTTGTGACCAACGATTCTTGCAAGATAGCCTGAACCATAACCCGCATCAAAGCTTCCTACTTTCGGACCTGTTTGTCCAAATACTGCATTGTCTGCTGCAATTGTTAAGTCACAAACAATATGTAATACATGGCCTCCACCGATTGCATATCCCGCTACCATTGCAATAACAGGCTTTGGAATTACTCGGATTAAGCGTTGTAAATCGAGAACATTTAGACGTGGAATTTGATCATCTCCAACATATCCACCATGTCCTCTAACTTTCTGGTCTCCACCTGAACAAAATGCTTTTCCACCTTCACCCGTTAAGATAATCACTCCAACGTTTTCATCATCACGGGCATATGCAAATGCATCAATTAATTCCATAACTGTTTTTGGCGTAAAAGCATTATGTACGTGTGGACGATTAATTGAGATTTTTGCAATACCATTATATGTTTGATAGATAATCTCTTCATACTTACGTTCGCTAACCCATTCAATTGCCATTTTTAATCCTCCTAGTTAACAGACAGATCTGTATTTAAAAACTCATTTACTATTTTACCAAAAATTCGCGGTTGTTCCACATGTATTGCATGACCAGCGTCGTTTATTTGTTTTACGACTGAAATAGAAAGATGCTCGTCCATATTTTTAGCTATATCACAAAACTTCTTATCTAATTCCCCACACAAGAGGAGAACTGGAATCTTTATATTCGGAAGCTCTTCCCACAAAGAAACTTGAGCACCTGTTCCCATTCCAATTAAGCTATTTGCCAAGCCAAGATTTGAGTTTTGTAATCTTTGCTGCCTAATCGAATTCCTTTGCTGTATCGGTAACCGTTTCTGCGTAGCAAATAGCGGAATGTTTTCCCATCTTTCAACAAACTTGACAATCCCATCTCTAACAATTTCACCTGCTAACTTTTCATCTTCATGTTTACGCTTTTCTCGCTCTTCCACAAATTTTAAACCAGGTGAACTACTCTCTAAAATTAATTTATTTACTCTGTTAGGAAAAGTTGCTGCAAAAGCTAAAGCCAACCTTCCACCCATTGAATAACCGAGAAAATTTGCTTTCTCGATCTTTATTTCGTCTAAAATACTTGCAAGGTCCTTTACAACTTCCTCCATTTTATATCTAGAGGGAGCTTCAGGACTTTCTGTATTTCCATGGCCAATAATGTCGATCAATATGAAGGTGCAATTCCTTAAATCATTCATAACTGACTTCCAGTTATGAGAAGATCCTGTAAAACCATGAAGTAAGACAAGTGGTTCCCCTTCAGAATAAACATCTACGTGATAATGTATGCCTCTAATTTTCATCATTTCAACACTTTTCTTATTTCCTGGGAAACATGATCTAACAATTCCCGATGAACTTTGACACGAGTTTTTCGATCAGTTGGGATTTCAATGACCTTTAGACCCTTCCTGGACTTGGTTGAATGAAGAGATGTATGTAATTCTTTCCAGCTTTCGACTTTTTGATATGAACCATTATACATGTCAACAACTTTTGAAAAGTCTAAACCAATTGCTGTTCCATACAATGTTTCAAAATGCTTTTCTTCATTAGACTGTGGTAAAAAGGAGAAAATCCCGCCACCATCATTATTAACTAAAAGAATCGTTAGATCGAGATTGTTCATTTTCGCAGCTAAAAGCCCGTTTAAATCATGATAAAAAGATAAATCACCAATTAATAAAAACGTTGGTTGTTCAGCATTTACACTAGCTCCGAGTGCTGTCGACACGATCCCATCAATGCCACTCGCTCCCCGATTTGCCATGATTTTAATTTCCTTGTTAGTATTTCCAAAAAATGTATCAACATCGCGAATTGGCATGCTATTTCCTACAAAAAGTGTGCAGCGATCTGGTAAAAACTGCTGTAGCTCTCGAACAATTTTCCCTTCAAACATCTCAGTCATTTGTTCTAATGATTGGTTTATCATTTTCCAGTATAACTTATCACATTGGATCCAGGATTGATAAAACTGAGAAGCCTGTTTTTTATTTACTTTCCTGATCATACTTTGACAAAAAGCAGTTTCATCACATGTTACCAAGTGTGAAGCGTTAAGCGTTGGATCTCGGTAGGTACCACCCTGGTCAACGACTATTTGTATAATATCAGGATTATTTTTCAGCATTTGCATGAGTGGTTTTGACACAGGCATTGCACCAAAGCGTATGACAACTTCAGGCTTTAGCTTTTCTACTAATTCTTTGTCCTTCAAGATTGAGTCATAGCTATCCATAATCCCCTGCTTATTATGCACACCAGCTCTCAATTGTGATAAAGGATCCGCTATAACAGGAAACTTCAAATACTCTGATAGGCTTTGAACATTCTCAACAAACCCCTGATCATAATGTTCACCACAAATTATTAAGCCATTGGTTTTATCTTCAAAAAAATTCGCGATTTTATCCATTTCATCCTCTGGTAAAAATGAATTTGTCGGTGATATATGTAAATATGTACTTTTTGTATCTAGTTTACTCCACAAGTTAGGTATGTTGACATTAGGAATTAATGGCTCACGAAATGGAAAGTTTAAATGAACGACTCCAGCAGGACTTGTTTTTGATGTTCCAACTGCTCTCGCTGCCACTGTTCTTACATACCGGAGCATATTAGGTTGTTCTTCTGGTAATGCAAGGTCAACAAACCATTTCGGATAGTTACCATACATATGTATTTGGTCGATTGCTTGAGGTGCACCAACATCTCTTAATTCATGAGGTCTGTCTGCAGTTAATATTAATAATGGAACCCTAGCATAATGTGCTTCTACAATTGCTGGATAGTAATTGGCAGCAGCAGTACCAGATGTACAAAGCAAGGCAACAGTCTTTTTTTGCGACTTGGCGATCCCAAGTGCAAAAAAGCCTGCTGATCTCTCATCAATATTAATGTAACACGTAAGCTTAGGATGCTCGGCCATTAAGATAGCTAAGGGTGTAGAGCGTGACCCCGGACTAATAACAACCTTATCAACACCAGAGCTTACTAATTCATCAACAAAGCTTGCTACATACTGTGTAAATGAATCAAGTTCATTCATTTTCTACCCCTCCTAACGCTGACAACATTGGCTTTAATTTCATTTTTGTTTCGAAGTATTCCGATTCTGGATCAGATTCCTCTACAATACCACACCCTGCAAACAAGGCTGCTCGATTGCCTTCTATCAATCCCGAACGTATTGCAACAACAAATTCACCATTGTCTTCATGATCAATCCATCCAACTGGTGCAGCATACCATCCTCTATGCATCGGTTCTAGCTCTCGGATTTTTTCGATCGCTTTTTCTTTTGGAAATCCTCCTAATGCAGGAGTGGGATGCAATCTTTCAACCATTGAAAGCAAAGTATGACCATTCTTTGCAAAGCCTTTAACAGGTGTATATAAATGTTGGATATTATTTGTTTTTAATAAAGCAGGAGCTTCAGGAGCACTTACTTCAAAGCAACAATGTTCAAACGCATCTTTAATCATTTTCACAACAATATCGTGTTCGATTAAATTCTTATCATCATGTAATAGCTCATTGCCAAGCAATTTATCTTCACTTTTTGTTTTCCCTCTTTTAATTGATCCAGCAAGACATGTCGAAAGAACCTGATTTTCTTCCTTTTTAATTAACCTCTCAGGTGTAGCACCTACAAAATGCTGAAGACCATTCTCGAATTCAAAAATGAAGCTTGTAGGTTGTTCTTTTTGTAAACGACCTACTACTTGATATGGATCGATCTTTTCCGTAAATTCTAAATGAACTTCTCTTGCTAACACTACCTTGTCTATTTCACTGGCTCGAATATCTGCCGTTGCTCGTTGAACTGCTTCTACCCATTCAGTTGTTTTTAATTCGATCGAGGCGAATTCGTTACCTTTTTCACAATCTATTTGATAAGGAAACAAGGTAAATTCCTGTTCACCAACCTGCTCGAAATGTTTGATACAAGTGTCCAAGTTATCCATTGGTGTAATTAATTTATTTATTGTGATATATGTTTTGTCTTTAAAAACAGTTAACATATTCGTTGGCAATACAAATTTCGCTTCAGCAAATGCTTCCCAAAGCACATCCTTTTCTTTCATTGGATCAAAAGAAAAACCACCAAATAAAAGAGGGCCTGTCCCAACTTGTTTCTTATGGTCTGCAATTACCTTCTTATTAAAACGCTTCCATTCTTTTTCAATTTTCTGAAACCGTTCAGGTGTGCGATTTTCATTTTCAAGTACAAACTCGTTTCCTAAACCTACCATTGTAAAATCTGCAGTTGGCGTAGACCAAAAGAAACGTTCTCCTAAATATATTTCTTCACCTGAGGCAAAAAAATGGAGGGGGTCAATTGCATCCACTTCTTTAATACGGCTAACGATCACCGATTGATTCGTTTGCTTTGCCTCTTCCAATGCATGTTGTATATATTCTTTTATTGTATGATCCAAAGTTGTTATCAAGCTTATCCCCCCGACACCAAAAATGCTTATATTAAGATACACCTACAGAATAGGTGTGTCAATAGAATGGATTCGTCTTATAAAATATCGTAATATATCCTTATTATATATCTTGTCGTTCAGGATTAAAATGAAAACGTATTGAAATGAACAATCATTTTATAGGTATTACTGGTAATAATAAGCTAGGATTGTTGTACCGAAAAGGATTGACACCCCTATGTTATTTTTCTAAACTATTGTTTGGGAGTCGTTACTTTGAAATAAAAATTTAAGACAAACTTAGAACATGCCGAAGTCTCCTAGCACTAAAATGAACTATTAGTGTAAAAACTTATACTTTTTTATTTTTCAAAAAAGGAGTAATCATATGCAACCTCAGACAACGCCGCAAGTTCCTTCTATAAATCAGGACAAAGGCTTTAGAATATGGTGGAAGCTTCTTCGCCCACATACATTATCTGCTGCATTTATCCCGGTTACAATTGGAACCGTGTTAGCCTTGAACGAAGGATCAATAAAGCTCTCAATATTCATTGCAATGTTAATTGCTTCAATTCTAATTCAAGCTGCAACAAATATGTTTAATGAATACTTTGACTATAAACGTGGTTTAGATAATGAATCATCTGTTGGAATTGGTGGTGCCATCGTTCGAAATGGGATCAAGGCGCAAACAGTTCTAAATTTAGCTATTATTTTCCTTTCGATCGCAACAGTTATTGGCATTTATATTTGCATAATGTCTACATGGTGGATTGCTTTAATAGGTATCATATGTATGGCAACAGGATACTTTTATACAGGAGGACCTATTCCTATTGCCTACACACCTTTTGGCGAACTTGTAGCTGGTTTCTTTATGGGTACTGTTATCATATTAATTGCCTATTTTATTCAAACAGAAACCTTATCATTTACTATCTTTTTATTTTCTGTTCCAATTGCGATTTTAGTCGGTGCAATTTTAACTGCTAACAATATTCGCGATTTAGATGGTGATAAAGAAAATGGACGAAAAACACTAGCTATATTATTAGGAAGAAAAAACTCAATTTGCTTTCTTGCACTCATGTTTATTGCTTCCTATATCATCACCTTAATCCTAGTCTTTAGCGGTGTGGCTACTTCTTGGTCATTAATTGTATTTTTAAGCATTCCAAAAGCTATATCAGCTGTGAAGCAATTTATTGGGAAAGTTCGTCCAATAGAAATGATGCCCGCAATGAAGGCTACAGCACAAACAAATGTACAATTTGGATTTTTGTTAGCACTTGGCTTATTTATAGGTCATTATATGTAATGCATGAAAAACACGGATAAAAGCCGTGTTTTTTTGTGTAATTATTTACAATCATGATTTCATGTTAACTGCTCATAATAGGTAGTAGAAATATATTTAAGGAAGGAGCGTGGATGGCATGCTAAGTTCACAACAAGTAGAGACCTTCCGTTCACAGCTATTAAAAATGAAGGATGAGATTGAACAACGCTTTGAAATGAATGGACATTATGGTTTAGAAGAAGGACATGCTCATGAATCAGTTGGTGAGCTCTCAAGCTATGACAACCACCCAGCAGATGAAGCAACCGAATTATATGAGCGTGAAAAAGATATTGCACTAAATGAACATACTGAAGAGGAATTAACTGATATAGACCGTGCTCTCCAAGCTGTTGATAACGGAACTTATGGCAAATGTGAAGTATGCGGAATGGAAATCCCGTTAGATCGACTTGATGCAATACCAACAGCTACAACGTGTAAGGAGCATGCACCAGAACAGGTTGTCTCTCATAATCGACCGATTGAAGAAGGTGTCCTTATGCCTCCATTCGGAAAATTTAACTATGATGACCAAGATGAAAATGTCGCTTTTGATGCCGAAGATGCCTATCAAATCGTCAATAGCTTTGGTTCATCTGAAACGCCATCCGATTTAACATATCCAAAAGATCACTACAACGATATGTATATGGAATCAGAAGAACCCGATGGCTATGTTGAGGACTACGAGAATTTTGTAGGTACTGATATTGAGGGAAAAGAAATCACTGTCTACCCTTCTAATCAGCATGAGCAGTATGAAGATATGCTTGATGAAGAAGGATTGATGACCATTTTTGGTGATTTACCTGGTTATGAAAAAGATCCCTATACGGAAGAAGAAGTGTGATTATAGGCTCCTCAATCTGAGGAGTCTTTTTAATTTGCAGGATGGGTGACCAAATACAAATAATGTGACTTTTCTACTTTTACGGAATTTCCCTCGAATTTGACGGGACTTAAGCTAAATTTAGCGAGATAAATCCGATCTTAGACGAGAAGATAACTGAATTTAACGAGACACTGACTAGATTGGCGTTACTCCTCTGTTTTACAAACCTTTCATAAAACCTGTAACAACCCCTTACAAATTACTTGCAATAATTCCCTCTTTATAAATAAATATTGAAATTTCAGAATACTAATATATAATTCTACAAAGGAGGTTGAGATTACATGAATTTTTTAGAGAAGGTAAGTAAAAAAGCTGGCGACACATTTGCTGTATGGGTTATTGTTTTTGCCATCTTAGCGTTTTTTATCCCAGGAGGCTTTACGTGGATTGCCCCTCATATTGCACTTTTATTAGGCATTATTATGTTTGGTATGGGTTTAACTTTATCTTTGCAGGATTTTAAAGCAGTGTTTCAAGCACCAAAAAGTGTTATTGTTGGAGTGTTAGCACAATATACGATCATGCCATTGTTGGCATTTGGTCTTGCTACGTTATTTCAATTAGAACCAGAAGTAGCTGTAGGTGTCATTTTGGTAGGTTGTTGCCCAGGTGGTACTGCTTCAAACGTTATGACATTTTTAGCGAAAGGTAACACAGCATTGTCTGTTGCTGTTACTTCTGTTTCGACCTTATTAGCTCCAATTTTAACACCTGCACTTACATTGTTGTTCGCAAGTAAATGGTTACCGGTTTCTGCTGGTTCGTTATTTTTATCAATCGTGCAGATTGTGTTAGTACCAATTATTTTAGGAATTGTTGTCAAATTATTATTCCGTAAACAGGTTGAAAAAAGTGTTGCTGTATTACCACTAATTTCAGTTGTGGGGATTGTAGCAGTGGCTGCAGCTGTTGTTGCTGTTAATTCAGGTAAAATTGCTGAAACTGGACTTTTAATTTTTTCAATTGTTGTTTTACACAATGTTTTAGGACTTCTTTTAGGGTACGTTTTAGCGAAATTGTTAAAGCTGAATTTTGCAGATCAAAAAGCAATCTCGATTGAGGTAGGAATGCAGAACTCGGGTTTAGGTGCAGCTTTAGCTGTTGCCCATTTTTCCCCATTGTCGGCAGTACCAAGTGCAATCTTCAGTGTTTGGCATAATATTTCCGGGCCGCTTCTTGCTACATGGTGGGGGAAAAAGGCTGGTTCTCAAACTAGTACTGACAACGCTAGTGACAAATCTCATAAAGGTTAAAATAAAAGAGAGCTTTGATGCTCTCTTTTGTTTTAAATAGATTTCTATATTGTATTTCGCAATTTACTAGCGATTGAAGGTAAAAACATTCGTTAAAGAAACCAAAAGAGACTTCTATGAAATGTAAAAAACCTGTAAAATAGAAACTGTTACAGTTACTTTTGAACTGTTATTTACATATTGGGGGGATCCTGTTGAACGCACATGAAATTGATTATTTACTGCATGGTGACGATATGCAGTGTGTTGAAATCGAATTAGATCCAAAAGAGAGTGTTGTTGCTGAAGCTGGTGGTATGATGATGATGGAAGATGGCATTGATATGGAAACAATCTTCGGTGACGGAGATAATAACCAAAAGGGCTTTCTAGGTAAACTTGTCGGCGCGGGCAAGCGTGTGATAACTGGTGAAAGCTTATTCATGACCGTATTCACAAATAAAGGATCAGGTAAGAAACGTGTATCCTTTGCTGCTCCATATCCAGGTAAAATCATACCAGTTGACTTAAGTGAACTTGGAGGCAAAGTAATCTGTCAGAAGGATTCCTTCCTATGTGCAGCTAAAGGTGTTTCGATTGGAATTGACTTCCAGAGGAAACTAGGGACTGGATTTTTCGGTGGCGAAGGCTTTATTATGCAAAAACTTGAAGGTGACGGGTTAGCATTTTTACATGCTGGTGGGACAATTATTAGAAGAGATTTGCAGCCTGGAGAAAAGCTTCGCATTGATACTGGATGTCTTGTCGCTTTAACAAAAGATGTAGATTATAATATTGAATTTGTTGGTAAAGTAAAAACAGCATTCTTCGGTGGCGAGGGTTTATTCTTTGCAACTGTTCAAGGACCAGGTACTGTATGGATCCAAACACTTCCATTTAGCCGTTTGGCAGATCGTGTTATAGCTAGTGCACCATCCTCTGGCGGAGAAGGTCGTGGAGAAGGAAGCTTACTTGGTGGCTTAGGTAGATTATTAGATGGTGATTGATTAAAACTAATGCGCAATCTCCTTGACTAGCCTCAGGCAAATAAGCCACTCATGAATAGAAGGTGTGTTTTTACCTTCAATTTATGAGTGGCTGTAGACCTAAGAGGGGATAGGCGCTGGATGTCAAAGCGCATATTTACTATACAAGAACTTTTTCATTTCCTAAAACGAACCAAAAATGGTGCACCCCAATCGTGGGCACACCATTTTTTTCTTTACATTTTTAAAGCAACAGGTCCAATTTCCCATATATCATCGGCATATTGTTGGATGGTTCTATCACTCGAAAAGAAGCCTGAGTGTGAAATATTGATTAAGGCTTGTTCAAGCCATTTATCAGTATTTTGATAGGCAACTCCAACTTTTTCTTGCACTTCTATATATGAAGCAAAATCACGTAAAACGAAGTACTGATCGTTTTGAACTAATAGTGAATCTTTAATTGATTCGAATTCCCCTTCATCTTCTGAGAAAAAGCCATTTGTTAATTGATCGACAACTTGGCGGATTCTTAAATCATGGTGATAATATTCCATCGATCGATAACGACCGTTTTCTTCATATTTTAGAACCTCGCTGGCGGTTAATCCAAAAGTGAAGATATTATCACGTCCAACTTCCTCCATGATTTCAATGTTTGCTCCATCTAAAGTTCCTACCGTTAGAGCTCCATTCATCATAAACTTCATGTTCCCTGTTCCAGATGCCTCTTTGCTTGCCGTTGAAATTTGCTCACTCACATCTGCAGCCGGAAAAATATCTTCGGCAAGTGAAACACGATAATTTTCCATGAAGACTACTTTAATAACCTTCGAGACTCTTGGATCGTTATTAACTTTATCTGCTAAAGAGTGAATTAATTTGATCACTTTTTTTGCATAATAATACGTTGGTGACGCTTTGGCACCAAAAATAAATGTACGAGGTGTGATCGTATAATTCGCGTCCTCTTTTATGCGATTATATAAATACAAAATGTGTAAAACATTTAATAATTGCCGTTTATATGCATGTAATCTCTTAACTTGAACGTCAAAAATTGAATCAATATCTACGATAATCCCATTCTTTTCAGCTATCTTTTTTGCAAGAATCTCTTTTCTTTTCCTCTTAACAGCTGCAAAACTCTCTTTTAAAGCAGGATGATAAATATGTCTTTTTAAATCTATCAACTTTTCTGGTTGCTTTATCCATTCATCACCAATAACATCTTTTATTATTGCTGTTAGCTCTGGATTTGCTTTTAATAACCACCTGCGATGAGTAATGCCATTCGTTTTGTTATTAAATTTCCAAGGGTATAACTCATAAAATGGCTTCATTTCGCGGTTTTTCAATATATCTGAATGAATTTTTGCAACTCCATTAATGCTACAGCTTCCAACGATAGAGAGGTGAGCCATTTTCACTAATCCATGTGCAATAATGGCCATATGTTCTATACGTTGCCACTCTCCTGGATAACGATCCCAAAGCTCTGCACAGAAGCGCTCGTTGATCTCCTCAATAATCATATAAATTCTTGGTAAAAGTGGTTTAAATAAATAAATTGGCCACTTTTCTAACGCTTCAGATAGAATGGTATGATTTGTATAAGATACTGTATGACTTGTAATTTCCCATGCTTCATCCCATGTTAATCCTTCAACATCCATTAAGATCCTCATCAATTCAGGAATAGCTAAAGCTGGGTGTGTATCATTAATGTGGATCGCAACAGAATGATGGAGCTCTCTCACATTTGAGTTTTCCTTTTTATAGGAAGCTAAAATGCTTTGAATACTTGAAGAAACAAGAAAATATTGCTGTTTTAATCTTAATATTTTCCCTTCATCATGTGTATCATCAGGATATAAAAAGTCAGTGATCGCTTCAGTTTCACGCTTATACGACAAGATATCGTGATTTGGACCAAAGGATGATGGTTCAGCATTCCATAGTCTTAGCGTATTAACTGTATTGACATGAAAACCAACAACAGGCATATCATAAGGAACAGCTAAAACCTTTTGATCACCAACTTGTTTAAAGGAGAGAACATTGTTATCACAACTTGTTTCAACTCTTCCCCAAAATGAAACCTCAACTGCTTCGTCAGGTTTTCGAACCTCCCAAACATTACCGTGTCTAAGCCATTGCTCAGGAAGCTCTACCTGATAACCATCCACTATTTTTTGGTCAAACAATCCATGTTTATAGCGGATTCCATATCCATGTCCAGGTAGGTTTAACGTCGCAAGGGAATCTAAGAAGCATGCTGCAAGTCGTCCAAGACCACCATTACCTAAAGCTGGGTCAGACTCACAATCTTCAATTTCACTTAATGTGATATTTAGCTCACTTAGTCCTTCCTCGACAATCTCTTTAATACCTAGATTTAGCAAATTCTGACCAAGCAGACGTCCAAGTAAAAATTCAATTGATAAATAATAAACTTGTTTTTTATTTTCCGACCTGTATAGCTCGTTGGTTTCAATCCATTTCGAACTAATATATTCCCTTACCATATTGCCTAAAGTATGATATTGATCACGCTTTGTAGACTCTTCAAATCCTTTGCCACACATGCTTTCTAATCTTTTTAGAAAGCTTTCCTTAAACCGATCCTTGTTGGAGAACATGCTCTTCACTCCTAGTCATTAAATCAGCATATAGCTGGTTATATTTCAAAGCAGATTGTGTCCAACTATAATCTTGTTTCATGGCATTTTCTACAATTCCCTGCCATACATCCTTCTGTTGATACATATCCACAGCACGATAAATGGTATTTAACATGTCATGAGCATTGAAATTTCTGAATGAAAATCCGTTCCCCTCCTCTGTATCCTCTTGATAAGACAAAACTGTATCGTTCAATCCACCGGTTTCTCTCACTATCGGAAGGGTACCATACCTTAATGCAATGAGCTGCCCTAATCCACATGGTTCAAATTTTGAAGGCATTAAGAAAAGATCAGAGCCCGCGTAGATGCGATGTGCTAATCTTTCATCAAATCCTATGTATGCTTTAAATTTAGTAGGATAAAGCCATTCCATATGTTTAAAGAAATCTTCAAATTCTTTTTCACCAGTTCCAAGAACGATCATTTGAACATCTTTGCTTAATACTTCATCAAGAACTCGTTTCACTAAATCAAAGCCCTTTTGCTTTGTTAACCTTGTCACCATCGATATTAGTGGAATATCATCTTCTACTGGAAGTCCAAATGATGACTGCAAGGCAGCTTTATTCAAAGCTTTTCTGCTAAGAGTGTCAACAGTATAAGGTTCATCTATAACTGGATCAGTTTCTGGATTATATAATTCATCATCTATCCCATTTAGGATACCTACTAAAGATGCCTGCCTTGATCGTAATAAACCATCTAATCTTTCTCCATAATAAGCTGTTTGAATCTCTTCCATATATGTAGGACTAACCGTTGTAATGGTATCAGCAGAATTAATTGCACCCTTCATAAAGCTCACATGTCCATGGAATTCCAATCCAAAGAACTTTTCAGCTTCCATGTTCAGGAGATCTTCTAAAACAGAAAAAGGAAAAATCCCTTGGAATTGTAGATTATGAATGGTAAACACACTCTTGATATGTTTATAGAATGGTTGCTGTTGATATTCCTCTTTCAGCAAGAAATTAATCATTCCTGTATGCCAATCATGTGAGTGAATAAGATCAGGTTGAAAGTCAATTGCTTCCAATGAATCTAGAACCCCTCTGCAGAAAAAAGAGAATCTTTCTGCATCATCATAATGTCCGTAAAGTGAGTCTCGATAAAAATAGTACTCATTATCAAGAAAGTAGTATGTGATCCCATCATATTCTAAAGATTCGATTCCACAAAATTGCTGCCTCCAACCTACAGGCACGGTAATCTCCTCTATTTTTTCCATTTTATCTCTAAACTTTTCTGCTATTAAACTATATTTAGGCAGAATAACACGAACATCCATTCCAAGTTTCTTTAATTCCTTTGGTAAGGCACCTGCTACATCGGCTAACCCACCTGATTTCACAAATGGTACACATTCTGAAACTGCAAATAAGACTTTCACGAGTTCATCAACGCTCCTTGAATCGTTCTTTTTCTTAATATATATGGTAATAATGCAGCCCCTTTAATTACAGCCGCTTTTTCTACCTTGACATCTTTATCCGCGATTACATTGTCTAATAAACAGTCATCTCCAATTTGTGACTTTTGCATAATTACACTATTTTTAATGACTGTATCTTTTCCAATATGGACCCCTCTAAAAATGATACTATTTTCTACATGCCCCTCGATTTTACAACCATTTGCAATTAATGAATTTTTAACTAGAGCAGTTTTTCCATATTTCGTAGGAGGCTCATCTTTTGCCTTTGTTAAAATTGGACGGTTATTCAAGAAAATTTCATTCCAGACCGTTGGGTTAAGCATATCCATACTATGCTTATAATAACTACTAATCGAATCGATAACTGCAGCATAGCCTTTATATTCATAATGACAGATTGTTAAATTATTTCGATTTTCAATTATCACATCTGCTAAAGTCTTAGAACCAGTCTGTTCTTTATCATCAATAAGATTTATAAGAAGCTTTGTAGACATGATATACATTTGCAATGACTTGTCATCTTTTCTTACTTCTGTAATGTCGCAGCCATTTTCCAAATGATATGACAATACTTTTTTATAATCAATATTACAAACAGTATAGCTATTTGTAATAACAGCATATTCTTGTGTGCTTCTTAAAAAGTAATCGATATGATCTGAAAACTGACGGAATGATCCAAACTCATCGTACTCGTTATGCAAGTGAGGAGACGGAAAAAAGAATAATCCATCCTTTTTACGGTTTAGATCCCATTGTTTTCCTGAGCCAATATGGTCCATTAATGAACGATACTGGTATTTAGGAAAAATCGCAACACTTTCAATTTCAGAATTAACCATATTTGAAAGGACAAAATCAATTAATCGATAACGACTAGCAAAAGGAACCGCTGCTAATGAACGATGTACCGTTAAATCTTCAATTTCCGGTTTATAGGCTGTTGCATCAATAACACCAAGCATTTTCTGATTCAATTCCATTCTCCCCTTTTTAGGAAAAGAGGCCGGAGCAAGCAAACAAGCTTACACATTTAGGATCCTATTGATTTTATCCAGTATCCCTATTGGTAAGACAAGCTAATACCCCAACCAACCTTGTTCCATACTATGTTAGTAATTTTATAACTTCGAAACTCTGATCCTAAATAATTCTATATTAAATATTTTTGCTATCTACAAGTGTGTTAAGTTCTTCAATAATCTCTTCTGTTACAAGGAGAATTTCCTCTGAATTTGCATCAGGGCAAATAACTGTACCATTTGGAATTTCAATTCCACTAGGGATAATTGCATTCTCTATATAAACATTTTCACCAATTACAGCATCTGGCATTAAGACAGAATTTTTAATAACCGTATTCTTTCCAACTGTTACACCTTGAAATAATACAGAATGATTCACATTGCCCAAAATGACACAGCCATCATTTACAAATGAATCTGTTACTTGTGCATCATCAGAGATAAACTGAGGAGGGTGATTGGAATTAACAGTATAGATCTTCCAATCACGATCAAATAAATTCAGTTTTGATTCATCGTTTAAAAGATCCATATTCGCTTCCCAAAGACTTTTAACCGTACCTACATCCTTCCAATATCCCTGGAACGGATATGCTACAACATTGCGTTTTTCATCTAGTAATAAAGGAATAATATCTTTTCCAAAGTCATGACTTGAATATGGATTTCTCTCATCCATTTCAAGATATTCTTTCAATATTGACCATTTAAAAATATAGATACCCATAGAAGCTAAATTATTTTTCGGTTTAGCAGGTTTTTCATCAAATTCGACAACTTGCATCTGTTCATTTGTATTCATAATGCCAAAACGACTTGCTTCATCCCAAGGCACTTCAATAACTGAAATAGATGCATCAGCATTTTTTTCAATATGGTAATCTAGCATCTTCGAATAATCCATTTTGTAAATATGATCTCCTGATAAGATTAGTACATATTCAGGATCATATTGCTTGATGTAATTAATATTTTGATAGATTGCACTTGCTGTCCCTTTATACCATTTCATCTCAGAAGATTCTGTATAAGGAGGAAGAACTGTTACGCCGCCATTTTTACGATCTAAGTCCCATACACTGCCTATACCAATATATGAGTTTAAGACAAGAGGTTGATACTGTGTAAGTACCCCTACTGTATCTATACTAGAATTCGTACAATTACTTAATGTAAAATCAATGATTCGATATTTGCCCCCAAAGGGAACAGCAGGTTTCGCTAGATTTTTTGTAAGGGAGCTTAATCTGCTACCCTTACCCCCTGCTAATAACATTGCGACGCACTTTTTTCTTCCCATTTTTATTCTCCCCTCTTTTTTTAACTGTTCGTAAAATAACAACTCCATATGGTGGGATCGTCATCGAAAGGTGATATGGTCTGCCATGATATTCACCCTCTAATGCCTTCAAATTCTTTTTATTCAGTTGATCTGATCCACCATATTCACCTGCATCACTATTTAAAATCTCTACATATTCTGTATCGATTGGAACCCCAACTTTGTAGTCGTGATAAACAATTGGTTTAAAATTACAAATTACTACTAAAAGATCATTTTCTTTTTGACTTTTACGTATAAAAGAGAAAATACTTTGATCCCTGTTGTTAACATCTATCCATTCAAAACCTTCTTCTGCATGATCTAATTCATACAATGGCTTTTGCTTTTGATAGACTTGTTGCAATTCTTTAAAAAAGACACGCATTTTATTATGCATCTCATAATCTTCTAAAAACCAATCAAGCTGTTCTAAATCCTTCCATTCATCAAACTGGCCAAACTCACCACCCATAAAAAGTAGTTTCTTTCCAGGGTGTGCAATCATATATCCATAAAGCAGCCTTAATTGAGCAAACTTCTGCCAATAATCACCTGGCATTTTATTTAACAGTGATTTTTTCCCATGCACAACCTCATCATGAGAAAACGGTAAAATGAAGTTTTCTGAAAAAGCATATAATAGGGAGAATGTTACTTTATGGTGGAGTTCATTCCTATGTTCTGGAGAAGCCTCCATATAGGTAAGAATGTCATTCATCCAACCCATATTCCATTTGTAGTTAAAGCCTAGACCACCTGACGAGGTAGGAGCAGTTACCATTGGCCAATCAGTTGAATCTTCAGCAATCATTAAGATATCTGGATCTTTTGCAAAGACAGCTTCATTCAGTTTTCTTAAAAAGCTTGCTGCAAATGGGTTCTCTACTAGCTCATTAGAATTTGGCCAGTAAAGCATATTTGCAACCGCATCAACACGGAAACCATCTACATGGAAATGCTCAATCCAAAAGATCGCATTTGAAATCAAAAAGCTTTGAACCTCAGGTTTACCTAAATCGAAGTTCGCTGTTCCCCAATCCAAATTTTCACGATCATTATAATTTTTGTATTCGTAAGTTGGTTGACCATCAAACATATATAGCCCATGTTCATCCTTACAAAAATGACCTGGAACCCAATCAATAATGACACCGATATTTTCTTGATGGCATGTATCAATAAATTCCATTAGATCTTGTGGTTTACCAAAACGACTTGTAGCAGAAAAATAACCCGTTCCTTGATATCCCCAAGAACGGTCATATGGATGTTCAATAATAGGAAGTAATTCAATATGGGTAAAACCATGATCTAATACATAAGGTATTAGTTCTTCTGCTAATTCCTTGTAGCTATACAACTCTTCATCATCTTTTACTTTCCAAGTTCCTAAATGCACTTCATAAATAGACATTGGTCGATCATATGGTGGTCTCTGTCGCTTTTTTCTCTTCCACTTTTGATCGTTCCACACATACCCTGATAAATCATGAACAATGGATGCAGTGTTCGGCCTTACCTCTGAAAAGAAGGCATATGGATCTGCTTTCAATAAAGTCTCTCCAGAAGCTGTAATGATTTCATACTTGTATATCTCTCCAGCTACTAAATGAGGAATAAATATGTTCCAAATCCCCTCCTCATTGATCTTCTCCATTTGATGATTTTGACCAAACCAACCATTAAAATCACCAACAACATTAACTCCTTTTGCTTTTGGTGCCCATACACAGAAATTTGTACCAATTAATCCATCTTGCTCCTGTATATGAGCTCCTAAAAACCCATAGCTTTCAAATGACTGTCCTTCATGAAATAAATGAATATCATAGTCTGTTGGACAAATGAGAGTCACATAGGTCACCCTTTCTCTTATTATCTCTATGCTAAACATTCAATACTTACTCGTAGATCCCTTTTATGTAAACGCTTCTTTTTTCCGACATAAACCTACATTGAAATGAAATTAATATTTAAATGTTATACTTTTAAAATATAGAAAAAAATAAAGGGAATTTTAATAAATCGGCGAAAAAGACTCTAAAACACTAGTAGTATGAAGTATGTTTGATGAAATCGGAATAATTTAATTTAAGGTAAGAAAAGCGTTCAAATTAGTAGAATTGTGGACAAGCTGAGATACCGAACATTATATCAGAAAAATATTTTATTCGACTTTTTGTTGGTTTTTGTTGAAAGTTCTTTGAAGAAAAAAAAGAAGGAATTTCGAATTAATTGTAGATGGGTTACTTTGAAGCAAGCTTAATCTTAAGATTGAAATAAACAAATCAAGAAAGTGCGTATCATTCAAATTTTTGCATACGAAAAAGTAGATGAATTTTCCGTTTCAGACCCTATTTTATTTACATAGAAAAGTAGATTTAATTTTTATAGAGCACCTACAATTGAATATAATAGTTTATCAAATGATAAGTCAACATTTAAGCTTGTTTCTTTTATTCATACCCTAATTTGATCAAGCTTAAACCACTACCTAATAGAATAGAAAATACAAAGCAAAGGTTTTTTACACTCTACTTGGAATAAGATCTTTTTGGAGCGGTTTTAAAAAAATCCCAACAAAAAAAACACTGCGAATTTGCAGTGTTTTTTTGTTGATGACCCGTACGGGATTCGAACCCGTGTTACCGCCGTGAAAGGGCGGTGTCTTAACCGCTTGACCAACGGGCCTTAAACTATATTTATAAACTGGCGGAGAAGGAGGGATTTGAACCCTCGCGCCGCTCGCGCGACCTACACCCTTAGCAGGGGCGCCTCTTCAGCCACTTGAGTACTTCCCCATATATATGGCTCCGCAGGTAGGACTCGAACCTACGACCGATCGGTTAACAGCCGATAGCTCTACCACTGAGCTACTGCGGAATAAAAATATGAAATGGTGGGCCTAAATGGACTCGAACCATCGACCTCACGCTTATCAGGCGTGCGCTCTAACCAGCTGAGCTATAGGCCCATTTTAAATTTTGGAGCGGGTGAAGGGAATCGAACCCTCATCATCAGCTTGGAAGGCTGAGGTTTTACCACTAAACTACACCCGCAAGATATAAATGGGGCGACTGATGGGAATCGAACCCACGAATGCCTGAACCACAATCAGGTGCGTTAACCACTTCGCCACAATCGCCACATGAGCTAAGTCTAATCTTAAAAATGGTGGCTCGGGACGGAATCGAACCGCCGACACATGGATTTTCAGTCCATTGCTCTACCAACTGAGCTACCGAGCCATATAGTTTACGGCTTCCACTAAGCTTCGAATCTCTTCGTCAGCTCCATCACTCACATCCTCACGTATTTACATACGCTCCGGTGTTCGCTCAGTCGCTTCCTCGACCTTCTCGCTTATTGAAACCCTTTTCCTTGAGACAAGGGATTTTTTAAAAATGGCGGTCCGGACGGGACTCGAACCCGCGACCTCCTGCGTGACAGGCAGGCATTCTAACCAACTGAACTACCGGACCATTTGGTTGCACTAAAGCACTCCTATGTTTCCTCGCTAAGAAGTAAGAGCAACGTAGTATCGTCAACTGAAATTGGTTGCGGGGACAGGATTTGAACCTGCGACCTTCGGGTTATGAGCCCGACGAGCTACCAGACTGCTCCACCCCGCGATAATAGAAATATAAAATTTAAAAAATATGGAGGAGGAAGGGGGATTCGAACCCCCGCGGGTTTTGACGCCCCTGTCGGTTTTCAAGACCGATCCCTTCAGCCGGACTTGGGTATTCCTCCGTGTATGATGGAAAATGGTGGACCTTGTAGGACTCGAACCTACGACCGGACGGTTATGAGCCGTCTGCTCTAACCAGCTGAGCTAAAGGTCCAAATTGGTAGCGGCGGAGGGAGTCGAACCCACGACCTCACGGGTATGAACCGTACGCTCTAGCCAGCTGAGCTACACCGCCAAAATGGAAATTTATTATTTAACTAAATGGTGGAGCCTAGCGGGATCGAACCGCTGACCTCCTGCGTGCAAAGCAGGCGCTCTCCCAGCTGAGCTAAGGCCCCAAAGAAAGTTTTAGTATGGTCGGGAAGACAGGATTCGAACCTGCGACCCCTTGGTCCCAAACCAAGTGCTCTACCAAGCTGAGCTACTTCCCGATATATGGCGCGCCCGAGAGGAGTCGAACCCCTAACCTTTTGATCCGTAGTCAAACGCTCTATCCAATTGAGCTACGGGCGCATAATGTAAGTGGTGCCGAGGACCGGAATCGAACCGGTACGGTAGTCACCTACCGCAGGATTTTAAGTCCTGTGCGTCTGCCAGTTCCGCCACCCCGGCACTTACTAAGAGCGGAAGACGGGATTCGAACCCGCGACCCCCACCTTGGCAAGGTGGTGTTCTACCACTGAACTACTTCCGCAATATTTAATTGATGCGGGTGAAGGGACTTGAACCCCCACGTCACAAGGACACTAGATCCTAAGTCTAGCGCGTCTGCCAATTCCGCCACACCCGCAAGGTGTGTAAATGGTGAGCCATGAAGGACTCGAACCTTCGACCCTCTGATTAAAAGTCAGATGCTCTACCAACTGAGCTAATGGCTCATTTTTTCAATGAGTAGTATAATGTTGTTTTGCTCTTGTAATGACGCCCATATTTCAGAAAGCTTAAACAAGTAGCAGCTCAATATGTGCGCTGATGTATCGCTTCGATGCTTATTCGATCGTGCTCTACCAACTGAGATAATGGCTCATTTTTCAATGAGTAGTATTAAGTGGTGCCGGCAAGAGGACTTGAACCCCCAACCTACTGATTACAAGTCAGTTGCTCTACCAGTTGAGCTACACCGGCACAATAAGTTTATAATGGTGGAGGATGACGGGATCGAACCGCCGACCCTCTGCTTGTAAGGCAGATGCTCTCCCAGCTGAGCTAATCCTCCGTTGTAAGATCAATATAATTCTTGAAACAGCCTGGCAACGTCCTACTCTCACAGGGGGAAACCCCCAACTACCATCGGCGCTGAAGAGCTTAACTTCCGTGTTCGGCATGGGAACGGGTGTGACCTCTTCGCTATCGCCACCAGACAATTACGACAAGAATTATTATACTATTTTGAAAGAATATTTCAAGTGTTTTTTACAAAAAAAATATATTCCTTCAAAACTAGATAACGATACACAATTCAATTCACTTCATTTAACGCTTTTATTAGGTTAAGTCCTCGATCGATTAGTATCTGTCAGCTCCACACGTCACCGTGCTTCCACCTCAGACCTATCAACCTGATCATCTTTCAGGGATCTTACTAGCTTACGCTATGGGAAATCTCATCTTGAGGGGGGCTTCATGCTTAGATGCTTTCAGCACTTATCCCTTCCGCACATAGCTACCCAGCTATGCCTTTGGCAAGACAACTGGTACACCAGCGGTGCGTCCATCCCGGTCCTCTCGTACTAAGGACAGCTCCTCTCAAATTTCCTACGCCCACGACGGATAGGGACCGAACTGTCTCACGACGTTCTGAACCCAGCTCGCGTACCGCTTTAATGGGCGAACAGCCCAACCCTTGGGACCGACTACAGCCCCAGGATGCGATGAGCCGACATCGAGGTGCCAAACCTCCCCGTCGATGTGGACTCTTGGGGGAGATAAGCCTGTTATCCCCGGGGTAGCTTTTATCCGTTGAGCGATGGCCCTTCCATGCGGAACCACCGGATCACTAAGCCCGACTTTCGTCCCTGCTCGACTTGTAGGTCTCGCAGTCAAGCTCCCTTGTGCCTTTACACTCTACGAATGATTTCCAACCATTCTGAGGGAACCTTTGGGCGCCTCCGTTACATTTTAGGAGGCGACCGCCCCAGTCAAACTGCCCACCTGACACTGTCTCCCAGCCCGATAAGGGCTGTGGGTTAGAATTTCAATACAGCCAGGGTAGTATCCCACCGACGCCTCCACCGAAGCTAGCGCTCCGGCTTCTCAGGCTCCTACCTATCCTGTACAAGCTGTACCAAAATTCAATATCAGGCTACAGTAAAGCTCCACGGGGTCTTTCCGTCCTGTCGCGGGTAACCTGCATCTTCACAGGTACTATAATTTCACCGAGTCTCTCGTTGAGACAGTGCCCAGATCGTTACGCCTTTCGTGCGGGTCGGAACTTACCCGACAAGGAATTTCGCTACCTTAGGACCGTTATAGTTACGGCCGCCGTTTACTGGGGCTTCGGTTCAAAGCTTCGCTTACGCTAACCTCTCCCCTTAACCTTCCAGCACCGGGCAGGCGTCAGCCCCTATACTTCGCCTTGCGGCTTCGCAGAGACCTGTGTTTTTGCTAAACAGTCGCCTGGGCCTATTCACTGCGGCTTTTCCGGGCTATTCACCCTAAAAAGCACCCCTTCTCCCGAAGTTACGGGGTCATTTTGCCGAGTTCCTTAACGAGAGTTCTCTCGCTCACCTTAGGATTCTCTCCTCGCCTACCTGTGTCGGTTTGCGGTACGGGCACCTCTCACCTCGCTAGAGGCTTTTCTTGGCAGTGTGGAATCAGGAACTTCGGTACTATAGTTCCCTCGCCATCACAGCTCAGCCTTATGTGACAACGGGATTTGCCTCGTTGTCAGCCTAACTGCTTGGACGCGCATATCCAACAGCGCGCTTACCCTATCCTTCTGCGTCCCCCCATTGCTCAAATGGTGAGGAGGTGGTACAGGAATTTCAACCTGTTGTCCATCGCCTACGCCTTTCGGCCTCGGCTTAGGTCCCGACTTACCCTGAGCGGACGAGCCTTCCTCAGGAAACCTTAGGCATTCGGTGGAGGGGATTCTCACCCCTCTTTCGCTACTCATACCGGCATTCTCACTTCTAAGCGCTCCACTAGTCCTTACGGTCTAGCTTCACAGCCCTTAGAACGCTCTCCTACCACTGTTCTAAAAGAACAGTCCACAGCTTCGGTGATACGTTTAGCCCCGGTACATTTTCGGCGCAGAGTCACTCGACCAGTGAGCTATTACGCACTCTTTAAATGGTGGCTGCTTCTAAGCCAACATCCTGGTTGTCTAAGCAACTCCACATCCTTTTCCACTTAACGTATACTTTGGGACCTTAGCTGGTGGTCTGGGCTGTTTCCCTCTTGACTACGGATCTTATCACTCGCAGTCTGACTCCTGAATATAAGTCTTTGGCATTCGGAGTTTGACTGAATTCGGTAACCCGTTGGGGGCCCCTAGTCCAATCAGTGCTCTACCTCCAAGACTCTAAATTCAAGGCTAGCCCTAAAGCTATTTCGGAGAGAACCAGCTATCTCCAGGTTCGATTGGAATTTCTCCGCTACCCACACCTCATCCCCGCACTTTTCAACGTGCGTGGGTTCGGGCCTCCATTCAGTGTTACCTGAACTTCACCCTGGACATGGGTAGATCACCTGGTTTCGGGTCTACGACCACGTACTCTTTCGCCCTACTTAAGACTCGCTTTCGCTGCGGCTCCGTCTCATCAACTTAACCTTGCACGGGATCGTAACTCGCCGGTTCATTCTACAAAAGGCACGCCATTACCCATTAACGGGCTTTGACTACTTGTAGGCACACGGTTTCAGGATCTATTTCACTCCCCTTCCGGGGTGCTTTTCACCTTTCCCTCACGGTACTGGTTCACTATCGGTCACTAGGGAGTATTTAGCCTTGGGAGATGGTCCTCCCTGCTTC